>JAGXLV010000029.1 GCA_018334495.1 Oleiphilaceae bacterium
ACGGCTCTCAGGGCGCATATAACGCGGGTCGTAGACCTGGAAGAAACGCTGGGCGCGGCCTTCAAGGCTGACCAGGGTACCGTCACCTTCGGCAAAACTGGCCGCCGGCAGGGCCAGATCAGCGCGGTCGAGCGTCTGGGTGTGTTGGTGGTCCAGAACGACCAGAGCCTGGGTCTTGCTCAGTGCCTGATCTACCCGGTGGCGCTCGCAGCGCTGATAGAGGTCATTTTCCAGTACGATCACGGCATCGGCGCGCTGACCGGAGAGTTCGTCCAGCGCCCAGTCCAGAGGTTTGCCGCCCAGCAACTCAACACCGGTGCTGTTGGCTTCGGCCCGGATCAGTATCAGGCCGCCGTCTCTGGCCCGGCGTGACAGGGCGCGGGCAACGTTGCCGGCGGCCTCGATAATGGCCAGCGAGCTGAGAGAACCGCCACTGATAACCAGTGGTCTGCGGGCGGCCATGAGCTTGCCGGCAATGATTTTGGCGTTGTCAGCGGTATCAGCCTCCAGATTGTCCGGAGCGGGCGCTGACGGATCGATGAAGTGCGCCACCGCAAAGCCCAGGCGAGCGATGTCGTCTGGCGCCAGGGCATACTGGGCTTCGGCGACGGCATCGAGGTTGGTCGTTTTTGGATAGGCAATGTACAGGGGATGGTAGCGGCGGTTACCCATGGTTTTGACGGCTTCCGCGTTCCAGGCGGGAATACCGATGGTGCCCGCCAACTCCGCCTGACGCGCCAGCGCAGCCTGGCGCACCGACAGGCCCAGGCGTGCTGCGCTCTGGTTCAGGTCTTCGCCCAGCACCAGAATGGCATCGTGCTCCTCAACCGACGTCAGGCTGGGAGTCTTGAGGCCGCAACTCTGGTTCAGTTCCGTCATGCGGCGCAGGCAGGCCTGTTCCGCGGCATTGATGCCGGTGGAGAAATTGTCCGCACCAACCAGTTCCCGGAGCTTATGGTTACTTTCCAGGCTGGCCCGGGGCGAGCCAATACCGATGATGCGACTGGCGTTGCGCAGGGCATCGCCGCCGTAGTCCAGGGCGGCATCCACCTCAAGTGCTCTGGGCTCCTCTCCGACTGAGCTGCGCCAGGTTGGGTATTTGGGACGGTCGAGCCGATTTACATAACCATAGCCGAAGCGGCCGCGGTCACAGAGAAAGTAACCATTCACTTCGCCGTGGTAGCGGTTCTCTATGCGGCGTATGTCACCGTAGCGCTCACCGGGGCTGGTATTGCACCCGACCGCACACTGTTGGCAGATACTGGGCGCGAATTGCAGGTCCCATTTACGGGTGTATTGCTCGGAATGGGTCTGGTCGGTAAACACCCCGGTGGGGCAGACTTCGGTGAGGTTGCCGGCAAACTCGCTCTCCAGAACGCCCTCCTGGTGGCGCCCGAAATAGATGTTGTCGTTGGCGCCAAAAGCGCCCAGGTCGCCGCCGCCGGCGTAATCGTTGTAAAAGCGGGTGCAGCGGTAGCAGGTGATGCAGCGATTCATTTCATGGGCGATGAACGGCCCCAGGTACTGGTTGCGGTGAGTGCGCTTACGAAAGCGATAACGCCGGCTGTCGTGACCGGTCATGACCGTCATGTCCTGCAGATGGCAGTGGCCGCCCTCTTCGCAGACCGGGCAATCGTGGGGATGGTTGATCATCAGCCATTCCACCACGCTGGCGCGGAATTTCCGGGCTTCCTCGTCCTCAATGGCAATCCGGGTCTGGTCCGCCGCGGGCGCCATGCAGGACATCACCAGCATGCCCTTGTTGTCGTTGTCATCCTTGTACTGGCGTACGGCGCACTGACGGCAGGCGCCGACACTGCCCATGGCGGGGTGCCAGCAGAAATAGGGCACGTCCAGACCCAGTGACAGGCAGGCCTGCAGCAGATTGTCGGCGCCGTCGACCTCATAGGTCTTGCCGTCCACATGTATCGTCGCCATGACGTGTCCTTGCTCCCAATCCTGAGCGCGGCGGATTTGCCGCAAAATGTTACTTGATGGCCGTACTTATCCTGTTTGTATCGCTGTCTTCCCTAAACGCTGCCGACCGGAATGGGATCGGCATGAGCGACACCCCGGGGCCGGCTGATGCCCTGCTCAAACTCGGCCCGGAAATGTCGGAGCGCGGTTTCCAGGGGCATGGCCGCACCCGGGGCATGGGCGCAAAAAGTCAGGCTGGGGCCGCAATCAGCGGCGAGTTTTTCCAGCATTTCGATGTCGCCCTCTTCGCCTTCACCATTCTCGATGGCCTGCAGCAATTTGACCGTCCAGGGCAGCCCGTCCCGGCAGGGCGTACACCAGCCGCAGGATTCCCGGGCAAAAAATTGCTCGAGGTTGCGCATCAGCGACACCATGCTCTGATCCTCGGTGACCACGGTGAGCAGTCCCGTTCCCAGGCGGCTGCCTTCACTGCCGGGATTTTTGAAATCCAGCGGTATGGTCAGGTGCTGGGGCAACAGAAAGCCCGTGCTGGCGCCGCCGGGTAACCAGGCTTTGAGCGTTCGGTTATTCCGTATGCCTCCGGCCAGCTCCAGTATCTCTTCGCCCGTCGTGCCCATGGGTAATTCCCAGAGGCCGGGGCGATTGACCAGGCCGGAGGCGCCGTAAAGCTTTGAGCCGCCATCATCGGTGCGGTCGCCGGACAATTGCTGATACCAGTCTGACCCGTAAAGCAGGATTGCCGGCGTGTTGCACAGGGTTTCTACGTTATTGACCACCGTGGGTTTGCCCCAGGCTCCGGACTGCCCCGGAAAAGGCGGTTTGGCCCGGGGGTTGGCACGCTTACCCTCCAGAGAGTTAATCAGCGCGGTTTCCTCACCACAGATATAGCGCCCCGCCCCGGTGTGCACGACCATGTCGAAATCGAAACCGCTGCCGGCGATATTGTCGCCCAGCCAGCCGGCTTCCCTGGCCTGTCTCAGGGCCTGGTCCAGGACTCGCGCCGACTCGACGTATTCGCCCCGCAAAAAAATGTAGCCGAATTTCGAGTTGTTGGCGTAGGCCGCCAGGATCATGCCCTCGATCAACAGATGGGGCTGCTGCTCCATGAGCAGGCGATCCTTGAAGGTGCCCGGCTCCATTTCATCAGCATTACACACCAGATAGCCCCGGGGCATGTCGCCACCCTGCAGCGTCAGGCTCCATTTCAGGCCGGCCGAGAAACCGGCCCCGCCGCGGCCGCCGACGTTGGCCTCTTTCATGGCGGCAATGACGTCCTGGCCGCTCCATTCGTTAAGCACGGTTTTGACGGCCCGGTACCCCTCTTTTGCCAGGTAATCCTGTAGGCCCACCAGGCTGCCATCATCATTCAGGCGCCAGGTCAGAGGATGGGTTTCCGCGCGCCGCTCATTGGCGCTTTGCAGTATGCGGCTGTAATAAACGGGCCGATGGTTGCGTCCTGTCATGAATAGTCCTCCAGCAGTCCGGCGACATCCTCCGGCATCACCGGGCCATAGGTGTCACTGTCGATCATCATTGCCGGGCCACCGTCGCAGGCGCCCAGGCAGCAGACCGGCAAGAGTGTGAAGCGGCCGTCACCGGTAGTCTGACCGAAGCCGATCCCCAGCTGTTTGCTGAGCGCCTTTTGCAGGTCATCGTAGCCGGTCAGGAAACAGGAGCTGCTGTCACACACCAGGATGACGTGGCGGCCCACTGGCTGACGGAAAATCAGGCTGTAAAACGTGGCTACGCCCTCGATCGCCGCCGGGCCCAGCCCCAATACCCTGGCGATGGCGGGAATGGCGTCATCCGGCACCCATCCGTGGCGGCGCTGGACGATTTTCAGGGCCTCGATGGAGGCCGCTTCGGGCTGCTCGAAATGCGCCAGCTCATGGCGAATGGCCGCCACATCCTCCGGATGAAGCTCGAAGCCGTCGCTGGCAATGGTGGTGGCATGGGTTTGGTGGGTCATCGGTCAACGTCCGCCATAACAAAGTCGATGCTGCCCAGGTGGGCGATCAGATCCGGCACGAAGCCGCCCCGCATCAAGGAGGGAATCTGCTGAAGGTGCGGGAAGCTGGGGGTCCGGATTCGGGTGCGGTAACTCACGGTGCTGCCGTCACTGGTCAGGTAGTAGCTGTTGATGCCCTTGGTGGCCTCGATCATCTGCAGGGACTCGTTGGGTGGCAGCACCGGGCCCCAGGACACCTGCAGAAAATGCGTAATCAGGGTTTCGATGTGCTGCAGCATGCGGTCCCGGGGCGGCGGCGTGGTCAACGGGTGGTCGGCTTTGTAGGCCCCGGAGGGCATATTGTTCACGCACTGCTGGATGATCCGCAAGCTCTGGCGCATCTCCTCGATACGGATCTGGCCCCGGTCGAACACATCGCCGTTGGCGGCCAGAGGGATTTCAAAATCGAAGTTGTCGTAACCGGAGTAGGGCCGCTTCTTGCGCAGGTCGAAGTCACAGCCGGTGGCTCTCAGGTTGGGCCCGGTAACCCCCCATTGCAGCGCCTCTTTGGTGTCGAACGCGGCAATATGCCGGGTGCGCTCCGCCACGATGGCGTTTTGCATCATGGCGCGCTCGTATTCCCTGAGTCGCTTGGGCATCCAGTCGAGAAAGCCCTGCACCAGCGTTTCCCAGCCGGTGGGCAGGTCCTGCATCAGCCCGCCGATACGGAACCACGCCGGGTGCATGCGAAAGCCGGTGATGCCCTCAATTACCTGATAGGCCCGCTGGCGGTCGCTGAAGGTGAAAAACACCGGCGTCATGGCGCCCAAATCCTGCAAATAGGTGCCGAGGAACAGCAAATGACTGTTGATGCGGAACATCTCGCACAACATCACCCGGATGGTTTCAACCCGGTCCGGCACGGTGATGCCCGCCAGCTTTTCCACCGCCAGCACATAGGGCAGATCGTTCATCACGCCCCCGGTGTAGTCAATCCGGTCGGTATAGGGAATAAAACTGTGCCAGGACTGGCGCTCGGCCATCTTCTCCGCGCCGCGATGGTGATAGCCGATGTCCGGCACACAGTCGACGATTTCCTCACCGTCGAGCTGCAGTACGATGCGGAAAGCGCCATGGGCAGACGGATGGTTGGGGCCCAGGTTGAGAAACATGAATTCACTGTCGCCGCGCTCGCGGCGCATGCCCCAGGCCTCGGGATCGAATCGCATGGCTTCCTGTTCGATATCCTGCCCCTCCACTGTCAGCGTGTAGGGATCAAATTCTGTGGCGCGGGCTGGATAGTCCCGCCGCAGGGGATGGCCCTTCCAGGTCGGCGGCATCAGAATCCGCGTCAGATGAGGGTGGCCGGTGAACTTGATGCCGAACATGTCCCAGACTTCCCGCTCATACCAGTTGGCGTTGGCGAATACTCTCACGCAGCTGGGTAGCTCGGGTCGATCGAACCTGAGGCCCACCTTGAGCATTACATCGGCATTGCGATCAATGGAAAGTAGGTGGTAAAACACGGTGAAGTCGGCCTCCGGCAGGCCGTGGCGATGGCTGCGCAGGCGCTCATCGATGGCCGAGAGGTCATAGAGCATGTTAAAGGGCGCGGACAGGTCTCGCAGGAACGTCAGGGTTTCAATCAGGCGGCTTTCGTCCACCCAGATAACGGGCATGCCGGTACGGGTTTGCTGGCGCGCATAGTTTTCCTCACCAAAGCGCTCTGCAAGGGCTCCGTAGAGGTCGTCACCGATGTCGGAAGTGGCTACCTGCATGGTCTTGGTTCGGTTCCTGTGAAGTCGGTCCGTCACACCGGACAAAGCCGTTCAGAGTTTGTCCGGCGTCCTCAATTCCGTGGCCTGGATACGTCTGTCCCGATGCTTTTCTCGCTGGGAGGGCATCTCGGCCCGATACACACCCTGGTCCCCCATCACCCAGGACAAAGGCCGGCGCTCTTCCTGGATGGAATCCTGTAAAAGCTGCAGGCCCTGAAGAAACGCCTCCGGTCGTGGCGGGCAACCGGGAATATAGACATCCACGGGTAAAAACTTATCGACGCCCTGCACCACCGAGTAAATGTCATACATACCACCGGAATTGGCACAGGAGCCCATGGAAATGACCCATTTGGGCTCGACCATCTGGTCGTACAGCTGCTGGATTACCGGGGCCATCTTGATGAAACAGGTACCGGCGATCACGATGAAGTCCGCCTGCCTGGGAGAGGCACGGATGACCTCGGAGCCGAAACGGGCAATATCGTGGGGCGAGGTGAACGCCGTCGTCATCTCAACATAACAACAGGACAGGCCGAAGTTGTAGGGCCAGAGCGAATTTTTACGTCCCCAGTTCACTGCATTGTTCAAAACGTCGCTGAGTTTGCCGGTAAAGACATTACGCTCCAGCTGCTGTTGCACTGGATCTTCGACTTGCCTGCCGCGGCCGAGTGGGTAACGGTCGTCACTGCCCGGAGCGGCCCCGTCGGCCGGGGTCAGCGTGTAGGACATTCAAATCCTCCCTTTCAGAACAGCCAGTCCGTTTATCCGCGGCTAACGCTGGATGTTATTCCGCAGAATGTATGCTGGCTTTGGATTGGACGCCTGGCTCAACCCGGCGCTTAGGGGCCCATTCCAGCGCCCCGACCCGGCTGTCATAAATCAGGCCGGCGAGCAGGATGAAAATAAAGACAGCGGCCCCCCAAAACCCGGCCCAGCCCACTTCTTCGACAGCGACCGCCCAGGCAAAGAGGAACACCGCCTCGATATCGAAGATGACGAAAAGCATGGCGACCAGATAGAACTTGACGGAAAAACGCTGACGGGCGCTGCCGGTACCGACGATACCGGATTCAAAGGGCAGGGATTTGCTGGGGCCCTGGCTGCGACCGCCCAGCAGGCTGGACGCGCCGATCATGACAACACAAAGGCCCAGAACGGCCAGGATAAAAAGCCCGGTTGCCCAATGTTGGGCCACATCTTCCATGACTTGCCCGTCCATACGTCCCCTCGATAATTACACGTGGTTTGTAAGACACTCATTAAAAGCTAACAGGCAGTACGCTTGAGCGCAAATACACAGTGGCTGTCCGCCAATCGAGTCGCGGCATGCCTTTGCATATAGACTTATCATGGCTTAAAAAATCGGAAAAAAAAGCTGCATCGGTGCTTTTTTTTGGCGCTCGTCCAAAGGATAAGGGCTTCTTTGCAGGAACCTAAACGTCCGGAGTGCGGACCATCAGATCGCGTTCCATCGCGGTTGAAACCGTTCATACGATGTGGAAACGTCTTGGGAGCGGCTTCTGCCGCGAAATCGGGTTTCAGGTCAAACCGTGCATCGCGATTAAAAGCATACCGACGGGGGCTGGTAGGAGCGGTTTCAACCGCGAGATGGAACTTGCCGCGATCCTGTACATGGCAGACATCTAACAGTCTGGGGTGCCCGGAGGGTGTTCAGGAGTCCTGGTCAGGGCTATATCTTTGTGTCGCAATTTTAATCGGAAGAGTTGCGAGCGAAATGTCCGTTTTTCCTCGCTATATGTCTTTGGTCGGCGTGGCAGGATTCGAACCTGCGACCCCTTCGTCCCGAACGAAGTGCGCTACCAAGCTGCGCCACACGCCGTATGGTCTGCATTATACTGATGAACGGAGTGAATGCCAGCCCGGGGGCTGGCCCTTTGGAGGTGTCTTACCCGGCGCCCTGCAACAGCGAAATGTCCGCCACCTGCAGAAACAGATTGCGCAGCTGGTTGAGCAGCGCCAGGCGGTTCTGTCTGACCGCCTCGTCGTCGGCCATGACCATGACTTCGTCAAAAAAACGGTCGACCGGCTCGCGCAGGCTGGCCAGTGAGCTCAGTGCTCTGGCGTAATCGCCTTTTTCGAACAACGGCAGCACTTTTTGCGATTGTTCCCCAACCTGGCCCGCCAATATCTGTTCCGCTTCCTCCCTGATCAGTTCCGGGTTCACGGACTCCCCAATCTGGTCGCCGCCCTGTTTGGTCAGAATGTTGGATACCCGCTTGTTGGCGGCCGCCAGTGCTTCAGCTTCGGGCAGCTGCCGGAAGGCTTCCACGGCCCGAACGCGCTGGTCAAAGTCCAGTGGCCGGGTCGGGCGCCGGGCGTGAACCGCCAGGAAGACTTCGGCGCTGATGCCTTTGTCTTCGTAATGCGCCCGGAAGCGCTCAAGCATGTAATCTACCACTTCGGTGGCGGGGTCTTTTGCGGTCAGGCCGTCAAAGTTCGCCGCCGCCCATTCGCAGCAGGTCTGCAGATCCAGTGGCAGTTGCCGTTCGACAATGATGCGAAGAACACCGAGGGAGGCCCGGCGTAAAGCAAAAGGATCACGGGTGCCCGAGGGTGGCTGCTTGATGCCGAAGAGGCCGACCAGTGAGTCCAGGCGGTCGGCAATGGCAAGGGCGCAGCCGGTGAGTGTGCCGGGCAGGTCATCACCGGCGAAACGCGGCATGTATTGCTCGTTCAGCGACTTGGCCACGTCGATGTGCTCGCCGTCATGGGTAGCGTAATACTGGCCCATGATGCCTTGCAGGTCGGTGAATTCCAGCACCATTTCCGTGACCAGATCGGTCTTGGCCAGCATGGCCGCGCGTTCGGCCAGGGCCGGATCACTACCGATGGCGTCGGCGATGCGTTTGGCCAGAGCGGCAACGCGCACCGACTTGTCGTAAACACTGCCGAGCTTTTCCTGAAACACGATGGGCTTGAGCTGGTCGAGGCGATCCTCCAGACGGGTCTTGCGATCGGTCTCGTAGAAGAACGCGGCGTCGGCCAGACGCGGCCGGATGACTTTTTCGTTGCCGGAAACGACCTGGGCCGGATCTTTGCTTTCAAGGTTGGCCACGGTAATGAACAGCGGCAGCATCCGGTCCTGGTCGTCGACCACGTGAAAGTACTTCTGGTGTTCTTTCATGGACGAGATCAGTGCTTCCGGCGGCACGTCCAGAAAACGCTCCTCGAACCGGCCCAGCAGGGGCACCGGCCATTCGTTGAGGGCGGTGACTTCATCCAGCAGGTCGGCATCGATCACAGCGTGGCCACCGCCTTGTTGTTTTGCGATGTGCTCGACGCCATCGCGGATTTTGGCGCGGCGTTTGTCAAAATGGGCAAGAACCCAGCCTTCCTTTCGCAACACGGTTTCATAGTCACAGGGGGTCGCGATGATCAGGGATTTCGGACAGTGGAAGCGGTGACCCCGCGTCTTGTTGCCGGGCGTCAGACCCATGATGGGGTCGTCAATAACCTTGTTGCCCATCAGCATTATCACCCAGTGAACCGGACGCACGAACTCGGTTTTGTGGGCGCCCCAGCGCATGCGCTTGGGAATGGGTAGCGCTGCCAGCGATTGCTCCACCAGGCCGGGCAACAGGTCGGTGGTCGCTTTGCCCTGCTCAACGCTCCGGTAAACAAGCCAGGCCCCTTTGTCGGTTTCAAGAGTGTCGAGCTGGTCCGGCGCAACGCCCTGGGATTTGGCAAATCCGGTCAGAGCCCGGGTCGGGTTACCGGCTTCGTCGAAAGCTGCCTTGACGGCGGGCCCCCGGCGTTCCACTGCCTTGTCGGGCTGAGAGGCGGCCAGGTCCCGTACTCGCACCGCGAGGCGGCGGGGCGCCGCAAAAGATTCCAGTCCGACAAACGCAATACCCGCCTCTTCAAGGCCTTTACGGATGCCGTTGCTGAATGCCTCGGACAGGGTTTTAAGAGCCTTGGGGGGAAGTTCTTCAGTGCCGATTTCGACCAGAAAATCCTGCTTTGGCATGATTACGCGTTTCCTTTATCGAGTTCGGTTTCAGCAGCCGTCAACAATTCTTTGCGCAGTGCTTTGGAGGCCAGGGGAAAGCCCAGCGCTTTGCGACTGTCAAAATAGACCTTGGCCACGGCACGAGCCAGCGTCCGGACCCGTAAAATAAACCGTTGTCGCTCGGTAACCGAGATGGCGTGGCGGGCATCCAGCATATTGAAGGCGTGGGAGGCCTTGAGCACCTGCTCATAGGCGGGTAAGGCCAGGCCGGCTTCGGTCAGGCGCTGGCTCTCGCGCTCATGGACGTCGAAGCTGTGGAAAAGGAAGTCGGTGTCGGCCTGCTCGAAGTTGTAGGTCGACATCTCGACTTCGTTCTGATGGAACACGTCGCCGTAGGTCACGTTGCCGTCCGGCCCTTTGGTCCAGACCAGATCGTAAACGCTGTCGACACCTTGCAGGTACATGGCGATGCGCTCAAGTCCGTAGGTCAGCTCGCCGGTCACCGGGTAGCATTCCAGGCCGCCAACCTGCTGGAAATAAGTAAACTGGGTCACTTCCATACCGTTAAGCCAGATTTCCCAACCCAGGCCCCAGGCGCCCAGCGTGGGTGATTCCCAGTTGTCCTCGACAAAACGGATGTCGTGTACCAAAGGGTCCAGGCCGAGGGCCCGCAGGGAATCCAGGTAGAGTTCCTGCAAATTGTCCGGTGACGGCTTCAGGACCACCTGGAACTGATAGTAATGCTGCAGACGGTTGGGGTTGTCGCCGTAACGGCCGTCTGTGGGACGACGGCTGGGCTGGACATAGGCGGCGTTCCAGGTTTCAGGGCCGATGGCGCGCAGGAAAGTGGCCGGGTGAAAGGTGCCGGCGCCCACTTCCATGTCCAGTGGCTGAAGAATCACGCAGCCGTGCCGGGCCCAGAATTGCTGGAGGGCCAGAATCAGACCCTGAAAAGTTGTGCTGTCCACATTTGCGTTGTCTGTCACGACGATTGCCTGCTGATCAGTCTGTGTGTTGTGCGGTCAGCCGGAGCTTCCGCACATCGAGGGCACGTATTATACGCTTGTGTTTGGGTGATTTCGAAGAAGCGGAGGAAAAAGTCTCTTTCCGGCGTCCGTCAGGAGCCGGGCTCAGAAAAAAGTCAGTCCTACCTGGAACAGGCGTTCCACGTCCCGTATGCGGGACTTGTCCACCAGAAACAGGATGACGTGATCGTCTGGCTGTACCCGCAGGTGGTCATGGGCGATCAGAACTTCGTTGTGGCGCACGATGGCGCCGATGGTAGTGCCCTGCGGTAGGGCTATTTCGTCGAGGCGCCGGCCTACCACCTTGGAAGACTTATGGTCGCCGTGAGCGATCGCTTCAATGGCCTCGGCGGCACCCCGGCGCAGGGCATGGACATTAACGACATCGCCCTTGCGCACGTGGGTCAGCAGGCTGCCGATGGTGGTCTGCTGGGGCGAGATGGCAACATCGATTTCGCCGCCCTGGATCAGATCGACGTAATCGGGGTTGTTGATCAGTGTCAGCACCTTGCGCGCGCCCAGGCGTTTGGCCAGAAGCGAGGCCATGATGTTGGCTTCGTCATCGTTGGTGACGGCGCAGAAAACGTCGACTTTCTCGATGTTCTCTTCCAGCAGAATGTCTTTGTTGGCGGCGTTGCCTTCCAGCACGATGGTCTTGCGCAGACTCTCGGACAGCATTACGCAACGTTCGCGGTCGCGCTCCAGCAGTTTGACCTGAACCCGGCCCTCCAGGGTCCGGGCCAGGCGCTGGCCGATATTACCGCCGCCGCAAATGAAGATACGCTTGTAGGGTTTCTCGAGCGGCTGTAGCTCGCTCATGACCTTGCGGATATGGTCGGTGCCGGCAATGAAGAAGACCTCGTCGCCGTCCTCGATCACCGTGTCGCCCTGGGGAATAATGGGGCGGTCCTTACGGAAGATCGCGGCTACCCGGGTGTCGGTTTTCGGCATATGAGAGCGCAGGAAGCGCAGTTCGTGCCCTACCAGCGGGCCACCTTTGGTGGCGCGGATGGCGACCAGCCGGACCAGACCCTTGGAAAACTCCAGTACCTGCAGCGCACCCGGGTATTCGATCAGCCGGGTGATGTGTTCGGTGACCACCTGCTCCGGGCTGATCAACACGTCCACGGCGAAGCCGCTCTCGCCGAACAGTTCCTTGCGCGCCAGATAGGCGTTGGCGCGGACCCGGCTGATTTTGGACGGCGTCTTGAACAGGGCGTAAGCCACCTGACAGGCCACCATATTGGTTTCATCGCTGTTGGTGACGGCAATCAGCATATCCGCGTCTTCGGCACCGGCCTGGCGTAAAATGGTGGGATAGGAGCCGCGACCCTGGACCGTGCGGATGTCCAATCGGTCCTGCAGCTCGCGCAGGCGCTGGCCGTCGTTGTCAATCACGGTGATGTCATTGGCCTCGTTGGCCAGGTTTTCGGCCAGTGTGGCGCCGACCTGGCCCGCACCGAGAATGATGATTTTCATAACCCGTTACCTTGCTCAGACGTCCGTTGGGGGTCGTTTCCGGATTCACTGCGCGCCAGCACGGCATAGAAAAAACCGTCATGAGCCTGCGCATCGGGCAGCAGCTGACGGCCGAAGCGGGTATCGAGACCCCAGTCCGGGTCTATCTCGATCAACCGGGCCTCCGGTTGTTGGCGCAAAAAACGCTGAATTATACGGTGATTTTCCTGGGTAAAGACAGAGCAGGTGGCGTACACCAGCCGCCCGCCCGGTTTCAGAGTGAGCCAGAGTTTTTCCAGAAGGCCGAGCTGAATACCTGCCAGCGGCGTGATGTCCGACTCGCGCCGCAACAGCTTGATATCGGGGTGGCGTCTGATCACGCCGCTGGCGCTGCAGGGTACATCCAGCAAAATACGGTCGAAAGGCTCCTGGTCCCACCAGTCTTCGGTTCTGGCGGCATCGGCTTCCTGAAGGGTAGCAGACAGACAGAGACGGTCGAGGTTTTCCTGAATTCGCGGCAGGCGCGCCGCCGACTGGTCAATGGCGACCACCTCGGCCAGTTCCGGGCACTGTTCGAGAATGGCGCAGGTTTTGCCGCCGGGCGCAGCACAGGCATCCAGAACGCGCTGTCCCGGCGCCAGGTCCAGCAGGATGGTGCACAGTTGTGCGGCCTCATCCTGAACGCTGACCGCACCATCGGCGAACCCCGGCAGGTGTTCGACCGGAACCGGGCGGGTCAGTTGAATACCATAAGGCGCCAAGCGCGTGGGCTCGGCTGCGATTTCAACCTCCTTGAGCCACTGCAGGTATTGGTCGCGGCTGCCCTGGCTGGCATTCACGCGCAGGGTCATGGGAGCCTGGGTATTGTTGGCGGCGAGAATGGCCTGCCAGTGGTCCGGCCAGTTGTGGCGGAGCTTTTCCACCATCCACTCAGGGTGGCTGAAGCGGACGGCCGCGCTGGCGGGTTCGGGCTCACCCTCACGCTCGGCCGCCCGCAGGATGCCGTTGACCAGCCCGGTCAGGTGGGGCCACCCCAGCGCCCGGCAGGCTTCCACCGTCTCGTTGAGTACGGCGTAACTGGCCTGCTGGCTGTGACGCAACTGAAACAGGGCAATCAGCAGTAACTGGTGAATTACACGGTCCGATTGACGCAGTGGCTTTTTCAGGCGCTGTGTCAGCTCGGCCTCCAGCCGGTGATACCAGCGACAGGTGCCGTAACATAGAGCCTGGAGTTGGGGCTTTTCCGAGGGCGGAACACTGGCAAGGCCATCAGGCAGACATTGCGCCAGGGATTGGCCATCCTCGACCGCCTGCATAACCAGGGCGGCCTCGGCGCGCAGGGAGGTGGCGGTCATTCAGTGTAACTCCTGGCCGGGCATTAAAATCTCTTTACCGCTGTTGATCAGGTCGTTCGCGGACTGGGGGCGGCCACCGGGAATCTGGAACTGTTCGATGCGCAGCAGGCCGTCGCCACAGGTCACATCAATACCGGAGCGTGTGCGGGCAATGACGGTGCCGGCGAGCGTGTTGGCGGGCAAAGGGTTGGGCAGTGCCTGGGCCCGGTGGATTCGGATGCGTTGATCGCCCAGGTCGGTGTAACTGCCGGGCCAGGGATTGAAGGCCCTCACCTGGCGCGCAATCTCTATTGCCGGCCGGGACCAGTTGATCCGGCCTTCGGTCTTGGACAACTTGCGGGCATAACAGGCCTGGCGGTCATCCTGGGGCTGTGGTGTTAACTCGCCGCGAGCGAAACGGGCCAGGGCTTCGACGATGGCGGCGCCACCCATGACCGCCAGGCGATCATGAAGGCTGCCGCCGGTATCCTCTTCGGTAATGGGGGCGGTGATCTTGTAGAGCATGTCGCCGGTATCCAGGCCTGCATCCATTTGCATGATGGTGATGCCGGTTTCGCGGTCACCGGCGGCGATGGCTCTCTGGATAGGCGCGGCGCCCCGCCAGCGCGGCAGCAGTGAGGCATGGATGTTAAGGCAGCCATAGGTCGGTATGGTCAGGACGGCAGGGGGCAGAATCAGGCCGTAAGCGGCGACGACCATTACCTCCGGCTGTAGTGCGACTAATTCAGCGCGGGCCTCGGGTGTTTTAAAGGTGTCCGGCTGGAACACCGGCAGGGCGGCGTCCAGTGCAACCTGCTTGACCGGGCTGGGGTTCAGCTTGCGGCCCCGGCCCGAGGGCCGGTCGGGCTGGGTGTAGACGCCGGCAATGCTGTGGCCCTCGGCAATCAATGACTGCAGCGCCGTGGCGGCGAATTCAGGCGTACCGGCAAAAACAATGCGCACGGGCAGTCAATCTCCGTCTGGTGGGCGGGTCTTTCACTGACCAAAAAGACCGGTCAAATACGAAAAAACCGGGCAGGGACCCGGTCTTCGTCGGGAGTCGTTTGCACTCCCGGATAGACGCCTGAGCGATCAGGCCTGGATTTTGTGCTGTTTTTCCAGCTTTTTACGGATCCGGCTGCGCTTGAGCGGGCTCAGGTAGTCCACAAAAAGCTTGCCGTTGAGATGATCTATCTCGTGCTGGATGCAGACCGCAAGCAGGCCTGTCACTTCCATTTCAAAGGGCTGACCGTCCCGGTCCAGTGACTTGACCCGGATATGATCGATCCGTGTGACCTCTTCATAAAAGCCGGGCACAGACAGGCAGCCTTCCTGCATGTCCTGATAATCTCCCGCCAGCACTTCCACTTCCGGGTTGATCAGCACCAGTGGCTCGCTGCGGTCCTCCGACAGATCGATCACGATAACCTGCTCGTGCACATTGACCTGAGAGGCGGCCAAACCGATGCCCGGCGCATCGTACATGGTTTCGAACATGTCATCGATGAGCTTTCGCGTTTGGTCTGTTACCTGCTCTACCGGCTTCGCGATGGTGCGTAACCGTGGATCCGGGAATTCGAGTATGTCTAGTATCATGGCACCCTGATCGTTTCGATATTGGCTTGAGTAACGGAAATGCGACAGCGTACCGCGCATTTGTCGCTGTCACGACTATTATGATCGGGACAATCGGTAAAGTTTCAAGTAAATTCTGACTCGCTTTTAGTGATTATCCCTTAATTTGCCCATTGATTACAATCTGAGCAGCGATAGGAAGAATTTACTGGAAGTTTGAAAGATAGGAACACACTTTGCCGGACTTCTTCTATAGTAAGGTAACGGGTTTTGGTATGCAGGCTGCAAACAGGCAATGGCATTTATCGTTAAAGGCACACGATCAAGGACTTATACAATGAGGAATTCCCTGTACGCTCTGGCAGCCACACTGCTGCTGGTAACTTCCTGGGCGCAGGCGGCCGGGCCAGAGCTCCGGTCTGATCACCCCGATCGCTATACCGTTGTGAAAGGCGACACTCTCTGGGACATCTCGTCCCGCTTTCTGGACGATCCCTGGTACTGGCCCGAGATCTGGCACGTTAATCCCCAGGTGTCCAACCCTCACCTCATCTATCCGGGTGATGAACTGGCCCTGGTTTATATTGACGGCGAACCCCGTGTCACCAAAGTCCGTGAGGACCGTGTGGTGAAGTTGTCGCCCAAGGTGCGTTCCGAGCCTATTGACATACCCATTCCCACCATCCCGCTGGATGCCATCAGCAGTTTTCTGACAGACACCCGGATTGTGGATCAGGAAACACTGGAGGGCGCGCCCTACGTTCTGGAAGGCGAAGATGGTCGTATCATCACCGGGGCCGGTGACAAGATTTACGCTCGGGGTGATGCACCCGGGCGTAATCTGGGCGTGTTCCGAAGCAGCAATCGTTATATGGACCCGGTTACGGGCGAGTTCCTGGGGCTGGAGGCGCGCTCCATCGCGCGCGGCGAGGTAACTGATAGCAGCGGCGAGGTGCTCACGTTGCGTCTGCAGCGCTCCAGCGAGGAAGTGCGCATCGGTGACCGGCTGCTGGAAAGTGAGGACAAAACCATAACGGCCCGATTCCAGCCCACAGCGCCGGAAGACACCATTGAAGGCCAGATGATCTCGGTGGAAGGTGGCGTCAAGCAGATTGGTCAGTACGATGTGGTGACGATTAACCGGGGCACCCGCGAGGGTCTGGAAGCGGGCAATGTGCTCGCTGTTTTCCGCAGCGGCAATATTGTCAGGGACCCTTACACAGACGAGCGGGTTGAGCTGCCTTCCGAGCGTGCCGGCCTGCTGATGGTTTTCCAGGCCTACGACAAGCTCAGCTATGGCCTGGTACTCAAGGCTAGCCGACCGCTGGCTCTGGGCGACAAAGTGAAAAATCCTTGAATCGCCTGGCGGGCATCGGGCGAAAAGCGACTTGATGGAGTAACAGCAAGAGTCCGGATGGACTGATGGACTTATCAAGAGAAGGCCCCGTTACGGGGCCTTCCCGTTTTTTATGGCACAATGCCGCTTTAATGAATCGCCAGGAAGGCACTCAAAACGTCGAAGGAATGAACATCATGCACTCTCGCACTGGCTCTCCCCAGGCTGATACCAGCTTGTTCAGTGAGGCCGATGGCGCCTGGCTCACACTGAGCCGCCTGCCCAAAATGGGCGCCCGACGCTGGCAGGCTGTAAAAGACCATCTCCAAAGTCCCCTTGAACTGCTGGCCATGAACACGGCCACTCTGCGCTCCCTTTCTTTGCCCCAGGAAACCTGCGACGTGATCGCGGCCTGGCAGGGGCATGATTCCGGACATCCCATTCTTACGGCCGTTGCTGACATATACGCCAGTTGCCGCGCTCACCATATCCATATTGTGAGCTGGGACAACGAGCTTTATCCGGAAGCCCTGGCAGCCATCCATGATGCGCCGCTGCTACTTTATGTGCGGGGCGATGCCAGCCTGCTCGGGCGGCCTCAAATTGGCATCGTCGGCAGTCGCGGCGCCACCCGTGCCGGCCTCGGTCATGCCCGGGAATTCGCCGCCGCGCTGAGTGAGAAGGGCTATCTGGTTACCAGCGGCCTGGCTCTGGGTGTGGATGGCGCCGCCCATGATGGTGCGCTTGCAGCAGGATATCCGACGCTTGCGGTGATTGGCACCGGCGTTGACCGGATCTACCCTCGCCAGCACAAAACCTTGACCGAGAGAGTTATCGCCCAGGGCGCCCTGGTTTCGGATTTCCCGCCGGGCACCTCCGCCAAAGCCGCACACTTTCCCCAGCGCAATCGCATCATCAGTGGTCTGAGCCGGGGTGTGCTGGTGGTGGAGGCCAGCCTTCGCAGCGGCTCGCTGATTACCGCCCGACTGGCCCTGGAGCAGGGCCGTGAGGTGTTCGCAATACCCGGTTCGATCCACAACCCCCAGGCCCGCGGCTGCCATCAGTTGATCCGCCAGGGCGCTGCCCTGGTGGAGCAGGTAGCAGACATCGAAGAGGAACTGAACGCCTGGGAAGGCATGCCTGCGGCAGCATCAGAGCCGAAACCCACCAGGAAACCGGAAGCAGCGCTGACGCTATCCGTTCCGGCCTCGAAATCGGTGAAACCGGCACTGCCACCGGCGCCGCAAATGCCTGATCTGGCGGAACGTGAAATCGCGGTGCTTGGTGCTTTAGGGTATGATCCCGCCTCAACTGATGAATTGTGCACCGCAACCGGCCTGCCCGCTGACGAACTTATGCAATCCCTGCTCCTGCTGGAACTGGAAGGGCTGGTGGACTCCGCGCCTGGAGGCTTCCAACGACTTGCTTGAGCGGTGCCTGTCTGGATAATGGAGGCTCATGACTCAGGTTCCGTCCCCACTTTCATTCTGGCAGCTTGACCAGGCCCGCCGCACTGTCCGTCGCGGTGGTGTGATCGCCTACCCCACCGAAGGCGTCTGGGGTCTGGGCTGCGATCCCTGGAACTCCGGAGCGGTGAGCCAGGTGTTGGCGCTTAAGGGCCGTCGCCCTGAAAAGGGCCTGATCCTGGTGGCGGCCACCATCGCGCAGGTGGATTTTTTGCTGGCACGCTTGTCTCCGGCGTTGCGCGCACGGGCGGAACAGCACTGGCCCGGGCCGGTCACCTGTCTGCTACCGGACCCGGGCAACCAGGTTCCGGAAAATGTAAAAGGCCGCCACCGGACCGTGGCGGTGAGAGTGAGTGCTCACCCGGTCGTGAGTGCGCTTTGCCATGCGGTCGACCAGCCTCTGGTGTCGACATCCTGCAACCCGGTAGGCCGACCGCCGGCACGGCATCCCTGGCAGGTTCGGCGCTATTTTGGTGATAAAACCGTTCATCTGGTGCCGGGAGCCCTTAGCGGCTACCGCAAACCCAGTCGCATTCTTGATATCGTGACCGGCGAGTGGTTGCGCTAGGAGACCCTTAGTTATGTCAGTACCCGACACGGAAGCCGTTCGCAAATATCTGCTCTCTCTGCAGGCAAAGATTTGCGACCGAATGGCCGCTGTGGATGGCGCCAAAGAGTTTGAAACGGAAAGTTGGGAGCGCCCCGAGGGTGGTGGCGGTATCAGCCGGGTCCTCGCTGATGGCGCCGCTATTGAGAAAGGCGGGATCAATTACTCCCACGTCATGGGCGCTACCATGCCGGCGTCTGCCACCGCTCATCGCCCCCATCTTGCCGGCGCGCCCTGGCAGGCCATGGGCGTGTCGCTGGTGATCCACCCCCGCAATCCCTATGCCCCGACCTCCCATGCCAATGTGCGCTTTTTTGTCGCCACCCCCAAGGACAGTGAACCGGTCTGGTGGTTCGGTGGGGGCTATGACCTGACACCCTATTACGGCTTCGACGCCGATTGCGTGCACTGGCACGAGATCGCCAAAGGCGCCTGCCTGCCCTTTGGCGATGAGGTTTACGATGAATATAAGCACTGGTGCGATGAGTATTTCTATCTGGCTCACCGCCAGGAGCCCCGGGGCATAGGTGGCCTGTTCTTCGATGACCGCAATACCGGTGATTTTACCCGGGACTTCGCTTTCATGCAGGCGATCGGCGACAGTTTTCTGGACGCCTATGAGCCGATCCTGAACCGGCGCAAAGACCATCCTTACGGTGACAAGGAACGGGATTTCCAGCTTTATCGGCGGGGTCGTTATGTGGAATTCAACCTGGTTTACGACAGAGGCACTCTTTTTGGCCTGCAGTCCCGGGGGCGTACCGAATCCATTCTGATGTCGCTGCCGCCCCTGGTGCGCTGGGACTACAATCGCCTGCCTGAGCCCGGCAGCCCGGAGGCCCGGCTGACGGACTATTTTCTGACGGCGCGCAACTGGTTGGAGGAAAGCCATGATTAACGATTTATACGCCGTCATCGGCAATCCCATCAGCCACAGCAAGTCACCCTGGATTCACAGCCAGTTCGCCCAACAGACCGGTGAGGCCGTCGAGTACACCGCGATTCAGGCGCCTCTGGCGCACTTCTCCGAGACGGTGACGGATTTCTTTGCCCGCGGCGGCAAGGGTCTCAATGTCACCCTGCCCTTCAAGGAGCAGGCCTGGCAGATGGCTCGCCAGCGCACCGATCGTGCCGAGAAAGCCGGAGCCGCCAACACCCTGTTCATGAACAGTGAAGGTTCACTGACCGCCGACAACACAGACGGCGCCGGCCTTGTGACGGACCTTGTCAAAAACAAAGGTTATGCCCTGTCCGGCAAGCGTGTGCTGGTGCTGGGTGCTGGTGGCGCGGTCAGAGGCGTACTGGCGCCGTTGCTGGCCGCACAGCCGGCGGCCCTGGTGATTGCCAATCGCACACCGGCCAAAGCGGAGGCGCTGGCAAGCCTGTTCGCGCCCGATGCCGGCATTACCGAACTGAGCGGCTGCGGCTTTGACGCCACCGGGGGGGAGTTTGACCTGATCATCAACGGCACCAGCGCCAGCCTCCAGGGTGACCTGCCGCCCCTGCCACCCAGCCTGGTCGGAGCCCGGACCCTCGGCTACGACATGATGTATTCCCAGGACCTGACGCCTTTTAACCGTTGGTTAATGGACCAGGGCGGCCTTGAGGGTATGGATGGCCTGGGCATGCTGGTGGAGCAGGCCGCCGAGTCCTTTTTCCTGTGGCGCGGAGTGTTACCGGACACGGGCGCTGTGATTGCCGCATTGCGGGCCGGAGAAGGTTAGCCAGCCTGACTTGAGTCTGCTCCTGGTAAATTGCCAGATTTATAGCGGTAAACCGCGATCCAGAGGGCAATTCCTATGACTCGGGCCCGTTCAGGTCGTTATACTGTGGCCCCCAAATCACCGGCGAAACGAGAGTGACATCATGAGTGGACCAGAACAGCCCAAAGTCATCGGCGAGGAATGGAGTGATGAGCGAGTCAAAGGCTTTCTGTTCATAAGCCCCTATGACGCCCGCATTAATGCGGATTACAACGCCCTGCTGAAAGCCTATCAGGCCATGCGTGCCGGTGATTTCGAGCGCTTCATCGCTTTTTTCAAAGAGGTAGGCCGCGATTTGAACGCCATGGGCCCCGACGGCGAGACCATACTGGATCATGTGTCCGAGCATCGGCGCAGCGTCGAGTACGTCAGCGCTTTGCGGGCAGCGGGGGCAAAAAAGGCCGCCGAGCTTGAGCGGGCGTAGCCCGACGCTCCGGCGGCTCGTGACTGCTTAGTGTACTTCAACGTTGATGGCTTTCGGCCGTGACGGCTCGGTCTTTTTGAGAGTCAGCGTCAGGATGCCATTTTGAAACTTGGCGTCCGCGCTTTCCTCATCGACATTATCCGGCAGGGTAAAACGGCGCACGAATCGGCCATAGACGCGCTCGACCCGATGCTGTGTGCCTTCTCCGGACTCTTCCTCTTTTTTGCGCTCACCTTCGATATTCAAGACACCGTTCTCGACCGTGACCTTGATATCGTCTTTGGTCATGCCGGGTAAATCCGCCTGAATCTGGTAGTTTTCAGCGGTTTCCCTGACATCCACCGCAGGTATCCAGTCTGTGCGGTGGAACAGCTCACGGTTTTCTGACTCCCCGGGGAGTGCCGGGCTTCCGAAATGCTGGTTGTAACGGCTAAGCAGATCGTTGAATTCCGCAATGGGGTTCCAGCGACTGATATTTGGCATGTTCAAGTCCTCCTAAGAACGTGAGATCAATGGGTTGACGTCAGCGTTACTCGCGGGACTGCAGTCTCCCTGCAGGTGCGCAGGAAGGATCCTCCGTGAATTCCAACTAACTCCACTGTGAGAGCAGGCGATGGAATTTCAAGAGCCAATCGGCCAGATACAATTAAAATTTACAGATACTCATCTTTCAGGCGTACATAGTTGGCGGCGGTGTAGATAAAGAAGCTACGCTCTTTTTCGGTCAGTGCCCTGGCCTGTCGACAGGGTGAGCCGACGTAGAGAAAGCCGGATTCCAGGGTCTTGCCCGGCGGCACAAGGCAGCCGGCGGCCACAATGACTTCGTTTTCGACCACGGCACCGTCCATGATAATAGCGCCCATGCCTACCAGTACCCGGCTGCCAATGGTGCAGCCGTGGAGCAGTGCTTTATGGCCGACGGTCACATCATCCCCCAATGTGGTGGGCCAACCGCCCGGATTGTAATCGCTGGCGTGGGTGATGTGGACCACGGTGCCATCCTGAAGGCTGCACCGGTCGCCGATGCGGATGCGGTGCATGTCGCCGCGAATGACGGTGAGCGGCCAGACCGAGCAGTCTTCGCCCAGAATCACGTCACCGATCACGACTGCGCTGGGGTCTACCCAGACGCGTGAACCCAATTTCGGCGTATTGCCCTTGTGAGTGCGCAAGTCCGTCATTACCTATATCCTCGTATATATAAAGTGGAATCAAATTACCTGACATTCAAATGACTGAGAAGGCCCCTATGAACAATCCGCTGTTGACCGATGAGCTTCTGCCGCGCTTTAACCATATCCGTATCGAGCACATGGAACCGGCAATCGACCAGATCCTCAGTGAGAACCGTATGAAGATCCAGTCGCTGGCGACCCAGGAGGACCCGGCCTGGCACACCCTGGCGGTACCCATGCAGGGGCTCGACGAGCATCTGAACAACGCCTGGTCGGTTATTTCCCATCTTAACGGCGTGGCCAACAGTGATGAGCTGCGCAAGATCTACAAGAAATGCCTGGACCGGATCACCGAATACAGCACCGAATTAAGCCAGAATGAACAGCTCTGCGAGGCCTATAAAAAGCTGGCGGCCCGGGACGATTTCAAGGATCTGGACCAGGCTCAGCAGAAAGCCATCGAGAATACCCTGCGCGATTTCCGTCTGGGCGGCGTCGACCTGCCGGCCGAGAAAAAAGCCCGATACGCCGAGCTCAAGATGGAGTTGGCGGATCTCTCCAACAGTTTCAGCGACAACGTTCTCGACGCCACCGAACACTGGTATCGCCACCTGACCGACGCCAAGGATTTGGCCGGCGTGCCGGAATCAGCTCTGGCCGGTGCCCGCCAGGCCGCGCAACAGCGGAATCTGGACGGTTACGTGATCACTCTTGATTTTCCCAGCTTTTATCCCGTAATGACCTATTGCGACAACCGGGATCTGCGCCGTGAAGTCTACGAAGCCTTCGTCACCCGGGCTTCCGATCAGGGCCCCGATGCCGGTACCTGGGACAACACTCCCCTTATGGCGGAGATTCTCAAACGCCGTCATGCGCTGGCACAGTTGCTGGGCTTTGATAATTACGCCGAGCGCTCACTGGCCACCAAGATGGCCCGCAGTGGCGAGGAAGTGATGAGCTTTCTCAACGAACTGGCTAAAAAAGCCAAGCCGGTGGCGGAAAAGGAAGTGGACGAGCTCCGGGCCTTCGCCCGGGATGAACACGGAATTGAAGATCTGGAAGCCTGGGACATTGGCTATTACAGCGAAAAACTGAGCCAGAAACTTTACGACATTTCAGCGGAAACCCTGCGGCCCTGGTTTCCTGTGGACCGGGTAGTGCCTGGCCTGTTCAAGGTGACGGAGCGCCTGTTCGAGGTCCAGATCGAACAAGAGCCGGATGCCGAGACCTGGCACCAGGATGTCACCGCCTACCGCATCAGCCGTAACGGTGAACCGATCGCTTATTTTTACCTCGATCCTTTTGCCCGCCAGGGTAAGCGCGGCGGCGCCTGGATGGCCGATTGCCGGGTGCGCTGGCGCAATCTGCGGGGCACGGTGCAACTGCCGGTGGCTTTTCTGAACTGTAACTTTACGCCCCCGGTGGACGGTCAGCCGTCCTTGCTCACCCACGACGAGGTGACCACCCTGTTTCACGAGTTCGGTCACGGTCTGCACCACATGTTGACCCAGGTTGACGTGGCGGACGTGTCCGGTATCAACGGTGTGGCCTGGGATGCGGTGGAACTGCCCAGCCAATTCCTGGAAAACTGGTGCTGGCACCCGGACTCTCTGGCCATCATCGCGGCCCACCACGAAACCGGCGAGCCCCTGCCACAGGACATGCTGGACAAACTGCTGGCCGCCAAGAACTTCCAGGCCGGCATGCAGATGGTCCGACAGCTTGAGTTCTCGCTCTTTGATTTCCGTTTGCATACCGAGTTCACCGGCGCGGCGCCCACCAATCCGCTGGATGTGCATCGTCAGGTCCGGGACGAGATTGCCGTGATCAAGACGCCGGAATTCAACCGTTTCCCCAACAGCTTTTCCCATATCTTTTCAGGCGGCTACGCGGCCGGTTACTACAGTTACAAATGGGCGGAAGTGCTGGCCGCCGATGCTTTCTCGGCATTTGAGGAAAATGGCATTTTTGACGCCGAAACGGGGCGCTCGTTCCGCAAGAATATCCTTGAAAAAGGCGGCTCCCGGGAACCGATGGAGCTGTTCAAGGCGTTTCGTGGCCGTGAGCCCAAAGTAGACGCCCTGTTGCGGCAAACAGGTATTACCGCGGCCGCTTGAATGGCCGCTGGTCCGGCATCTGTAACAGGGTGCCGGGCTGCCGTTTTTTGGCGGAGCGATGGACATGATGAGGAGTTAAAGAGTATGGCAAGGCCGAAACGGTTCATTGCAGGCGCTGTGTGCCCTCGCTGCGCGGAGATGGACAAGATCATGATGTTTACAGACCAGGCGGGCCAGGCCCGCGAGTGCGTGGCCTGTGGCTTTAGTGACCGGCAAAGCGAGGCCCATGAGTCAGCGGCCGAGATCCAGACCCGAGTGAACAAGCGCACCAACACCGATGATCATACCGTCAAGCAGGTAGTTTTTTTCAAAGCCAGTAGCGGCGAGGATAACGACTAAACTGCGTCAGCCAGGCTGGCCTGGTCCCTCAATAAACAGGAATCTGGGCACTTCTTCGCCTGCCAGTTTGACTGTCTCCTGGAACATGCTGAGGGGCCGAACCCAGAGGCTGTAATCCCCGTAAAGGCAACGATAGACCACCACCAGCTCTTCCGTCTCGCTGTGGCGGGCAGTGCCCATGACCTCGTAGGTCCGACCTTTGTAATGCCGGTAAATGCCGGGTTTTACTGTGGCTGCCATATTCACCTCTGGTTAGGCATCAGCTTTTCAGCCTGTATCGGCCGGGACCAAGAAAAATCAACGCCAGGGCAATAAACAGGAAAAAGCCCTGAAGCTCAAGACGCCACCCGCCGGAACCGGCCAGGCTCATCCACTGGCCACCGTGAGCCAGCGCGATGGCGACAAGCATGTTGAATACAATGAGCAGAGCGCCGATGCGGGTGTGGTAGCCCAGGATGACCATCAGGGGCGCGATCACTTCGCCGATAAAAACGCCGTAGGCAAAGACCGCCGGAATGCCGTGGGCGGTTAGTATGCTTTCGACACCGCCGACGCCGCTAAACAGCTTGGCGACGCCGTGGAAAAGCAAAAGGCCGCCCAGGGTCAGCCGGACGATCAGTTTCCCAAGATCCGCGTTTTCCAGCAAGGTTGTTTATCCTCAATGATGGTAATGGTTTCAGGGTCGTTTAGCGGTCGACGATAGCCGGGTGCAATGGCGCCAACTTGGCCAGAAGACGATTCTGGGTGCCGGTGGCAATGCCATTTTTTTCCATGGCCAGGATAAGATCTTCCACCAGAGCGTTGAACTGGGTCTCGGTAATGCCATGATGGGATTCCGTCATGGCCATGCCTTCGTACTGACAGGGGCCGCCGGCCAGCTCGCATATCTGGTCGCTCAGGTTGCTGTGGAAACGTTCAACGTTCAGGCCCTTGAACTGAGGTGCGATGCGTTTGTCATCCACAATGAAGTGCATGAGATCTTCCACAAGCCGTTCTATGCCGTCCCGTTTGCCGAGGGCATCGTAAAGATCAGCGCTTTGGTCCGCTGTTGCAAGCCCTGCGCCGGCAGAGGCATTCTGTTCTGCGGTCGCCCGGGTTTCTGTTGGCGACGGCGAATGATTCTGGCAGCCCAGGGTTGCCAGCGTCAGCAACAGGAGCAACGGCCATGGCCGCTCAAGAATGGTCAGGTTAGACATCGTTAAAAACTGCCCTGCAGTGAAAGATAGGCACCGCGCTGATCGCTCAGACCGGCAATGTCGCCCAGATTTACCCAGGCCGCGGTGACGGCCAGGCGCCGATCCGGAAGCCAGACCAGAAACAGATCATACCAGTCATGCTCCTCGGCAAAACCCAGATTGTCCGGTTTCTGGCGGTATTCCACACCGGCCAGCCAGCGCCGGTCAAGGAAAATCCCGAGGCTGGCCTCCAGCATGGCTTCATAATCGTCGCCCTGATCGCCGCCGAAGCCGAGCAACCCGCCCTGGTTGGCTTTGGTGCCTCGCAGGGTGACATTGGCGAGGACGTTACGGTTCATCAGGGCGGCGAAAAACAGCTTGCTGCCGGCCAGAAACGCATCAGTGCCGGTGTCGTGGCGGGCACCGACCGCTGCGGGCACGGCAAATTCCCGGTTGCGCTTGTGCTGCAGGCCGAGGCTCCACTGGCCGTAACGGCCGTAAAGCACGTCGCCCGTCAGCCGGACCTTCAGGCCATAGATGTCCTGGCGGAGTTCATCCTGACCGAGCGCCGCGCCCAGAGTATCCAGGTCCAGAGTCTGACGGCCGGCGCTCAGTTCAAACCGGTTGCGCCAGTTAAGCGAGACCCCGGTAAAGCCCAGGGTGAAATCGTCCAGTTCCGCCCGGCTCAGGGCCAGCGTGCCACCCCATTCGGTGTCACTGGCGTAGCCGCTTAGCAGGGCCCAGGGAACGAGACCGCCGCCGGCGCTGCCTTCGACGGTAGTGACGCCACCCGTTGCCCAGAGTCGGCTGCCGGGCTGGGCCTGTGCCTGGGCCTGGGTGATCAATACGATTACCACGAGTAAACCGCAGGCGCGAAGCTGGCGAGCGTATGGTTGGATCATTGCAAAGTTTCCGAATTCTGAACGGTTGAATTCTCGACCAGCTCGCCTGAGCGTTCGCCGAACGCCCTGTGCCAATCGGCCAGTCTGTCTGATGCCATGGGGCGAGCCATGAAAAAGCCCTGAGCCAGCTCACATCCCCAGCCCCGCAACAGCTGCCAGCTTCCGAGATTTTCGACACCCTCCGCCACGACGCTTAAGCCGAGTCCATGAGCCATATCGATCGTCGATTGAACGATTAATTGATCCTGGGGCCGGGTATCCAGGTTCAGGATAAAGGACTTATCGATTTTCAGCTCGTGAACCGGCAGTGAGCGCAGTTGTGCCAGCGACGAATAACCTGTGCCAAAGTCATCCACCGAGAGCTTGAAACCGAGATCCCGAAGTTTTTCCAGGGTCTGGCGCGCCAGCGTCGGATCTGACATGACCGCGCTTTCGGTGACCTCAAAGGTGATCTGATGCCGATTCGACTGCCAGTCAGAGAAAATGGCCGTGATTAAATCCGGCAAACGGCGGTTGGTCAGGTCAAGGGCTGAAAGATTGACCGCGACGCCCATAGTCAGGCCCTCCTGCGCCCAGGTGGACGAATCCGATGCGACCTGTCGCAGGATAAATTCGGTAAGCTGGTGGATTTGCCCCGAGCGTTCAGCGAGTAGGATGAATTCTTCCGGATTGATGAAGCCCAGGTCTGGATGTTGCCAGCGCAGCAGGGATTCCACCTGATACAGCTGGGCGGACGCTAGCTGGATTTTCGGTTGGTAGTGCATGAACAACTCGCCACTGGCCATAGCCGGTTGCAGATCTCTGATCAGGCGCAGTTCTCGGAGGTGGTTTTCGTCGCCCCCCGGCTCATAAAACGCGATGCAATGTTCAGCCTCGGGGGCCTGTTCCAGGGTCAGATTCAGCCGGCGCCGCACTTCGTCAGGGGTACCGGCCTGATCCGGTATTTTCAGCACCGCGATATCGGCTCTCAGCGTAATGGGAATGTCGCCGATAATGGTGACGTCCTCAATCTGGGCCCGCAGGTGCGCTATGAGGCTGTCCAGTGCCGCCCGGCTTTGTCCGGGTGCCAGCGCCATGAACTCATTGTCGCCGGTGCGCCCGAACGGTGCGTTTGTCGGCAACTGGCCCTTTAATCTCTGCCCTGTCGCCACCAGGACTTTCTCGCCAAAAGCAAAACCGAGGGTGTCGTTGATGGCCTTGAAGTCGGCCAATGCAAAAACCAGCACATGCGTGGGCTGATAGGCGTCCAGGCGTTGCCGGATGACGGCGTCCATGGCCTTGCGGTTGGGCAGATCGGTGAGCTCGTCATGGCCGGCGTTGTACTCGAGCTGTTGTTCTCTTTCGCGAATCCGGGACAGCATGTCCGTCAGCGCGTCACGGAGCGTGCCCAGTTCGCCCTCCATCGCAATATCAGGCACGGCGACGTCGCGTTTTTTACCGATCGCGCTGGCAAAATTGGCCAACTGAAGCACCGGACCGCCAAAGGCTCGTGCCATCAACAAGACCAGACCGGCTGCAATCAACAGCACCACCATCATCAACAGGCCGAGCTTCAGTGCTAACTCATTGTAATTTGCCAGGGCTTTCGCCCGACTGCTGAACAGGATCATGTAAACGGGGTTTTCGCTGTCGGCCTCGATATCCAGAACCCGGCTGAAGTAGCGGGAGGTTTCAATCATCCGGCCGGAGTTCGTCTCCGGAAATGCTTCCCAGAATTCCGGGCCGAGGCTATCTGTCGCGAGACTGCTGGCCAGCACCCGTTCCTGTCCCCTGTCACGGCGTTTGAGCAGGACGTCGGTGGCGGTAAGGTTACTGATTGCGGTGGCAAAACTGTCATCCAGCAGGAAGCCCGCTGTCAGCCAGGCTTTCAGGCCCGCCGCTTTGATCGGTACCACAATCAACTTGTAGGCACGGCCCTCCCAGGCCTGAATACTGGCGGCGATACCTTGACTCCTGGCCTGGTCGATCAGCGAGTGGAAGGGGGCCAGGTTTCCGTTGTCGAGCCCCTGGAGATTGGCCATGAGATTGTTGTCGTCGTCGGTCAACAGCGCAAAATCCGCATCGACACGGCCACTCTGGTTTGCCAGCGCACTGGTCATGGTGGAAGGATCGTCGGTAGCGACTGCCGAGCGAAAGCCGAAATCTTCAACAGCCACTGAAAGTTGGGAGGCCAGAAGTTCGGTTCGACGTTGCACGACTTCACGGGCGACGCCGTCTGCGACACTGAGTTGTTCCCGGGCACGGGATTTCTCGCTGTCAAAGAGACTTATCAGCGACAGGCCGGCAATACTGATGACGGTCAGCATGACGATGACCAGCATCGCGATCAGAAGGCGGCCGCGAAACCCCATCTTTCGTGCCAGGCGCTCCTTCATAGGTCCCGGAAACGCTTCTGCAGGTCTCCAAAACTGCCGCTACCGGGCGTTTTCTTGGCCGCGATATCCAGCGTGAGTGTCTGCCGGCCGGTCGGGGGGGCGGTAATGGCCCGGGTTTGAAAGTCGATGTTGTTGCTCATTTCCGGATGCCAGACATTGACTTCCAGGGCTTCGCCTTCGCCATCCGGCGGGTCGGGAAGGGCTATTTGAAGCTCGCCCTGACTGTTGGACTGGCCGACGTGAGTGGTGTCGACCACAACGATGTAGGCTTGCATGTGATCGTGAATATTGCAGCCGATCTCGACGATGCCCGGTTTATCAAACAGCACCGGGGCTCCGGGCTCATCGGCGTAGAGTTCAATATTGAAGGTTCTCGCCTTGGAGAAAGAGTAAACATGATGATGGGTGTTATCGTTATTCGGGAAATCCACGGTCGAGCCTCGGGGTATGATCAGCACCTGGGGGCGAAAGGCCCGGTCCTTCTGGGACACGGTGGCGAGGATGGGGGCCACGGGCTGGCTGACCGCCAGGGTTACAATGGCGCCTGGAAGCGGCTCGCCACTGGCTTGATCGGTCACCAGCAATCTCAGCGTGTCGCCGTGAGCCGCGCCGATCAGAATCGTGCTGACGATCAGGCCAATAAACAGACGACTTAAACGCTTTAACGTAACTGAATTCATTACAAATTCGCTATTGGGGGATAACTCGGACGCCGGCGGTGGCACCAGCGAAGATGACCAAACTTAGCACACTGGTGCTCACAAACTGAATGCCCTGAAAGAAGTAAAATCAACGGCGCCAAAAGCTTGCTGATTTTACCGATTGACGCCCCATAGAGGTCGGATTCGCCGGTAATTTGACAGGCTTTTCAGGCGGAGTTCAGGGCGAACTGAATATGGTTGCGCACCAGGAGGTTCTCCCAGTGAGCCCGCATCCAGTCCCAGGTGGAATTCTCGAGTTGCCCCACGAAAGGACGCAGGTTCAGCCGCGAGTACTTCGGTGACCGTGCGATCTGTAACGCCGTGATGGAAATGGCATGGTCCAGTTCATTGGCAAAGACCTCGCCAATCAAATGGTGGGCCAGAAGATTGGCCTGAGTTACCTCAATGTCGACCAGGCAGCTGTTGCGTGTCGAATGATTGTTTTCGTACATTTCCTCAATCAGGCGATGGCACAGGTACGCCCGACTCAGCAAGCCGTCCAGGCCCTCATAGCCGGCCAACATGGCGGAAGGCTGGGTAAAATATCGGGTGGCGGTTTCAATGAGGGGTGACAGCAGGGCGCGGCGCCCGGACTGTTGGGCACAAGCGTCAAGGTACTCAATCAGGCGTGGTGCCATTTCAATGTATTCCACCGCGAACTGGAACAGCCGGGTCGCTGGCCGATTGCCAGCCACGGTGATGGTCGTGGGCAGCGCCGCCACTTTGGTTCGTAACTGCCGAAGGAAAGTGCCGGATCTGGCCTCCTGTCGGCGGGCCTGTTCGATAATCTCCAAAATCGCTTTTGGTGTCATCCTGGATAATACCGGTGGATTGGCTTTTAAGCGTCTGACCGTTGGTCAGAAAATCCGCTCGTTGGCGGGCGCCATCCTCACTCTCGCCCTTTTGAATAGTGTAGTTCAAGTTTACAGCCTTGCTCCCATAAGCCGGGAGTTATGGGAACCAGGCATTATTTTGCGTGTGGCGAACAAACAGCAGCCCCATGCTGAGGGCTCTGGCCAGCATCAGGATGATCAGCGAAAACCAGAGGCCATGATTGTGCCAGCCGGTGGTGAGCCACCAGACTGGAAAGAACACCAGGATTGCCGAAAACAGCATGGTGTTCTGCATGTCCCGGGTTCGTGTGGCGCCGATAAATATGCCGTCCAGTAGAAAACCCCAGACCGCGGCCAGGGGCAGGGTCCAGAGCCAGGGCAGGTAAATCCTTGCCGTTTCGCGGACCTCGGGGATGCTGGTGAGCAGGCCGATCAGGGCGTGGCCTGTCAAAATAAAGAGCAGGGTGAACAGGATCGCGCCCCAAAAAGACCAGCGTAATGCGGTGCGCCAGACTTCACGAAACTGGCTGGGGTTGTTCTGGCCGACGGCCTCGCCAATCAGGGCCTCGGCGGCATTGGCAAAGCCGTCCAGGCCGTTGGATATAATCAGCAGAAAAGTAATCAGGACCGCGTTAGCGGCCAGAATAACATCCCCCTGGCGTGCGCCCTGGGCTGTGAAGAAGGCAAGAATCAGCAATAGCGTAACCGTGCGCACCAATATATATCGGTTAACCTGCAGGATCCGGCCATAGTCTGCCAGTGTGCCCAACAGGGCTCGGCTCAGAGTCAGGCCCGCGGGCATGCGCCTGAGCACCAGGACAAAGCCGAGCGCGGCGGCGGCGTACTCTGCGATCACCGTCGCCAGGGCAACGCCCTGACTGTTCCACCCCAATACCGTTACGAACACCACGTCCAGAACAATATTGAGGCCATTGGCCAGAATCAGCATCAACATGGGCCCGCGGGGAAACTGGGTGCCGATCAGCCAGCCCACCAGGGTGTATTGACAAAGTACCGCCGGTGCGCTCCAGATCCGGATAGCGGCATAATCGCCGGCCAAACGGGCGACTTCAGGGCTGGGATTCATCAAGACCAGACCGAGGCGGATCAAGGGCTGATGAAAGAGGATCAGC
>JAGXLV010000102.1 GCA_018334495.1 Oleiphilaceae bacterium
GGTCATTGCCTGTTCGGAACGCTGAAGAAGCTGGTCAGGGTGGGTGGAGTCGGCCGGAAACAAGGCGATGCCGATGGTTGCAGAGACCGAGACGCGTTGTTCACCGACCGTGATGGGGCGGGCGATACTCTGCAACAGAGCCTCCGCCGTCGCGGCCGCCTGGTAGCCATCCCTCAGGTTCTGTCCCAGCAACACGAACTGGTCGCTGCCAAGCCTGCCTGCCAGGGGGTAGGCGTTTTTCTTGTTCCGGGACAGACGCTCTGCGAGCACCTGCAATATGCGGTCGCCGGCCTGGTAGCCGAATTGCTCGTTAATGTCTTTAAAATCATCGATGCCGCAACAGAACACTGCCTGTACCTTTTTGCCAGGGTAAGGGTCTTCAATGGCATTGGCCAATATGGCGAGGAAAGTCTCACGCCGAGGCAGTCCGGTCAGCTGGTCGTAATGGGATAGCTTCGTGTAGCGCGCTTCTGCTTCACGTTGCATTTTCTGGTTTTCGGAGATGGCGACCAGCAAATTGTTGGTTGCGTTGACCCACAGGCCGAGTTCATCGCGATTGTGTCCGGGCGGTATCGCCAGCAAACGATCATCGGGGTTGTCAGGATTGACCCGGGTCAGGGAGCTGACAATCCCCAACATCGGGCGAGTCAGCAGCAGGTGGTAGACGAAGTACAGCACCAGCCCGAGAATGATGGCCCACAGGATGCCCGATGCAAAAGTCAGTGTGGCCCTGTCCAGCCAGGTTTTGGCCGGGTAGGCGGTATCGAAGCGAACGTTTAGCGTGCCGTAGGACATGCTGGCATCGGCGCTTCGGGTCAGCTCGATTTGATAGCTTCGTTCAGCGGCGAACAGACGGTCGGTCAGGGGGCGGTAGGGTGCGGACACCAGAGGACGGTCGGATTGGGCCAGTGCATCGCCGCCGGGATGCGCAATACGGGCGAAGTGAATCGCTTCCTGCTGAAAGAGGCCGTCGACGACCTGTTGGGCCAGTTCGTTGTCAATGCTGTAGACGGCTTGTGTTGCGGCTTCCCGTACCAGCGCCAGGGTCTGTCTGGCCTGTTGGTCCAGCTCGCCGGAGACGTCGCGGGCGTCCAGGGTGATCTGGAAGGTACTTAACAAAAAGCCGGTGACCAGCGCCGCTGAGAGAACCCAGCGCAGAATGCGGTAACCCAGCCGATGTTTGAGTTCAAACGGTGCCTGCATTTTGATCCGTTTATTGTGGTCTTGTTTTTCCCGGATCTTACAGGCTCTGATACACGAAAGTATACACGCTGTGCATTATCCTCGGGACCCTGAGCGCTAGCCAAAAAAACGCCCGCACGGAGCGGGCGTTTCTACATTGGGGTTATGATCCCAAATGTGGACCTGTCATCAGGCCAGGTTTTTGTTCACGAAATCCCAGTTAACCAGGTTCCAGAAGGCTTCCAGGTAGTTGGGGCGTGAATTCCGGTAGTCGATGTAGTACGCGTGCTCCCACACATCGGCCGTCAGGACAGGTGTGTCCGGCCCGGTGAGAGGCGTTTCGGCGTTGCTGGTGTTGGCGATGGCGACGCTGCCGTCGGGTTTCTTTACCAGCCAGGTCCAGCCTGAACCGAAGTTGGCAACGGCCTTGTCATTGAACTCCTTTTTGAAATCCTCGAAGGAGCCAAACGCTTTATTGATGGCATCCGCGGCGGCGCCAGTGGGTTCGCCACCGCCGTTGGGGTTCAAGCAATCCCAGTAAAACGTGTGATTCCAGACTTGGGCCGAGTTGTTGAACAGCGGGCCGCTCGAGTTCTTGATGATCTCTTCCAGTGACTGGTTGGCGTGATCCGTGCCTTCAATCAGGCCGTTCAGCTTGGTCACATAAGTGTTGTGGTGCTTGCCATAATGATACTCAAGCGTCTCTTGCGAGATATGTGGCTCAAGCGCGTTTTTTTCATAAGGCAGTGCGGGTAGTTCAAATGCCATTGGGTCGTTCTCCCTGTTTTTCTCTCATTTGGCCGAAACCGGTCTTTCTAGACCGTTTGCGGTTGTAAACAGACTTTTATATGCGAACAGAAACGCCAATTGGTTCACTGCCGCCAGGCCAGGTACCGGTAAGCGGGCTCCGTTGCCCGCTTCGTACCTGCCAAAATAAAAGCTTCTTATCCTGTAAAGGCTTTTAAGTAATCAGGGCGCGAGACGATTTTTTCAACCCCGGGTCAGTGAGCTCTGAAACTCCGGTATGCCCGGCAGAAATTCGGCGCAATTGCGCACTCGCCATTTCAGCTCCTCATAGTTATCCGCCAGGACATTGATATGCCCCAGCTTTCGTCCCGGACGCTCGGCTTTGTCGTAGAGGTGGACATGGGTATAGGGCAGTTCGAGAATGCGCTTCAGGTCGCCGGTTTCACCAATAATGTTGATCATGCAACTCAGACCGCGGGGAGCGACATCACCCAAAGGTTGCCCGGTGATGGCCCGTATATGGTTTTCAAACTGGCTGGTAACGGCGCCTTCAATGGTCCAGTGACCGGAGTTGTGAACCCGGGGCGCCATTTCGTTGGCTACCAGCCCGGACTCGGTTTCAAATAACTCAAGGGCCATAACGCCGACATAGTCCAGCTCGGTCATTATCATGCGCATATAGCGTTCAGCTTCTTCCTGCACGCCGGGGGAGAGCCCGGGGGCGGGGGCTATCGAGTAACGCAGTATGCCGGTGTCGTGGACATTTTCCGCCATCGGGTAAATGGCCAACTCGCCGTCTTCACCGCGAGCCGCGATAATGGACACTTCGCGCCGGAAAGCCACGAATTTTTCGACCATCAAGCGGTTGGGGCCAATCAATGCCCAGGCTGTCGCAGCTTCTTCCGGGGAGCGCAATACCGCCTGGCCTTTGCCGTCATAGCCCTCGGTGTTGGTCTTTGCAACGACAGGGCACCCGAGTTCCTCCGCCGCGGCCTGCAATTCTGTTTCGCTTTCCGCCATGCGCCACTGGGCTGTGGGTATGCCCAAATCGGCAAACAGTGTCTTTTCGGCCTGGCGGTTCTGGCAGACTTTCAGGGCCCGGGGCCTGGGATAAACGGGTTTTACGGCTGCAATTTTTTCCACCACATCAACCGGCAGGTGTTCGAATTCGTAGGTGACCCGATCAACGCGCTTAAGGAAATCGTCCAGGTACTGCTCGTCACGATCAATGATGACCTCGCCCAGCCCCACGGAAGGAGTGCCGGATTGATCGTAAAATACAAAGGTGTTTGCCAGGGGATAACCCGAAAGGGCCAGCATCCGGCCAAGTTGCCCGGCACCAAGAACGCCGATCCTCATTCATACGCTCCGGTCACTATTAAATCGGGTATAATCAACGGAATCAATCCTCTCTTGGGTCGGGGTTGGCCAGGACCTTTTGGGTCTGTGCCTCACGAAATGTATCGACGGCCTGGCGGGCTTCATCGTTAAAGGTGCCGATGATCTGGCCTGCCAGCAAGCCGGCGTTGGTGGCGCCGGCGTTGCCGATGGCCAGAGTGCCGACGGCAACGCCGCCGGGCATCTGGGCAATTGAAAGCAGAGAATCCAGGCCGTTCAGGGTCTTGGATTGCACCGGTACGCCTAGAACCGGCAGGGAGGTCTGGGACGCCACCATGCCGGGCAGATGAGCGGCTCCGCCCGCGCCCGCGATGATGACTTTCAGGCCGCGCGCTGACGCTTTCTTGGCGTAGTCGAAAAGCAGGTCCGGCGTCCGGTGCGCCGAAACAACGCGGGTTTCATAGGGAATCTTGAGCGTATCGAGCATTTCAGCGGCGTTTTTCATGGTCGGCCAATCTGATTTGGAGCCCATGATAAGGCCTACAAGCGGCTGCATAAGCAACGTCCTGAGCGTCTGAAGGAAAGCCGGACATTGTATGGAACGGCCCGGGTCCATGCAAATAACATTCTTTATTGTGCAATAACAGGTCATCTTGTGCAGCTTGTATTTGGTTGACCGTGCCCAAGCCGGTATTATCAGCGACGTGTTCAAACCTGGTTAACGCGAATTCAGAGGTAATTATGGAACCGATTCGTCCCGATGCTGACGAATTACGATCAGACCGCCGAAAACGGAGGAGCGGCACACCTCCTGCCGATGGTGGCGGACAATCCAGCAGTGGTTCCGGACCCCCTCCAGGCGGCGGCCCGCCGAGTGGCGCCCCGCCCGGGAAAACTCAGGCTGGCCCGCGCCGGAACGGCTTGCTCGTTGCGCTTGTTCTGGCGGTTGCCGCCGCGGGAGCGATAGGCTGGTACCAGCAACAACAGCGGCTGGAAGCCATGGCCAGTCAACTGGAGGAGGCTGATTACTGGGCACGGCAAAGCAAGCTGGCACTGGCTCGTTTTGAGGGGGACCTCACGGAAACCGGCGATAGCCTGGATGCCCGCGGCTCCAGCCTCAAGGAGCAGCTCAATGAGCAGCAGGAGCAAATCGGCACGGTAAACAGCGAAATCCGAAAGCTCTGGGTCATCGCCTATGAGAAAAACCGCCCCAAATTGGCTGAGCATGACCAGCTACTCAAAGATTATGAGGAGCGACTGACCGCGCTGAATGAAAAAACCGATGATCACTCCGAACGTCTCGGTGAAAACGGAGCCCTTCTTGAGTCCCATGAGGAGTCTTTGGCGTCTCTCTCCACTGAGATCGATACTCAGGGCGGGCAAATTGAAGATCAGGCAAAAAATCTGGAGCAACAGGCCGAAAAAGACGTGGCACTGGGTCAGTCCATTCAGGCGAACTCAGCAAACCTCGATCAGGTGGAGTCCAGCGTCGAGAAAAGGCTCGAGCGCTTCGAACGTGAGCAAAGGCTGACGACGGCAGGGCTGGAGGGCAGAATCCGGGCGCTGGAAAATGACCTGGGGCAACTGGGCGAGCTCAGGGCCCGTTGGCAGCAAACCGAAAGCCGTCTTGAGGACGTTGAAAACGTTGTCGAAGCCATCGACTCAGCAAGGGCCCAATTGACTTCTCGTCTTGTCAGGCTTCAGGAGCAGGTTAGCGCAATGCGTTGATCCAGCCAGAAAATCGTCAGTTTCGGCAAAGACCTACTTTCTGACACGGCGAATGGCTTGATAGTAATGGCCCCCTGACGCACAATCATGCAAGTATTTTTAGTATGCCTTTACAGTGTGGCTTAACGTTATCAAGCTTGATCTGAAAATCGTGATGAGGTTGTTGGTATGTCATTGAAGGATTCAATGAGTGGGCGGTTCGGGCGCTTAACCCGTAACGCGGGACCTGTTCTCAGGGGGTTGGTCGGTCAACAGGTGGTGCGGTTTCGCTCCCGGCTGGATGCCTTCAATCAGTCGCTGGCGGACAGAGCGCTCCCGGAGGATCGTAAAAAAATGGTGGGCCGGCTGGCACTGGCTCAAAAAGCCAGAGTGGCAAAACAGAGCTCGTTTGCCACCGGAACGACTAAGACGGCTAAGCTGAAAACCGCAAGAAAGCCCAGGGGCTGACCAGACTTGCAACCTGAAAAGAAGCCGACGCCGAAAAATCACTGAAAACATTTGACAGTGCGGGCCAAATGCTTAAAATGCGCCTCTCACTTGATCAAGACGGCAACGCCGGAAGGGTTTAAGTGGCCAGAATAATGGGTGGTTAGCTCAGCTGGGAGAGCATCGCCCTTACAAGGCGAGGGTCACTGGTTCGATCCCAGTACCACCCACCATTTTCTGGTCGTCCGATTACCTCAGTCGGATGTTGGTTTGAACAGTTTCACGATTGTTTGAACGATGCGGAGCGGTAGTTCAGCTGGTTAGAATGCCGGCCTGTCACGCCGGAGGTCGCGGGTTCGAGTCCCGTCCGCTCCGCCATTTTCCCCGGGTGGTTAGCTCAGCTGGGAGAGCATCGCCCTTACAAGGCGAGGGTCACTGGTTCGATCCCAGTACCACCCACCATTTTTGTTTGACACCTTCTCTATCTCGATTTCCCCCATCATGAATGCCGTCTTTATTAGCGGCCGATCAGCGATTGTCCGCACACCCGAACCGTATTACCGTTGATAGCTGTTGACGCCGGATGGCAATACCAGGCGATTGTCTCGGCAACATCGACCGGCAGTCCGCCTTGAGACAGGCTGTTCATCCGTCGACCGGCTTCCCGCAGGGCCAGCGGCATGGCGTCAGTCATCGCTGTTTCAATAAAGCCGGGGGCCACCGCGTTAATGGTAATGTGTCTGGTCAGTTTCGGCGCCAGCGCCTCGACATAACCAATGACGCCGCATTTGGCCGTGGCATAGTTGGTCTGACCAAAATTACCGGCAATACCGCTGATGGACGAAACGCAGACAATGCGACCATTGTCCCGGATCATTTCCTGTTCCAGCAACGCTTCGTTAATGTTTTCCTCGGCCGCCAGATTGACCGCAAGAGTGATGTCCCAAAAATGTTCGGGCATATTGCCGAGTGTCTTGTCCCGGGTAACGCCGGCATTGTGAACGATCAAATCGAGGCCCGGAAAGTGCTTCCGCACGAAGTTCATGATTTTTTCCGGCGCTGTTTCGTCCGTAATATCGCAGGGCAGGGCGTGGCCCTTGACGCGGTTGGCAACGGTTTGCAGCGTGGCCATGGTTGCAGGCAGATCCAGAACGATGACAGTGGCTCCGTCAGTTGCCAGCGTTTCCGCAATGGCGGCGCCAATGCCCCGGGAAGCACCGGTTACCAGAGCAAACTTGCCCGCCAGCGGGAGGTCCATCCGGTCCGGCTGAGCTGTTAACCGGCTTCTGCCAATACTTACATTCTGACCGGAAACATAGGCGGACCGGGCAGATAAAAAGAAACGCACGCTGGAGTCCAGCTGCTTGGCCGATGTTGGCGCCATCCAGATAAGATTGGCCGTCGCCCCCTTGTTACCCACCTCTTTGGCAAGGCTGCGGACAAACCCCTCCAGTGCCCGTTGAGCGGCGGCCTGCGCGGTTGTTTTGCAGGTCCCGGGGTTGAGTCCGACCACCAAAACCCGACCGTGAGTGCCGAGCTTCCGGATGGTGGGATGGAAAAAATCGTAAAGTGCCCGCAGTTGATCTGTGTTTTCGATACCCGTGGCATCAAAAACCAGGGCCGAGAAACGGTCATAAACCTCGCGGATCAGGTTCAGCGACTGAAACTGTTGCCCGGCGAGGCTTGAGTCACCCAGTGAATCGGCGCCACTGGCATGCTGTAAATGAGCTTCGCTGGTGGTCAGGATATGGCCAAGAGTTGCCACGGCTTTGCCGCCGGGAGCAGCACCTATGAGCGCATTTCCGGACAAGAATGGCTGATCGGCCCGTTGACGGCGCTGCAGCCTGACGGGAGAGGGCAGGCCAAGGGATTTCGCGGCGGTTTTGCCCAGAGAGGTGTTAATAGCTCTCATGTAAAGATCAACCATGATCGGGTCCTTATGTTTTCCCAAAGTGGTGTGTTTGCACGCTGATACAAGCTAGCTTTGATAAGTCAGGATTCCATTAAGGCATAACAGGCGAAAGAATAGAACGGCCTCGCCCAGGACCGGCCTGAAAACCCAACATGAGGCCCCCGCAGCCAGAAAAAAGCTGTTTTCCCATTGACTTGCGAACTTGTGCCCGGTATTCTTCCCAGCAAGTTGATAGACACATTTTCATTGTCAGTCAACAAACAGTTTGTTGCGGGGTAGAGCAGTCTGGTAGCTCGTCGGGCTCCCAGCACCCAAGAAAGCCGGAGGGAGTTACCGACCTCCGGGTTTTGAGGCCGACCCAGATGGCTTCGAAAGTTTGAAGATTATAGAAAAGTTTGTTGCGGGGTAGAGCAGTCTGGTAGCTCGTCGGGCT
>JAGXLV010000103.1 GCA_018334495.1 Oleiphilaceae bacterium
CGCCCTGGCGTACAACGCCATCGACAATAAGAAGAGATAAACAGCCGAATATCAGTTATTTGGCCCTGCCTGGGGCCTGCCCCTGTCGAGGGCCTGACTGAAAAATTTACCGGCTTTATTGGCTTTGGCTGTGTGGCGGGACCGGTTGTTCAAGTTCCCGCGGAACATTCAACGGCAGATGGTGGCCGGTTCGCTTCGGCTGTTGCTGCGTCCCGGTATTCCTTTGGCGCCACTGCGCCAGCGATTGTCGAAAAAGATTCTCGTGCTGGTGGGGTAGTCGGTGATGATGCTGTCGACGCCGCGATTTTCCATTTCCACCATGTCGTGGATACGGTTAACGGTCCAGGTTGAAACGTGCAGGTTGTTCTGATGGGCGGCTTCGACCAGGCTCGTGGAACAAATCCGCCAGTTCAGGCAGAGGTAATCGCAGGCCATGCGCGTGGCCTGTTTGACAGGACCCGGAAAGCGGCGGTCCGCCACGAACCCGGTTTTGATCTGACGGTCGCGACGTTTGGTTTCCTGAAGGAACCAGGCATCCGACGATGTGATCGCCGCGCGGTCTTTCAGGTCGTTACGCTGTATCCACTCGGTTACCCGATTGCACAGAATGTTCAGCCGCTGCCGGTTATCGGTCTTGACCTCCAGTTGCAGGTGTTCGACATCCGGGCAGGTGAGCAATAAATCGGCCAGGGTAGGGACGCCGGTGGGCTCCGGCCAGGCCGCTGTATTGTGGCGAGCGTCAAGGGCGGCGAGTTCAGCCGCCGTCTTGTCCGACACTTTGCCCGCTTCACCGGTTGTCCGTTCCAGTGTAAGGTCGTGGATGATAACCGGCGTGCCGTCATGGGACAGCGCCAGATCCAGTTCGAAATGTCTTATGCCCTGGCGATAGGCATGGCGAAATCCTGCCAGAGTATTTTCCGGTGCCTCTCCCTTGGCGCCACGGTGTCCGTATACGATCATACTGACGCCATTCCTCCCTGGTTACTGTAAATCTCCCGGCGCTTCTTCCAGGTCTCGTGACATAAGCGGATATCGTCCAGGAACGCTGGTAATTCTTCCATACGCAGCGCCTGGGGCCCGTCCACCAGTGCTTTTTCGGGTTTGGGGTGAAAGTCAGCCAGCACCATGTTGGCGCCCGCGATGACGCCCTGTGCCGTGGCATGGGTTACTTCAAGCAAACCGTCGGGCGCCCGGTCGCGGGTGCCCACCGAGTGCGAGGGGTCGATGCACACCGGCATTCGGGTGAGCCGTTTGACGGTAGGCACATGCGCGAAATCCACCATGTTCCGGTGGGGCTGGCCGGCGTCGGTTTTCATGCCCCGCAAGCAGAAGATCACCCTGGCGTTGCCCTCGCTGGCCAGATACTCGGCCGCATTGAGGGATTCGTTCAGGGTAATGCCGAAACCGCGTTTTAGCAGCACCGGATAGGTCTGCTGGCGCCCGATGGATTTGAGCAATTCAAAGTTCTGGGTGTTACGGGTGCCCACCTGAAGCATGACACCGGTCGGTCGCCCGAGTTTTTCCAGGCAGGTATCGATTTCCTCGATATGGCTCTCGTGAGTGATCTCCATGGCAATCACCTTGATGCCATGCTTTCCGGCGGTTTCGAAGACCCAGGGGAGGCATCCCTTGCCGTGGCCCTGAAAGGAGTAGGGGTTGGTTCTGGGTTTGTAGGCGCCCATGCGGGTGCAGGTTTCGCCGCGCTCGCTGAGGGCCCGCATCATGATGTCCACATGCTCCTGGACGTCGACGGCACAGAGGCCGGCGAATACGTTCAGATTGTTCTGATTGAAGGTGACATCGTTGTAGGTGAAGCCGTTCTGACGCAGATCATCTTTGTGCCGGCCCAGTATGCGGTAATCCTCGGATATGCGAATCACCCGCTCCACCGCGGGCAAGGCGGCAATTTCATCCTTGTCCAGCGACTTGGTGTCGCCCAGCAGGTAGATTTCGGTCAGCTTCTGGACAGCCCCCTGGACTTCATGAAACCGCAGGGAGACCCCCGGCAGGTTTTCCAGAAAGTTCAATGTGGTTCTATAGGCGTCGCTATCCAGAGGCGTGTCCGGATGAAGGATGGCTAGCATAGTACTTTCCTCAGGAGGAGCTGTGTTGCTCGGCGCGGTGGCGGCACTGCATATACTCACGATGGTTCAGGTGCAGCAGTTCCGCCAGCCGGCGAATCAGGTGTTCTTCATACTTGTCGATGCGACCGTCAGCGAACGCCACCCGCCAGATACTCTCCAGAACGACCTGCTTCGCCTCCTGGTCCAGCTGCTCATTAAGCTGGCCGGTAAATTCATAGACCGAGATGGCCTCATCCGCGTGAGCACGGGCATCGTCAAGTATAGCCTGTGCTTCCTCCCGGGTAACCTCGTGAGCGTCGACGGCGCAATCGACAATGGTCTGAAGTTCCCTGTCGTCCTCGTTCGCATCAACACGGGCAAGCTGCACCATCAGTGCCGTAGCGGCGACGGCAAGCTGATGTTTGTCAAAATCCCGCCTGGTCCCCACCCTTTTGTCGTCCGGGGAGAACAGCTGTTTCAATAAGTCGATCATAATTAAATCCGTCGCTCAGGCCGCGCTGGCGATCTTGCGTACCTGGTGCTCAAGTTCGATCTGGTCGTTGGCGAATTTGCGAATGCCATCGGCCAGTTTTTCTGTGGCCATGGGGTCGTCGTTGAATTCCCAGCGGAACCGGTTCTCGATCATCTTCTCAAAGGCGTCCTTGCTGGCGGCGGTTTCCGGCGACAGGCGGCGCGGCAACACCTCGACGTCGTTGTGCAGTTCCTGCATCAGGGCCGGGCTGATAGTCAGACGGTCACAGCCCGCCAGCATCTCGATCTGGCCCTTGGTACGGAAGCTGGCGCCCATGACCACGGTGTCGTAGTGGTGGGTTTTGAAGTAATTGTAGATACGGCTGACCGAGAGCACACCGGGATCTTCGAAGGGCTCAAAGGCATCCCGGTCGCTGTTGGCAATGTGCCAGTCCAGGATACGACCTACAAACGGCGATACCAGAAAGGCGCCGGCATCCGCGCTGGCTGCGGCCTGAATAAAAGAGAACAGCAAGGTCAGGTTGCAGTGGATACCCTCTTTTTCCAGTTGCTTGGCCGCCTGAATCCCTTCCCAGGTGGCAGCGATCTTGATCAGGACCCGGGAAGGGTCAACGCCGCGGCGCTCGTACAGGTCGATCATCCGACGGGCCCGCGTCACGGTCGCGGCGGTATCGAAGGACAGACGCACATCCACTTCGGTGGAAACAGTGCCGGGAATCAGGTCGAGTATTTTCTCACCGGCCATGACCGCCAGGAGGTCGGTGGCATAGCCAAGCTGCTCACTCTCACTGGCACTGAAGGTCAGTGATTCAGCGATAGCGGCATCAAGCATGGGCCGGTAAGACTCGGACGCGGCGGCTTTCAACAATAGCGAGGGATTGGTGGTCGCGTCGTTCGGCCGCCACTTAGCAATCGCATCAATGTCGCCGGTATCGGCAACCACGGTCGTCATGGTTCTCAATTGGTCAAGCTTGGTGGTTATCACGGCTAATCATCCTGAGCAGTGTTTTTATCGGAAGCCCGGCAGCGTCGCTGCCAGCCGGGTTGTTTCTCCTACAATAACCGCCGGCTTTGACAGGGACAAGACACCAGGCTTGCAGAACCCCCCGGCACAAGTCGGATTGTCGTACTTCTGGTGATGTTTTTGCAGCTTGAATCACTCAGGCAGGCACCGATTCCAACGGTTCCTCGGGCACGTGCGCCATGGCCGTCTCGATCACCTCCAGGCCGGCGCCGGGGGCATGGGCATTCTCGCTGATGTGGCGTCGGAACCGGCGTCCGCCCTCGCAGCCATGGAACAATCCGAGCAGGTGGCGGGACATGTGGCCCAGGTAAACGCCCCGTGAGAGCTCTGCTTCAATAAACGGAAACAGTGTTCGCAGAGCGCCATGACGGCTTGCCACAGGCCCAGGGGCGTCAAAAAATTCAGAGTCGACGCCCGCCAGTAGCCAGGGGTTGTGATAAGCCTCCCGGCCCAACATGACGCCATCCGTCCGCCCAAGGTGTTCATGGCACTCGGCAAACGTCTTGATGCCGCCGTTTATGATGATTTCAAGTTGCGGGTACCTGGCTTTAAGTTGATACACCCAGTCGTACTTGAGCGGCGGCACGTCACGATTCTGCTTCGGGCTCAAGCCTTCGAGCACGGCAATGCGGGCATGCACAATAAACGTCCGGCAACCGGCGGCCGCGACTTTCTCAATAAACTCGCACAAATCGTCCCAGGATTCCCGGCCATCAATGCCGATCCGGTGCTTGACCGTCACCGGCACTGCGGTCGCTTCGATCATGGCCTTCACGCCTGCCGCCACGACATCCGGATGGGCCATCAGACAGGCACCAATCATGTTGTTCTGCACCCGGTCACTGGGACAGCCAATGTTAAGATTGACCTCACTGTAACCGGCCTGTTCCGCCAAAGCGGCGCAATAAGCCAGTTCCCCGGGGTCGCTGCCGCCAAGCTGAAGGGCAAGCGGGTATTCCTGCGGGTCATGCCGGAGAAAACGCCGGGTATCGCCGTGAATCAAGGCGCCAGTGGTGACCATTTCCGTATAGAGCAGGGCATGGCGGCTCAGCGCACGAGCCAGTGCCCGATAATGCATGGTCGTCCAGTCCATCATCGGGGCCACGCAGAAGCGGCGGGAAGGCTCAGACCCTGTGTTTACAGGGGCTCCGGTGATGTTTTGGCTATTCTCCAAGGGCGCTAATTTGGTCATTAATTACCCAATTTTGGCTGTTTTTCTGACCCCGGTGCTACAGGAGTGCTACGGCAAGTGGGTTGTAGCACCGCGATCTGTATCAGTCATGGATCCCGGTCAGGACCTTCTTTAACGGCTTCGATGTTTCGCGCCATTTCGCAGCTTACGGTACCAATTCTATCAGGAAAGGCCCCTCGATGGTTTGGTGGGCAGCCCCTGGTTAATAAGCGATATCCGAGCCTCGGATGTCGCCGAAATAGTTCGTTTGCCGTCACGAACGCCGATTTCCTGAAGGTATTCTGATGGCAATGGCGAGCGGTCACGCATTATCTTTTTTACAGGAGACACACCTCGCATGGCATCCATAACAACCCGAAAACGGTCCGATGGTAGCAAAGCCTATCGGGCAGATGTGCGGGTCAAACGAAATGGCAAAGTCGTCTATCAGGAGAGCCGCACATTCGATCGAAGAGCTTTGGCAAGAGACTGGAGTGCTAGACGGGAGCTGGAGCTGCAGGAACCCGGTGCACTGCTTCGGATACAGCACAGGGGAGTAACCGTAGAGAACCTGATTGATCGGTATCTGGATGAATTCGGCCACAGCTTCGGGAGGAGCAAAAGGCATCATTTGGAGTACTTGAGGACTTTTGATCTGGCCGAGAGGGACGCGATCGAGTTAACCGCTCAAGAAATTGTTGCTCATGTAATCGAGCGCGCAAGGCCTGATGCTAGCGGGCGGAGGGTGCAGCCCCAGACGATTAACAACGATCTGATTTGGCTCCGGTCGGTATTCAAAACCGCGCGCTCGGCCTGGGGCGTCCCCGCAGCGCTGGAACCGTTAAATGACGCCGCCGAAACATGCCGCCGGGAACGCCTGGTTGGCAAATCGAAAAAAAGGTATCGTCGATCTACTTTGGCTGAGCTTGAGAGTCTGCTGAAATATGCATCCATACCGTCGGGCAAACGCTCCATTCCGATGACCGACATAATACTGTTCGCCTTATTCTCTTCTCGTCGTCAGGATGAAATCTGCCGGATTAAGTGGGCAGGCCTGGACCCGCGGAATCGAAGTGTCGTGGTCCCTGATATGAAGAATCCGATGGGCACGAAGGGCAACGATCGGATGGTTTACCTCACTGATGAGGCCTGGTCGATTATTCAGCGCCAGCCGCGAGATAACGATCGGATCTTCCCCTGTAACGCCAAATCCATCGGGACCCGTTTCCATGCTTACTGTCAGTTTCTGGGGATCAGCGATTTACGTTTTCACGATCTTCGCCATGAGTGCATCAGTTGGCTGTTTGAGCGCGGCTGGGATATTCCCCGTGTTGCTTCTATTTCGGGCCACCAGAGTTGGGCAATGCTGCAGCGCTATACGCATCTGAGCCGTCAGGAGCCTCACGATAAATTTTCGGGTTGGGACTGGCGGCCTGTTACCGAAGATTGAGTGAAAGCCTATCGTTGACTTATGTACGCAAAAAACACGGTTTAACGACACACGACGGATGGCGTGTCCCATATGCTTAATGTGCGCTGTGTAGAGAAGGAGGTTTTATGAGTCAGGTTTCTACCTATTTTGCGCTTTTGGCGGAATACTCCGAATCCGAAGTGCCCTTGGCGAATGTATGCCAGAAATACTTTGGCTTGTCGCCGGCCAAAGCGGCCGCTCGGGCCGGGCGTCATGCCCTTCCTATCCCGGCGTGGCGGGGTGGCTCGCAGAAGTCCATCTGGTTGATCAGCTTGAAGGATCTGGCGGAGTTTATTGATCAACAGCGAGAGTTGGCCTGGCGCGAGTGGCGTCTGGTTAATTCATGAAAGCTGCGAAAACATGTAACATACGGTTTTGGCCACCCTGTGTTGCCCCTGAGGCAACCGCTGCGTTTTGACTCCGGGAAATCTGAGTGCAGATGATTAACTCGACCGTTTAAAAAATGCTCGTAATCGTATTTTCGTCCGGTCCAGGCAGCCTCGGAGTGAGAGTTTCGGGCTCGGAGAGTGTTCCGAGGCGTGGGCTCGGGCTCGAGATTGGAGCTGCTCGAAGATGTGAAGGCATGAAGCCTCATAGTGCTTAAAAACCACAGAAAGAAAGATTACAAAATCCAGCTTGGTCTCAAATTCAGACAGATCTACTTCAAGTCCTAGGCTTCTGCAAAGCGCGAGCTCTTTTACGAAATCTTGTTCGCGGGGCGGTCGGAAATACCAGCAGAAATGGTTGAACCACCAGCAATGCATGGAATCCTCGAGTACGTTCTTAGGAATCCTGACGCTAAGGATGTTTGCGTTGAGCTCGGCGTGTTTGATCATTTTTGGTGAGGGCGTTTGAATTGACATGGCTGCTCCTTTAAGGCTTTCTAGGAGCTTACAAATAAGAAAGCAGATGTTGGCGACGGGACTCTGTGTTTTTTGCGTGCTTAAGGCGACCACTGGCAAAAAACAATACATTTCTAAGGCGGTTGAGACGTTGTTTATTCATAATCCGCGCGACCGTGAACCTGGCACTCGGTTAATTCCTGAAAGAGATATACGACATGAAGGCTGGGCTGATGCCCCCAGCTGTGAGTGTTTGGCCGTCTTCCGATGTTATTGAATTGAACTTCTGAGAGTTTCGTGTTCAGAGATTGTCATCGAAGACAGAATCCGGAGCGTCGTCGAAAGTAGATGAAAAATGATCATGTGAGCTTGCCCCAAAGATATTTCCCCCGATATCCATGCCTGAGCTCCCTTCACCAATCATTGGTAATCCGGTTGCGGGGTTAATCCAGGTTGAGTCAGTGCTTGAGATTTCCTCCAGTGCTGAATCCGAGGACACGGGCGAGAGCTCCAGCCCGTTATGGAAGATACCGGGGTCAGTGAAGGAAGTGGAGTCTGTCAAACATATGTCGTCGGCCTCCAGTCCAGTATCAGGCATTTGCCTTGGGGCGCTGGCAGAGCTTGCGACCATTAGTCCGAGTAAAGCGCCAAAAAAGCCACCGGCAATGCCGAACTGACTGCCAATCTTCT
>JAGXLV010000030.1:0-5099 GCA_018334495.1 Oleiphilaceae bacterium
AGGGAGGCTCGCATTGCTCAGACCAAGCGGGAATTTGTTCAGTGGGGGAAGGCAATCAGTGATTCAAGGCCCGGGCAGCCACCGGTAAACGTCCACTTTTCAGTCATTACATTCAGCCAGGTAGAAGACCCCGATGCCCGCAAAAGGTACAACTCGCTGCCTAACGCAAATCTTGCGGTATCTGACGTGGATGACCTCAGAGTTCTGGCGGGGCGGCTGCTGAAGCAGTCCCGGGAATACAATGCGTTCCTCGCAGCGATCAGGGCGCGTTAGAGCGAGTGCGGAATCCGCTTGCACATTCATGATCATTTTTCCTGCGTCCAGGGAATAGATTCCAGCCTTCTGGTTGTTTCACACTCGTGTTGGATTCATTGGACCACTACAATCGGTGCCCTCCGGAGTCAGAGGTCAGAGGTTAAAATCCTCTCGGGCGGGCGATTAGTTTCAAAAACTTGTGTGAAAACGCCGGTCCTTTTTTATTGTCTGTGCCCAGATTGTGTCCATGATAAGCAACACCCTGCTAACAGTAGCGTAATCGGTTTTTTGTCATGGCAGGAACCGTACCAGCACCCAGCCACTGATCACTATGTGGGCCAGGGTTATCAGCACGGATAAACTATGTAAAACCGCAAACCGTCTCTTTTTGCCCGAATCACTCGCCTCGTTAATTGCAGGCATCAATATCTGCCGGGTTGGCAGCGTTGAAATCGCAATGACCGCCAGCAAGACAGCGCTCAGGGTATCGCTGCTCCAAACGAAAATCGCCCCAAGCAGGGAGGTTGCAATAACCAGCAGATAAAAAACAGGAAACGCCCGTCGGATTGAGGCTCCGGCTGTATCCGGCGGCAGCACCGCGAATAGAAACCCTGCGAATCCGGCCGAGTAGAGTACCATCCCGCCAAACAGCATGGCGGTGAGCAAAAGTGCGACAGATTCCATTTCAACTATCCTGCATCAGCGTGTGACAGATTCAGTCTTACGAGCAAGCCGGGCAAAACGCTTACTTTAATCTCAGCCGTTAGAACTTTGCAGCCTGACAGCTCCGAATTGCTTCTGACAACGTAGGGATTAGCCCAACGCCCGAGTGGCCAAGTCAGCGGAATAAAACCAGAGATTGCATGCCCGAAAGTCCGGAAATACGCGGTCTGGTCGATGATTTCAGCAAGGCTTCAGCGATATGACGGACAGCTCAGAGGAGCAGAACTGGTCCTCTGGACCGGAATTATTTGGCCCCTTTTAGAGTATTAATATGGCCTGTTACCCAAGGGCTGATGAGTCTCGCAGGTATCCCTCCGGTATTTGGCCATAGTTACTGATAGCCGGTTAAAAAGGACTGATTAATGCAGATTTTCATGTTGAAGAGGAATTTGCGGCTTCAGGACTCGGCCCCCTTTTTTCACGCCATGAAGTCAGTGAGGCGGCACGGAAACGTGCTCCCCCTGTACATCCATGAGCCTGAAATGATCCGCCAACCCGACGTGTCCCGCCAGCATCAGGCCTTCATCCGAGAAACCCTCGATGACCTGGTGTCGGAAATAGAAACGCTGGGCGGACAGCTGCTCGAATTGGTTGGGGACGCGATTTCGGTTCTGGAGAGAATTCACGCATCCAAACCGATAACCCGGATCTGCACTCATCGGGAGACGACCCAGAACAGCCAGTTCGAACGGGATAACCAAGTCAGGCAATGGTGCCTCGCTCATGGCGTTGAACTCGTTGAATTCGAGCAGAACGGCATAGCCCGGGGCCGCCAGCAGCCGCTCACATTTCCGGAGTATTTCTCCCAGTCGGTTAACCTGACACTCAAAGACCCCACGGGTACCAACCTGTCTGAGCGCTTTGAAAAACCACAAATGCCCTCCTGTTCACTTCAGGACATTCCCAATGCCCAAGGGGTAGACAAACCACTCAGGCAGACGGGTGGTCGCCGAGAGGGGGTTCGGGCCCTTAACCACTTCTTCACTCTCCAGAATCTGAATCAGTACCCTTTCAAGTTGTCGAGCCCGAATACCGGCTGGGATGGCTGCTCAAGGATGTCCACCTATTTAGCCTATGGTGTGGTGTCCGACCGCGAGGTGTTTCGGGCCGTAGATCGTGTGGTGACAGAAGGGCACCAGCGCCTGAATTCAGATCAGTTCCAGACATTGCAGGACAGGGCTCGCTTTTACCTTGATCGCCTTACCTGGCGGCGACAATACATTCAGGCATTTGAAAACGATCCATCACTGGAAACACAGTGCATGCTGAGGCAATTCAATGGCGTGCGGGAAGCGGAGTTTGACCAGGCACTGTTTGATGCCTGGAAATCGGGGAGAACCGGGTACCCTTATATTGACGCGGCCATGCGATGCCTTCACGAAACCGGTTGGATAAACATGCGACTCCGGGCAACCGTCGTTTCCTTCGCCACCATGAATCTGTGGCTACCGACGGTAAAAGTGGCCCAGTATCTGGCTACGGAATTTCTCGATTATGATCCGGCGATTCACCACGTTATCCATCAGGTGGTGGCAGGAACTTCAACCTTTGACGGGCTGATGGTATATGACCCAATTAAGCAGGGCCTCGACCATGACGCGGATGGCACGTTCATACGACGCTATATTCCGGAGCTGGCGGACTGCGCTGGCCCAGAGGTCCATCATCTGCAAACAGTGTCCGGTCATAAAAACGTCCACTCAAAAACCATCGTACGACCCTACCCCGAACCGGTTGTTGATCATCGAGAAACCGCCATGAAAGCGAAGCGGAGGGTGCGTAACCTGCAAAAAGGGCTGGCAGACTCCGGAACCAGACAGATCGGGCTACTTTGACTGGCATGCCCCGATTTGGCTTTTTCGAGGGATGCAGTACCCAGTTGAAACCGGTTCCCCGGCATCGTTGCGGCCCAACGTCAGAAGCCCAGGATGGCGCCGCGAAATGCCGTGGTGTTGCGAGACCAACATTCTATCCAAAGCCCTGTCCTGCGACACGGTACGGCATTTCATCACCCTGACTCGCTTTGTTCGGGCAGGTCCTGCCGGTGTGCCACGGACCGGGCTTGAATTCTTTGCCATCGACGGCGGCAAGACGCCCTCGGATGCCGGCAAGGAATGGTCCGGCAAGTTTGGATTGTGTGACTTTGTCACTGACGTCACCGGTGGTACTGCCGTACTGTTAGCTGTCTCACTGACTGGAAGCACCAGGGGAGACGTTTGAACCCTGCGGCACACTTTTTACGAACTCTATTACGAACCTCAAAAGAGCACATCATGACTCTGGACTGGAATGCATTCACTCCCGTTTCCGCACTGAGCGGCGGGGCACTTATTGGGCTGGCCGCAGCAGCCTTTCTGCTGCTCAATGGCCGTATCGCCGGGATTTCCGGCATCCTTGGCGGCCTGCTGCGCTCGCAAACCGGCGATATTGGCTGGCGAATCGCCTTTCTTTTCGGCCTGATATCGGCGCCTCTCGCCTGGACGGCGGCAGTCGAAGCTCCGGAGCTGACCATCGCGGCTAACTACCCGATGCTGATCATTGCCGGACTGATTGTCGGCCTGAGCACCCGTTACGGCAGCGGCTGCACCAGCGGCCACGGAGTCTGCGGGATCTCGCGTTTCTCGCCCCGCTCCCTCGTTGCCACACTGTGTTTTATGGCAACCGGCTTCACCACGGTCTATGTGATCCGACACCTGGGAGACTTTTAAACATGAACCGTTATAATCTTTCTGCATTCGCAGTGGGACTAGTCTTCGGTCTCGGCTTACTGATGTCGGGTCTGGCAAATCCAGCCAAGGTACTGGCTTTTCTGGATCTTGCCGGCGACTGGGACCCCTCCCTGGCACTGGTTATGGGCGCCGCTATCGCTGTAGGCTTAGTGACGTTCGCCATAGTCAAACGCCGTAACACCAGCCTGCTCGGCGCTCCCCTGCGTCTGCCCACAGTCAAGCACCTGGACAAGCGATTGTTGCTGGGTTCTTTAGCCTTCGGCGTGGGCTGGGGGCTGGCAGGCTTTTGCCCCGGCCCAGCGCTCGTGGCTCTGGGCACCGGTGAAATCAAGGCATTGGTATTTGTCGTGGCTATGCTGGCGGGCATGGGTTTGTTTGAGTTACTGGAAAAACGCCGGGCAGGCTGACTATGAGCACAAGCACTGTTACAACGCAACACCCAGGACGCTCAGTTCAGCCCAGCGGCCTCCTAACTTGATCAGGTTTTATAATGGTTAAGCTGAATTTGAAGTTTTTCAGCCACGGCTCTGACGTTTTCCGCCGCTTCGTTGGTTGACGTGGCATTTTCATTGCTCACGCCTGCGATTTGACGAATGTCCTCAAGGCGTTGATTAATTTCCTCTGACACCTGGCTTTGCTGCTCTGCGGCGCTGGCCATTTCGATATTGGTGTCTCGAATGGCGCGAACACTCGTGCGCAATTGGTCGATCGCCATCCCGGTTTCCCTGATGGTACTGCTGGCTTCCTCCGCAAGTCGGCTGCCATCGCTTATCACTTCAGCCACGTTCGCGACGCCTTCCTGAAGATACTGGATCTGGTCCTGGATCTCTTTAACAGAATCCTGGGTCCGTCTTGCAAGATTGCGCACCTCTTCCGACACAACGGCAAAGCCACGACCGTGCTCGCCCGCTCTGGCGGCTTCAATCGCAGCATTCAGAGCAAGAAGATTGGTCTGCCCGGAAATATTCTCGATGACAGCCAGAATACTGCCAATGTTTTCGGAAGCACTTTTGAGGGAGGCACTGGAACTCACCGAACTCTCATTGTTTTCCAGTTGCCTGGCAATGGTCTGAGTCGTCCTGTCGATCAATGACTGTCCGCCGTCAGCAAACTGATCCGCCTCTTTCGCCAGATTCTCGGCTCGCGAGGCGCTCTCGGCGACGGTCTGGGCGGTCGCGCTCATTTCGTTCATGGCGGTGGCCACCTGCTCGGTTTGCTCTGCCTGACGAGAAACGACCGATTCGGATTCGGAGGCGGCAACCTTGAGCCTCCCAGAGGAATCCAGCAGGCTTTGCGATGAGGTTTTCGTCTCGGCGATGGTACTTTGCAGTCGATTCAGAAGCTTGTCGAAGCTCGTGGCCATTCGGCCAAGCTCATTGCTCTTCGTTGAAT
>JAGXLV010000030.1:5788-20141 GCA_018334495.1 Oleiphilaceae bacterium
TAGTTGTTATTAACCAAGGTATCGCCGAGGTACAGCGCCGACACATCGGTATTTGCCACCGTCTCAGACCCGTCGATTCGCGCGACCCCCAGCTCATTGCCTCTTTCGGTCAAGAGACTCAGTGAGCTCTGAACACGCTTCGCCATGAGGTCATCGGTGACCGACAGAATTCGAAGGACGTCCCCCGCCACCCGGTCTCTCTGATCGACGACCTCAGTGCTGATGGTGCTCCGGGTCTGCCACCCAATGAAGGCGCTGGCGACGATCATGATCAAGGCAAGGAGCGTTGAGACGGCAACAATAAACAGATTTCGAATGGTCACGCTGACTCCTAAAAAGTCGTTTGAAGAGCAGACTTGCTCACAAACTAAAGGATGGACCCGAGTCACTGATCGCACGGGGCCTATTCTTGTATCGGCCGCCATGACAAAACTTGAGGGCACGTTGCCATAATCGACGGATTCCGGATGGCGTATCAGGTTTGTCGTCCAGTGCTTGCCCGACTCCCGCGCCTCCAAAAAATGATTGGCTGACCAACCCAATTAGTTATTTTTGCGTATAAGCTCTCTTAGGTTCTGCGCTGGCTTTCGTGCATTGCGATTGCGGACATAAGTCCTACACTCAAACTAGAATTCGAGTAGTATCTGGAGAGAGAGATTGAGAGTACCTGACTATCTCACTGACGAGGCGAACCGCCTGCTGGCACTGCATCGCACAAACCTGCTCGATTCACCTCCAGAGGAACGTTTCGATCGCATTACTCGACTGGCGGCGCGGTTTTTCGGGGTCCAGACATGCCTGGTGTCGCTAGTCGGTAGCGACAGGCTCTGGTTCAAGTCCAGAGTCGGGCAGAAATCGCAGGCGGCAAGCCGGGATATTTCTTTCTGTGCGCACGCCATACTGGACCAATGTGTCCTTGCGGTTAACGACACAACGAAAGATGCACGCTTTTCCGCCAATCCCCTGGTGACAGCGGATCCGAAAATTCGTTTTTACGCCGGAGCGCCAGTGCGTGAGCCAAGTGGCCAGCCTCTCGGAACGCTCTGCCTCGTTGACCCCTCGCCCCGCGAATTCTCTGACGAGCAAAAACAGACACTCCGTGATTTTGCCGACATGGTTGAGCACGAAATTGCTCAAATTGACCATACCGAAATTCATTATCAGTTGACGAGCAGCATGGCCAGAACCTCATCCATATTCGGGACGCTGCCCGATATGGTGTTCGTGATTGATCGCGAGTTCCGTTTTTTGGTGTGTAACGAACATCCGGATTTGCCTGAACCGCGATACAAGATGTTGGGACGCACCATTGAAGAAGTGTTGCCCGATAAATTGGGCGGAGAGCTCAGCACCCATGTTGAAAAGGCATTCAGTTCCAACGGGGTGATTCACCACAATTATGTTCTCGCGGACACAAAAAAATCGTTCGAAGCACGTTACAGAAAGATCGATCAAAAAGAAGTGTTAGTCATTATCCGCGATACGACTGAGCAAACACTGGTCAATGCCGAGATTGGACGTCTTTCAGAAGTTGCCAGGCAAACCACTAACGGTGTGGTAATCACAGACGAAAACGGTCTGGTTGTCTGGACCAATGAGGCTTTTACCGATATTGCCGGATACAGCCTGGAGGAGATGGCCGGCAAACGACCTGGTGAGGTGTTGCAGGGTGGAGACACGGATCCGGCCACTGTAAAAGTGATACGTGAGGCCCTCGCTAACGATGAGAGCTTTAATGTTGACCTGATCAATTATTCGAAAACGCGCACGCCCTACTGGGTAAGGATTGCCTGCAACCTTCTGTGGGACGACGACGGGGAACTCAAAGGCTACATCGCCATTGAAACTGACATCACCAAAGAAAAGCATGATGAAGACCAGATCCGTAAAAGTGACAAATTGCTCAAAGCCGTCATTGACGCCAATACAATCGGCACATGGCAGTTGAATTTGCAGAGCGGCGAACTGCTCATTAATGACCAGTGGGCCGAATTACTGGGCTATGAACTTCATGAACTCATGCCGACAGACCGAAAAACCTGGGAAAACCTGACTCACCCGGAAGATCTTGCCCGCTGCAGCGCCCTGCTTAAAAAACATGCCGCGGGGAAAATCCCTATTTATGCCGCAGACATTCGCATGAAACACAAGACAGGCAAATGGGTGTGGATCAATACCCGGGGGCGCGTCTCGTCACATTCAAACGATGGCAGAGCAGAATGGCTTCTGGGCACACACTTTGATATCAGCGCTCAAATCAAAGCTGAGAGCACCCTGGATCAAAAGTCTAAACAAATGCAGGCAATTGTTGACAACATGCTGGACGGAGTGGTTAGCATCGACAAAAAAGGGATCGTGCTTACCTTCAATCAGGCCGCCGAAGATATTTTTGGTTATAGCAGTAATGAAATCATAGGCCGCAATATAAATCTCATAATTGGGTCAAAGAAAGACAAACAGCATGATAACTATTTAACCGACTACATCGTGAAGGGGATTGGCCATGTTACTGGTCGCATTCGCGAAATTAAGGCATTGCACAAGACCGGGGCGGCTCTTCCGATTGAGCTGGGACTGGTCGAAGTACAGCAGTCCGGTGAAACAAACTTCATTGGCATTGTGAGAGACATTACCGAACGTAAAAAACGTGATCGGGAGATACGCCAGCTAGCATTTTATGATCCATTGACGCAGCTGCCTAACCGCCGCTTGTTACTTGACCGCCTGCAGCGGGTTATTGCCAACTGCGTCCGTAACAACCGGTATGCCGCACTCTTCTTTCTTGATCTGGACAATTTCAAAAATCTGAATGACAGCGCTGGCCACAATATCGGTGACCTGCTTTTGTACCTCGTGGCCCAACGCCTCACTCAGTCAGTCCGACAAACGGATACCGTATCGCGCCTGGGTGGTGACGAATTTGTGGTTCTCATTGAAAATCTCAGTGCCGATGAATCTGAAGCGGCGGTCCAGGCTGAAACAACCGCAGAGAAAATCATCACCGAGTTGACGCGGTCGTTTGATCTGGAGGGGCTGACTTACAATGGCTCGGCCAGTATTGGCATCACTTTGTTCAATGGTTCCCATTTATCACAAGACGACCTGCTCAAGCAGGCAGATATGGCGATGTACGGGTCCAAAGCGGCGGGCCGTAATGCGATCCGTTTTTATGACCCGCAAATGCAGGTTGCGGTGAGTAAGCGGGCGGAAATCGAGCAAGATCTTCATGATGCGGTCCGGCATCAGCAGTTTCAGCTTTATTATCAGAAACAGGTGGATCAGCAGGGGCGAATGACCGGGACCGAAGTGCTGCTGCGGTGGATCCATCCTGAAAAAGGTATTATTTCTCCGGCGCAATTTATTCCTCTGGCCGAAGAAACAGGTCTTATCGTGCCTATCGGCGAATGGGTGTTAAACCAGGCCTGTCAGACATTGTTTCAATGGTCTACCGACCCGGCCAGCGCCGATCTTACGATTGCGGTGAATATCAGCGTGGTCCAGTTCCGTAAAACAAACATTGTCGCAACGGTGCTCAACGCACTTAAGATCTCGGGCGCCAATCCCCATAATCTCAAGCTGGAGATTACCGAGTCTCTTCTGGCTAGCAACGTTCCGGATATTAAAGCGAAGATGCAGGCTTTGCAGCGTCATGGCGTTTCCTTCTCCATTGATGATTTTGGCACAGGTTATTCGTCCTTGTTTTATCTCAAGCACTTGCCCATCAACCAGCTGAAAATTGACCAGAGTTTTGTCAGGGATATTATTAACAGCCCCAACGACCGGGCGATTGCACAGACAGTGATCACGCTTGCCGACTCCATGCGCCTGAATGTGATCGCGGAGGGTGTTGAAACCGCCGAGCAGCGAGCGCTGCTTGAAAGTATGGGTTGCAAAGCCTACCAGGGTTACTTTTTCGGGAGGCCTTGCGCACTTAAAGATCTGGCCAACGCGGAATTGGCTGACTTCTAATCAAAGCACCCCGAATGAGACGCCCCGAACCCTTGCCAATCCAAGGCAAAGAGGGTTCAATCGTCGACTCACTGCTGCAGGAGTCCACTGATAAATGGACGCGTTGTCTGAAGCCTTTCGACTGATCATCACGCTGGATGAAGATTTATTCGAAATTCTCTGGCTGTCCATCCGGGTCAGCCTGAGTGCGCTGACCATTGCCGCCGTCATCGGTTTGCCTCTGGGGACCTATCTGGCGATCACCAGATTCCCGGGGCGCAAATTCTGCATCCTGTTGCTGAATGTCCTGATGGGCATGCCGCCAGTCGTCGTGGGGCTAATGGTGTATTTGCTGCTGTCACGGGCCGGTCCGCTGGGCTGGATGGGGCTGTTGTACAGCCCCACGGCCATGATCATCGCGCAGGCAGTGCTGATCACCCCGATTATCGCGGCGCTGTCGAATCAGGTCATTGAGAGTCTGCATCAGGAGTACAGCGATACTTTTTACTCAATGGGCGTCACCGGAGGCCGTGCAGTGGCGGCCTACCTGGTGGATGCGCGCTATGCGCTGACCACCTGCATCCTGGCGGGCTTCGGCCGGGCCATCGCCGAGGTTGGCGCAGTGATAATCGTCGGCGGCAATATTGATCATCTAACCCGTGTCATGACCACCGCCATCGCGCTTGAAACCTCGAAGGGCAACTTGACCCTCGCTTTGAGTCTCGGCGCGGTGTTACTGGCGCTGTCATTGCTGGTCAACGCGCTGGTGATCGGGGTCCGTGAATATGCTCAAAAGCGCCAATATGCCTAATCCACTCTTACCCATATGTATCAGCGGCCTGCGCCTGATCAGAGGTGACAGAGCCGTACTGGCAGGTGTGAACCTGACGATTGATGAGCCCGGCATCACTGTGCTTATGGGCCCGAACGGCGCCGGTAAAAGCTTGCTTCTTCGCTCCTTGCATGGACTGATCACCCCGGATCAGGGGCGGATCAACCTCGGCTCTCTGACGGTAGCTGACAGTCGCACCGAGCAGGCCATGGTCTTCCAGCAACCGGTACTGCTGCGCCGGACCGTGCTACAAAATCTAGCCTTTGCCGCCCCCAAAACCGCTAAAACCGACCGCCAGCGCTTGATTCAGGCTTTGGAGTCTGTCAATTTGCTTGACCGTGCCGACCAACCGGCCCGGATGCTGTCAGGTGGAGAGCAACAACGCCTGGCCCTGGTACGAGCCCTGCTGGGTGAGCCAGCGTTATTAATATTGGACGAAGCCACGGCGAGCCTGGATCCTGCATCGGTTCTGTTGATCGAATCCCTGGTCAAAACCCAGAATGTTCAGGGGACCAAAATTATTTTAGTCAGTCACGATCAAGGCCAGGCCCGGCGTTTGGCCGATGAAATCGTATTTATCTCCAACGGGCAGGTAGCGGAGCAGAGCCCGGCGGATCGTTTTTTTACCGAGCCCCGAACCCCGGAGGCTAAAGCGTATTTGGCCGGTGAGATCGTGGTTTAGAGGATGGCTATGAAATACCTTATCACCTGCGTTGCATTAGCGTTCAGTGCTCATGCCCTGGCCGATACCATCATCGTTCAGTCCACCACTTCGACTCAAAACAGTGGCTTGTACGACTACCTGTTACCGATGCTGAAAGAGGACACCGGTGTTCGCGTCAATGTAGTGGCTGTGGGCACGGGACAGGCGATCAAAAATGCCATGCGCTGTGATGGCGATTTGCTCCTGGTTCACTCTCAACCAGCCGAAGAAGCCTTTGTCGCTGACGGCTATGGCGCATACCGCCGCGATCTGATGTACAACGACTATGTCATCATTGGACCCGAAGCCGATCCGGCGAACCTGGCAGGGGCCAGCAACGTCACCGAGGCGATGCAGCAAATCAAGCAATCCGGCGCTAAATTTGCCTCACGCGGTGATGATTCGGGGACCCATAAAAAAGAACGCTCCCTGTGGCAGGCGGCCGCGATTGATTCCGACGCCGGCTCCGGTCAGTGGTACCTTGAGACCGGTAGCGGCATGGGCGCAACACTCAACACGGGTGTGAGCCTCAGCGCCTATGTATTGACTGACAGAGCGACCTGGATCAAATTCGCCAACAAACAGGACGCCATCATTTTATTTGAGGGGAATCCTGCTCTTTTCAATCAATATGGCGTTACGCCCGTCAATGCGGACAAATGCCCCAACGTGAATCGAGAGGCGGCGGAAATCGTCACCCAATGGTTGGCGTCCGACATCGGGCAATCCGCTATTGGTGCCTATCAGGTTGACGGTGAGCCGCTGTTTTTCCCGAACGCCAACTAATTCGATTGAGCTGAAATGATGACTGCACCCCTGCTACCCAACCCGACCGACCCTCGGTTATCCCGCACTGTTGAGGGCGTTGATGAATCCGGTCAATCGAAGTCGATCAGTGTCATCGAAGAGCGTCCCCTGACTATTTATCTGAACAGCCAGGAGATCGTCACGGCAATGACCATCGGCGATCATCCGAAATATCTGGCGCTCGGCTTTCTCCTGAATCAGGGCATGCTGAATGACAACAACCCGGTCACCGGGATTGATTTCGACGAAGAGCTGGAAGTCGTTGTGGTCCGAACTGCCGGTATCACCGATGTAGAGGACAAGCTGGAAAAGAAAACCCGCACCTCAGGCTGCGCCGTGGGGACTGTGTTCGGCGATATGATGGCCGGGCTGGACGGGCTGTCATTGCCCGACACACCGGTGCACACCAGCACTTTTTACGACCTCTCGTATCAGATTAACCACACGCCCAGCCTTTACATGGAAACCGGCGCCATTCACGGCACCGCCTTGTGTCAGGGGCTACAAGTCCTGGCTTACATGGAGGATGTCGGGCGCCATAACGCGGTCGACAAGATCGCAGGCTGGATGCACTTGAATAACATCCCGGCGGCCGACAAAGTCCTTTATACCACTGGCCGCCTGACCTCCGAAATGGTTATTAAGACAGCCCTGATGGGTATCCCGACCCTGATCAGCCGGTCGGGCTTTACAGCCTGGGGTGTTGATATTGCACAGCAGGTTGGGTTGACGCTGATTGGACGGCTGCGAGGCAGGAAATTCACCTGTCTCAGTGGCCAGCAACGCCTGGTGTTCGATCAGGACCTGTCGCAGGTTCCGGATGACCACAAAAAAAACCGTCGCAAAGGCGCGACACAGGATTGATGGAGATTCACCATGGTTACAGGAGCCGGAGCGTGACTGATTGCGCCGTGATTCTGGCCGGTGGCCAGGCACGCCGTATGGGCGGTGGCGACAAGGGAAGATTGATGCTGGGTGATCAGTCATTGATCCAGCGTGTCGTCGATCGAATCACGCCGCAGGTCCATTCAGTCGTGTTAAACGCCAACGGTGACCCGAGTCGCTTTGCCGATTTGGGGCTGCCCGTGGTCGCCGACTCTGTAACCGACTTTCCGGGCCCACTGGCAGGTGTGCTGGCAGGCATGGATTGGGCTGCCCAGCACGGGCATGAGTGGCTGATCAGCGTCGCTGCGGATACCCCGTCGTTCCCTCGCGACCTGGCTGAACGATTGGCCGAATCGGACACCCCGGTAGTGCTGGCCGCCACGCCTGATCCGCAACGCGGCCGGCTACCCCAGCCAACCTTTGGCCGCTGGCAGGTCGCGTTGCGCCATGATTTGCGAGCCGCCCTGAATGACGGCGTACGCAAGATTCGCCAATGGACCCAGGCCCAGGGCGAGTCCCTGGTGCTGTTTGGCCCGGACGACTTTTTCAATATCAACACGCCGGAAGACCTGGCCTGGGCGGAGCAGCACCTGAAGTGAACGTCATTGGCATTGTCGGCTGGAAAAACTGCGGGAAAACCACCCTGGCCAGCGCGCTGATTCGTGAACTGTCCAGCCGGGGTTTAACGGTCAGCTCGATCAAACATGCCCATCATAAGGTGGATGTGGATCAACCCGGTACCGATAGTTACCGCCATCGTGATGCCGGCGCCCGGGAGGTGATACTGGCTGGCGGGCAGCGCTTCGCAATCATGCACGAACTGCGAGGCGCCGACGAGCCGACACTGAATGAACTGCTGAGCCGACTGGGACACTGCGACTGGGTCGTGGTCGAGGGCTTTAAATCACATACTCACGCCAAGATTGAAACGCACAGGCAGGTGTGCCCGCATGCGCCTTTGTACCCGAGCGACGCCAGCATTGTTGCTGTGGCGGCAGACTATACACCGGATTTTGCGGGCCCTGGTTTTGATTTAAACGACGTCCCCGGAATAGCTGACTTTATTCTGAGCAGAGGACCATCATGAACGAGCTTCGTAACGACTGTTTTGCCCTGCCACCCGGTGTGAACTGGACGCCGGTGGACGAGGCTCTGGAGCGATTGCGTTCACGCTTGCATCCTGTGGTGGGCGTGGATCGCGCGGTCCCGCTGTCACAGGTCAATGGCCGGATACTGGCGAGCGATGTGTATGCGCCCCGCGCTCATCCCCCCAGCAGCAATTCCGCGGTCGATGGCTATGCATTTGCAGGGCCATTGACCCAAGTTCCCTGCGACCTGCCCCTGGTCGATGGTCGCAGTGCCGCTGGGGAGCCGTACAGGGGGCATGTACCTGAGGGTTATGCCATCCGGACATTAACCGGCGCGGTGATACCGGCAGGCACCGATACGGTCGCCCTGGAGGAGGACTGCGAGGTCATGGACGGATGGCTACATCTGAATGGCACTTTGAAAGCGGGCGCCAACTTACGGAAGGCCGGAGAAGACATCCAGGCAGAGGACCGGATTCTGACCGCGTCCACCCGCCTCACGCCCACTCATATTTCGGTCCTCGCCAGTGTCGGTATCGAGTCAGTCGATGTGTATCAGCGCCTTCGCGTTGGGGTCCTGTCCACGGGGGATGAAGTGAAGCCCGTTGGTTCAGCGGTCACTGACTGGCAAATCTATGACGCAAACCGGCCGATGCTCAGTGCTCTGGTGGTGCAGCTCGGCTATGAGCTGGTGGACCTGGGCCATGCGCTGGACAGAGCCGAGGACGTTCAAGCGGCGTTAGGGCGAGGGGCCGAACAATGCGATTTGATCCTGACCAGTGGCGGCGTTTCTGCCGGTGACGAGGATCATGTGTCGAAAACACTGAAGGCCCACGGTGACATCAGCAACTGGCGCATCGCGATCAAGCCGGGCCGGCCCCTTGCGCTGGCCATGTTCCAGGGAACACCTGTGGTGGGCTTGCCGGGAAACCCGGTTGCAGCCTGGGTCTGCGCACTGCGCTTTGGCGCTCCGGCAATGGCCCTACTGGCAGGGGGTGAGTGGTTCGAACCCCAAAGCTACGTGATGCCGGCCAACTTTCATAAAAACAAGAAGCCGGGGCGCAGCGAGATGTTGCGCGCCCGTGTCCGTGATCGGCAGGTAGAGGTTTTCGGCTCTGAGGGCTCTGGCCGGGTCACCGGTCTGGCCTGGTCCGAGGGTATGGTGGAGCTGGACGAGAGCGCTCAGCAGATAGAGCCGGGAACCCCCGTGCGGTTTATCCCCTACGCCAGCTTCGGACTGTAATTATTTCAGGTCCTGATCACTCGTAGTCGCCGTGCATGGCAAAGGCTTCTAACGAGGCATCCTGCGGGGCCCGGGAGCGGTAAGTTTCCTCAACACCTAATTCGGTCAGCGTACGGCTGACCATCAGCAGGGTGTTCTCCTCAAAATCCTCACACATCCTGCGCATCTGGTCGATTTCTTCGCTGGCGACCGGATAAGCAGAATCAATATCCGGCGCACCGTATAAGTCGACAAAGGTTTGCGCCAGGGTTTGCTGCAGCTGCTCCAGCTCAGGCTCGGTAATCTTGCAGACGCCAACGAAACTGGCGCGGCCACCGGATTCCACGCTGTACCAACCGTTGGTAAAGGCCTGACGAGCCTTACCCTTCAGATCCGCTTCGGCCCAGTTGGAAAATTCAAATCCGCCCGAAATCGCCCACTCGCCGCTGGGGGCAGGCAACTCGTACACATTTTCATCGGATATATCCAACCGCAGGGTTCTGGCCAGTTTCATGTGAGCTCCGCAAATTCAATCAGACTTACCGTTTCGGTCATGCCATCCTGGCGCAAAAGCATCCGGCCTTTTTCATCCAGCCCAACAAAGAGGCCGGGCTTTGGCTGGCTGATGGTTTTGCCCAGGCTGTCACAGCGTGGCCGCCAGTTATTGTGTACGCGCTCGAATCCGCTGTCCATCAAATAGGTCAGCCACAGCAGTGTATGTTTGGACCAGCTTTCCAGTAGCTCCATGGGCTCGATATCACTGCAACCTTCATCCAACAGGCAGGTTTGGTTGGGGTTATTTCCCGGCTCGTCACTCACAGGTATGAAGGGCACCTCAATACCGATGACCAGCCAGCCGGGTTGCGCCTGGGGATCTGAAACATCCGCTGCAAAGCGAACGCCACCGCACACCGCGCCATTGACCTTGATGCGGTCCGGCCACTGGAAATGCACAGGCACTTCCGGTGGGGCCAGTGCACCCAGACTTTCGGCCAGGCCTATCTGGGCCACATAGACGGCCTGAATGGCCTCTTCCAGAGGCGTTTCCGGCGCCAGCACCAGGGCCGCGCGTAAGATGTCGCCCGCCTCGGAATAAAAGAGGGTGCCTGAATCAACCCCAGCAATGGCCTGGCTGACGGCCTTATCAAAAGGATCCATGTGCCTGGGCACTGCTTCACCCGTGAATAACGGCGGGAATTGGGGTGATTCGATCATAGCATGGCTCGAGCGTAGGCATCGGAGGCAACAATTTCATCAGCGATACGCTGGAAGGCTTTGGACTGAAGGCTGTCCGGTTTTGACACCACGATCGGAACACCACCATCCGAACCGATGCGAATATCCAGATCGAGTGGAATTTCACCCAGGAAGGGCGCGCCAAGCTTTTCCGCCTCGGTCCGGGCGCCGCCGGACCCGAAGGGATGGTGCTCTTTACCGCAACCGTCACAGACAAAGGACGCCATGTTTTCGATCAGGCCAAACAGCGGCACGTCCATCCGATTGAACATGTCGATGCCCTTGCGCGCATCCATCAGAGCAATGTCCTGGGGTGTTGAAACCACAATGGCGCCCGCAACGAAGAATTTCTGGCTCAGGGTCATCTGGACGTCACCAGTGCCCGGAGGAAGATCCACCAGCAGCACGTCCAGCCTGCCCCAATCCACCTGATTCATCATTTGTTGCAGAGCGCCCATCAGCATCGGCCCTCGCCAGATGATGGCTTCGTCATCCGGGGTCATCAGACCCAGGGACATCAAGGTCACACCATGATTGCGCAAAGGCAGAATGGTATTTCCGTCGGGGCTGGACGGACGGCCTGAAACACCCATCATGCGCGGTTGGCTGGGGCCATAGACGTCGGCGTCCAACAGGCCCACTTTAAGGCCTTTCGAGGCCAGCGCGACCGCCAGATTGGAGGCCACTGTGGACTTGCCGACACCGCCTTTGCCCGAGGCAATGGCGATGATGCGATCAATCCCCTTCGGGTTTTTGTCCTGGGGCCGGGGCGCGTCGGTGCCGATCAGGTTGGGATTCTTGGGGTTTTCGGCGTTAACGTATTGAACCATGTTGTGTCCTGTTTGGTTTTTAGCTGTCGAGGTAGTCGTCACTGGTGCGGACTCGCGGACGCTTGCCACCCGCCATAGGTGCGTTATCCCCATGGAATTGGGCGTTGACTCGACAGTTGTCACACATCTTGATCAGCTGAACATTATCAGAGTTGGTGTACATCCAGTGTCGGTTTTCCAGTTTTTCAACAATCCGGTTAATGGTGCTGGCGACGCCAAAGGGTGTACCACATTTGACGCATTCAAACGGTTCTTCGCCATGCAGCGCTCTGGGACTCAGAGCCTCCTTGGACAGCTCCAGCTGAGGTATCAGGTTGATAGCCGTCTCGGGACAGGTGCTCTCGCAGATGCCGCATTGGACGCAGGCGTTTTCCGTGAACTGGACCTCTGGCCGCTCCGGATGGTCGCCGAGGGCGCCGGTGGGACACAGAGACACACAGGCCAAGCAGAGTGTGCACTGGTCGGGATTGATCTCGATAGCGCCGTAAGGCGCGCCCGCTGGCAGAGGGATCGGCGCTTCGATCTTCTCCGCCATCGCGCCGACCGTGACCCGCGTGATGTCACGGCGACCGCCGACCAGTAACACCGGTTCACTCACTCGCCCTGCGTTGTCGCCAGCGGCGTCAAGTTCATCGGCTGCGACCACCCGGACGCGGTTGGGTGCGTTTTTGGTGCCTTTGAGCATGGCCTGGGCCAGTTCAACCTCAGCGGCAACCGCCTGACGGTCCGTCTCGTTGTCCGCCAGGATCAGGACTTCGGCATAGCCTGCACCAAAGGCGGCCATTATCTCGGCATGGCCGATACGATCGACATGCTCCAGACTCAGCGGGATCAGATCGTCCGCGAGACCGGCGCCGAATCGTGCCAGGTGGGCAATGGCATCACCACCGGCGCCCAGGGTATGAAAGACCAGACGCGGGGACTCCTCGACCTGCTCGCGGTAAACCTTCCCCATGACGGAAATGACCTGGGTCAGGGCCTCGAAGGGCGTTTCGTTCATGGTCACGGCTGACGTCGGGCAGACCGCCGCACAGGACCCGCAGCCGGCACAAATGTCGGAATCGATCTGTATGTGATCACCAGCGGAAAAGATCGCCTCGGTGGGGCAGACGTCCAGACAACGGGTGCAGCCGGTCTGGTTCGCCCGCGAGTGCGCACACAACGACGTTTCCAGATTGAAATACACGGTTTTCTCGAACTCACCGACCCGGTCCCTGGCCGTCAAGGCAATACGCTCCAGCTCCCCGGTTTTCGCCGGGTCAGCCCAGAAGTAGCCGTTGCGTTTTTGATGACTGGGAAACGCTGGCTCGGCGCCACGCAAGTCGATAAACACGTCGCACTCACTGCGGGCGGTAGCTTTAACCTCGCCATAACCAAGGGCGCCGCGACCGGCAGGATTCAGCGTCTGAAGCTGAGCAAATTCCAGCTTGAAATTGCCCAGGGCGCCCTCGGCGGCTGTCAATTGACCTCTGGCCACATCGTAGCCCGCGGAGGGTAACTGTATCGGCCCCGCGTCATCGAAAATGCAAGTGACACCCAGCTCATCCTGCACCAGCCCGGCCATCCTGACCGCCTGCTCGGTGGGGCCAACAATGCAACACACCCCGCTGGACTCGATTGTTTTTGCGGGCGCAGGAGAAGCCGGTAGCTGGGCGGCGGCGACCAGGGCCGTTTGCTTGGCATGCAAGCGTTTAGGCTTCGCGCTCGCTGCGCTCCAACCGGCGCGATCCCGGATGTCGATGGCACTCAGAGGTGCGGATTGCTGGGTTTCGGCTTGTATGTCCTCACCCAGGCGCTCGAATAAAGCAGCCTGCTGGCCACAGGCAATAAGCACCTCGTTAGTGCCACCCAGGTGCTCGACGGCAGTGTTCATCTCTTTGCCGCACAGTTGATCCACCGTAATCACCTGTGCGGCTGCCGCGGCCGCCTGCAATGCCTCTGGATTAAAAGACTGGGTTTTATCGCAGCTGCAGAGCAGTAGGGTTTTTTGTGCCGTCATCAGAATTGTGACCCTTTTCATTATTTTCAGACGTATGAGGGTGCCTGAAAGTTTGTCGAGGATGCCACAGCCGTTTGTCGTTGGACAATTCATTAATTGATTAATTGGCTAATTGTTTTGGCTCTGCTAAATTCGCCCTATTAAGGAGGGTCGTCATGAGCAGTCGCACAGAGAGCTGGAAACGCGAGTTGCAAGTCGGTGCGGTCGTTCGCCAATCGCCTGGGGTAACCCGGTGGGCGCGGGATACCTGGAAGCCGATCGCTGTTATACCGGGGGCCCCGGCGGCGTTCTGGAAAGAACTTGTGCGCGACGGCGAAGTCGTCGATTACCACGCTGGCACTGTGGCAATGGAACTATTTCGCGCCGACGTCGAGGGCTACCTTGTCTCTCTGAATATGGCCGTTCCTTCCATCTGGGTCGTCATGGATAAGGATCAGACCAGTCGGTCGCCATCAGGGTGGGTCGTCAGCACCGTTACCGCCAGCGCCCACGAGGCACTGGATGCTCTGGACAGCGGCGAAAGCATCGTCGAAGCTGTTCCCATTCCCGAGTCCCTGGCGGCCTGGATCAAAGAGTTTATCGATATGCACTACATCGAAGAGCCTTTCAAAAAACGCCGTCGAGACGAGATCAATGTTGACGAGGTCGAGGACGGCAAAGGCGATGCACGTATCCGTCAGCAGAGCGACGTTTACCGCGCCCCCTCCAACATCAAAAAACCGAGAGTGCACTGATGGCTGAGTCACGCTTACAGCGTTGGTCGCGCAAAAAAACCGGAGCCAGCAAAGAAGCTGATCCCGCCC
>JAGXLV010000030.1:20926-25552 GCA_018334495.1 Oleiphilaceae bacterium
CAGTTACTGGGTGTCTTGCTGAGCGGCCCACCTTCGAGTGAGCTACTCCAGGGGCTGGCATCCCTGCAGGGTGGTGATACCGCTTTGGGAACCGCCTCTAAAAACCTGGCGGATCTTGCGAAACGCACCGGGACTGATAACGCCAAGCGGGAGTACAACGACCTGTTCGTCGGAGTCGGCCGCGGTGAATTACTGCCATACGCAAGTTATTACCTGACCGGTTTTTTGAACGAGAAGCCCCTCGCCGATTTGCGTGGCGACCTGATGGCCAGGGGCATCAAATCCAGTGATGACGTCAAAGAACCTGAAGATCATATGGGTACGCTGTGTGAAATCATGGCGGGCATTATTACTGGCGAGTTCGTGTGTGACAGTGATCTGTCTTCACAAAAAGCTTTTTTTGACGCGCACCTGACAAAGTGGGCGGCATTGTTTTTTACCGATTTGGAGAAAGCGCAAACCGCGATCTTCTATGCTCCTGTGGGCTCGTTGGGTCGAGCTTTCATGGACATAGAGGCTGAGGGGTTCGCACTTCAATAACCGGGATCTGCCCGATCCCTTAACCCAGGTGGAGGTGTCCTATGGACAACCAACAGCGTGACAACAGCCGTCGCAATTTTTTGCGGATGGCAGCGACGGCAGTTCCAGCTGCCGTTGCCGTGGCAGTTGCACCAAGCGCCGCAGCCGAGGTCGTTAAAGACGCCCCTAAAAGCCGCGGTCTGCGTGACACTGAACACACACGTAAATATATGGAAACGGCTCGCTTTTGAGGAAGCGTGAGTCATTCAAGGTTGCGAGATGCTCTTGAGTGACCGCATTTCCAGGAAAACGAGAATAAAAAAAAGATGAGAGGTACATGACATGTTAAGGAAGAAAACCAACGGGGTAGCGAAAGGCTCCCGTGCGGGATCTTTGCTTTCATCCCTCGCTGCGAAAACCATGGACCGCCGGGGCTTCCTGGCTGCCTCCGGTGTCACAGTGGGCGGCCTCGCGGCTTTGTCGATGACGCCTACGCGCGTTAAAGCGGCGGCGCAGGCGGAAACAGGTGGTGAAGTCGTTCGTAAAAAGTCCGTCTGTACGCACTGTTCGGTCGGCTGCACGGTCGAGGCTGAGGTTCAGAATGGCGTATGGACCGGCCAGGAGCCCGGCTGGGACAGCCCCTTCAATATGGGTGCTCATTGCGCCAAGGGCGCCGCGGTGCGAGAGCACGGTCACGGTGAGCGACGCCTGAAATACCCCATGAAAATGGTCAATGGCCAGTGGGAGAGGATTTCCTGGGACGTGGCAATCAACGAGATCGGCGACAAGATGTTGCAGATCCGCGACGAGAGCGGCCCGGACTCGGTGTATTGGCTGGGCAGTGCCAAGTTCTCCAACGAACAGGCCTACCTGTTTCGGAAGTTTGCGGCCTACTGGGGCACCAATAACGTCGATCACCAGGCCCGGATCTGTCACTCAACAACGGTAGCCGGCGTAGCCAACACCTGGGGCTACGGTGCGATGACCAACTCGTACAACGATATCCACAAATCCAAAGCGATTTTCGTGATCGGGGGCAACCCCGCAGAAGCGCATCCGGTGTCGCTCCTTCATATTTTGAAAGCCAAGGAGCAAAACAACGCACCGCTTATCGTTTGCGATCCTCGCTTCACGCGAACTGCGGCCCATGCTGATGAGTTTGTGCGTTTCCGGCCGGGTTCAGACGTTGCACTGGTGTGGGGCATTCTGTGGCACCTCTTTGAGAACCGCTGGGAAGACAAAGAGTTCATCCGCACCCGGGTGTACGGCATGGACGACATACGTGAAGAGGTGAAGCGCTGGAATCCTGCAGAAGTCGAACGCGTTACCGGTGCTCCCGGTGCACAACTCGAGCGCATCGCACGTACCCTGGCCAATAACCGCCCGGGTACTGTCATCTGGTGTATGGGCGGCACTCAGCACACCAATGGTAACAACAACACACGTGCTTACTGTGTGCTACAGCTGGCGCTGGGCAACATGGGTGTTGCCGGCGGCGGCACCAACATCTTCCGCGGACACTGTAACGTGCAGGGCGCCACTGACCTGGGTGTCCTGGCCGATACCCTGCCGGGTTACTATGGCCTGAGCGCCGGTGCCTGGGCGCACTGGGCGCGGGTCTGGGAGGAAGATCAGGATTGGCTTAAGGGTCGGTTTGCCTTGTTGGACAAAAACGGCAAATCCAAGGCCATGATGAATGAAAAAGGCATTCCCGTGTCTCGCTGGATCGACGGCGTTCTGGAAGCGAAGGAAAACCTGGACCAGCCCGACAACACCCGGGCCATGGTTCTGTGGGGCCACGCGCCCAACTCGCAGACCCGTATGCTTGAAATGAAGGAAGCCATGGAAAAGCTGGACCTGCTGGTCGTCGTGGACCCCTACCCCACTGTGTCAGCGGTGCTGCACGATCGTAAGGACGGCGCTTACTTGTTGCCTGCAACAACTCAGTTCGAGAACTCAGGCTCTGTAACCGCTTCCAACCGATCACTCCAGTGGCGTGAAAAGGTCATCGAGCCTCTGTTTGACTCGAAGGTCGATCACGAAATCATGAAGTTGTTTGCTGACAAATTCGGCTTTACCGATCGCATGTTCCGCAACCTTGCCCTGGAAGGCGACATCCCGGTTGTCGAGGACCTGACTCGCGAATTCAATCGTGGCATGTGGACCATCGGATATACCGGTCAATCACCTGAACGCATCAAAAAACACATGGCGAACCAGCACCACTTTGACAGGACCACACTGCGTGCAGTGGGCGGACCCTGCGATGGTGATATTTATGGTATGCCCTGGCCGTGCTGGGGTACGGCCGAGATGAACCATCCGGGAACGCCGAACCTGTATGATATGTCGATGCCGGTGTCCAAGGGCGGCCTCACCTTCCGTGCCCGTTTTGGTGTCGAGCGCGACGGCGAGAATCTGCTCGCGGAGGGCGTCTACTCAAAGAACTCTGAGATCAAGGACGGGTACCCAGAGTTCACCATGCAAATGCTGATGGACCTGGGATGGGATGGCGACCTGACTGCTGAAGAGCGTGCTAGTATCGAGGCGGTTGCAGGCCCTTCGACCAACTGGAAGACCGATCTGTCGGGTGGTATACAGCGTGTTGCCATAAAGCACGAGTGTGCACCCTTCGGTAATGCCAAAGCACGCGCAGTTGTCTGGAACTTCCCGGATCCGGTTCCGATTCACCGTGAGCCGCTGTACACCACACGCCGCGATCTTGTCAAAGATTATCCGACCTATGAGGACAAGCATTTCTGGCGTGTTCCGACCCTGTACGAGTCGATTCAGAAGAAAGACTTCAGCCAGGACTTTCCGATCATCCTGACTTCAGGCCGCCTGGTTGAGTATGAAGGCGGTGGCGACGAATCGCGCGCAAACCCTTGGCTGGCGGAACTGCAGCAGGATATGTTCATCGAAGTGAACACGCGTGACGCGAACAACCTGAACATTCGTGATGGCAAGGACGTCTGGGTTTCCGGCCCTGAGGGCGGACGCATCAAGGTGAAGGCGATGGTCACTGAGCGCGTCGGCGAAGGCGTCGCTTTCATGCCTTTCCACTTCGGTGGACATCTGGAAGGTAAAGATTTAAGGGACAAGTATCCCAAAGGCGCTGATCCCATCGTTCTGGGGGAATCCAGTAACACAATTCAGACATACGGGTATGACTCGGTCACGCAGATGCAAGAGACCAAAGCCACCCTGTGTTCGATTATGCCGGCATAACAAGAGGTGTACAAAATGGCACTTGAAGGACAAGCACGCGCAAAATTCCTTTGCGATGCCGAACGCTGCATCGAATGCAATGCTTGCGTAACGGCCTGTAAGAATGAGCATGAAGTCCCCTGGGGCATCAACCGCCGACGCGTGGTAACCATCGAAGATGGCAAACCTGGCGAGCGTTCTATCTCGGTAGCTTGCATGCACTGCTCAGACGCGCCTTGTATGGCCGTTTGTCCCACGGATTGCTTCTACCAGACTGACGACGGGATAGTGTTGCACTCCAAGGACCTGTGTATTGGTTGTGGCTATTGTTTTTATGCTTGCCCCTTCGGCGCGCCCCAGTTCCCCCAGGCGGGCAACTTCGGCAGCCGTGGCAAGATGGACAAATGCACGTTCTGTGCAGGTGGTCCTGAAGAAGACAATTCCACAGCGGAGTTCAACAAGTACGGTCGCAACCGTATTGCAGAGGGCAAGCTGCCGATCTGTGCGGAGATGTGCTCGACCAAAGCGCTGTTGGCCGGTGATGGCAACGAAGTGGCGGACATCTATCGCCAGCGCGTGGTGAACCGTGGTTTCGGTTCAGGCGCCTGGGGATGGGGCACAGCCTACGAGAAGAAGGGCGCTTAAATCAGCCTGACTGTTCCGGGGCCTTTGGGCCCCGGATTTCATTGAGGCAACGAATTCTTTTTGTTGATTCCGTTGGAGTGCTCTCATGAATTTAAAACTATTCAGTGGCGCCGTCTTTGTAGTGGCGACACTGTTTTCTAATCCTGGCTGGGCGCAGGAGGCCCCCACAGCTGATCGGGCTGCTACCGGGGGCGCTCAAACCCTGGAAGACATCATGGCTCGTCAGGCACAAATGGATGTTGACGAGACCTTTCG
>JAGXLV010000030.1:26159-31080 GCA_018334495.1 Oleiphilaceae bacterium
TCGGCAAAGAAGTTCAACGCCGGCCAGAAAATTGTTTTCTGGACGGTAATGGTGCTGGGTTTTTCAGTCTCGCTGTCAGGCCTGTCGTTGTTGTTCCCGTTTGAAATGCCCATGTTTGCCGAGACCTTTGGCTTCGTGAACAGTATTTTGGGAACGGATTTTCCGACAGCGCTGGCACCGCACGAAGAGATGCAGTACTCCAACATCTGGCACTCGATTGTGGCGTTTCTGATGATGGTGGCCATCATCGCACACATTTATATCGGTTCGGTCGGTATGGAAGGGGCATTTGATGCCATGGGTAACGGCCAGGTTGACCTGGAATGGGCACGCCAACATCATGATCTGTGGGTAGAAGAAGTTCAGGCCAAACAAGGCAAAGGAGAATCATCATGAAAGTCATGATTTCCGGATTTGTCGCAGCCTTGGTGATCGCGGCTCTGGCCCCGGTGGTACTGGACCAGCTCGGATGGTCTTCAGCCGAGCACTGGAGCAGTGAGACGAGTGTGCGTCTTGACTGATCAATCAGGGGTCCATCAAATCGATGCCATCGGTTTGGTGTGCCCACTTCCTGTCTTGCGTTTCAAAAAACGCACTCAGGATTTGCCTGGCGGCACGCAGGTCGAGTTTCTGGCCGATGACCCCAGCGGCCGGCGCGATTTACAGGTACTTTGTGAATTAACCGGTCACAAGATTGAATGGGTGCGCGAGGAGGATGCCGGCGTCCTCCGTTATCGTATCTCTCTGGCATAGTTGATATTCGGGAGCAGGAAATAATGCCCCTGCTCCCGTAATCCGGCGTTACCAGCCAACCTCCCTGTTTTCTGTCCTTTCAACAACGAAATTCATAAGTCACGGGCTGTACGGCCAGGTCAGGCACACCTTGTCCTTCATGACTGGATCTGTGCCACTGCCCCTCTGGCCTGGCCCCCTCTCCTGCCTCAATTCCGGACATGTTTTCATTTCTAATAGGTATTTTGCACACTGGACACATCCAAACTATTTGATCTATGCTTATCTCCTAATTGAATATATATGGCGAAAAGGCATAATGTGTACCTGAACCGCAGGGCCTATGCCCCAGCGAGCCAACCACAGACAGGAGATACAACATGACTTTAAGACTGGGCAATACGGCACCGGACTTCACCATCGATAGCACTGCCGGCCAGATCAGCTTTCACCAGTGGGCAGGAGATTCCTGGGTATTTTTCTTCAGCCACCCGGCTGACTTTACGCCGGTCTGTACCACTGAAATGGGCCGGACAGCGCAGCTGGCAAAAGAGTTTGCAGCCCGCAATGTAAAGCCTCTGGGTTTATCCACTGACAGTGTCGAAGAGCACGTTAAATGGATTGAGGATGTAAATGACACCCAGAGTTGCGACCTGCAGTTTCCCATTCTGGCTGACGCCGATCACAAGGTGGCTGAGCTTTACGAAATGATTCATCCCGGTGAAAGCGAAACAGCCGCTGTGCGCAGCGTATTCATTGTTGATCCCGATAAGAAAATTCGTCTTACCATGACTTACCCCATGTCCATCGGCCGGAACTTCGACGAGATTCTTCGTGTGATTGACGCACTGCAATGCAGCGATGACAACCGTTGTGCTCTCCCCGCCGACTGGCGCAAGGGTGATGCCGTCATTATTCCACCCTCGATCTCGAACGAGGAAGCCAGAGGCCTTTTTCTGAACGGCTGGGATGAAATCCGGCCATACCTGCGCACAACCAGGCTCTGATTGGGCATAGCTTTGACAGCCGCCACCTCAAATGGAGAAACGACCATGGCAAAACCTCTGGTTAAACATTTCTTTGATGAACCGACCAACACCTTCAGCTACGTAGTAAAGGACCCCGAGAGCAGAACCTGCGCGATTCTGGACTCGGTGCTGGATTTCGATTACGCCGCCGGCAAGACGGACGTGCGTTCCGCCGACGATATTATTCGTTACGTGCAAGCCAATGACCTGACCGTTGAATGGATTCTGGAGACCCACGTGCACGCAGACCACTTGTCTGCCGCTCCCTACCTTCACGAACAGCTCGGTGGCCGTACCGGCATTGGCAAGCAAATCGTCGCTGTTCAGGAAGTCTTTGGCAAAGCCTTTAACGCAGGCACCGAGTTTGCACGTGACGGCAGCCAGTTTGATCGCCTGTTCGAGGAAGGAGACACCTTTCAGATCGGCGGTCTGGAAGGCAGGGTTTTGCACACGCCAGGCCATACGCCCGCCTGCCTGACCTACGTTATCGGCGATGCAGCTTTTGTCGGCGACACACTGTTTGCACCCGATGCCGGTACTGCACGATGTGACTTCCCCGGTGGTGATGCCTACACGCTTTTCCGCTCCGTCCAGAAAATACTGGCACTTCCGGAGCAAACCCGGATTTTTCTCTGCCACGACTACAAAGCGCCGGGACGGGATGGGTTTCTGCATGAGACCTCTGTTGCCCAGCAGCGCGCTAAAAACATTCACGTCCGCGAAGGTGTGACCGAGGAGGAGTTCGTGAAACTCAGAACCGAACGCGATGCCACTCTGAACATGCCGAGGCTGATACTGCCATCCGTACAGGTCAATATGCGCGCCGGGCATATGCCTCCGGCTGAAGACAATGGTCAGGTCTACCTGAAAGTGCCGATTAATCGTTTCTGACCGGGGGCAAAGTGACCTTGACAGCCTCAGCAGGGAGTAAGCGACATGAGTAACCAGCTGACCCGCTTTCTGCCTATCCTGAGTTGGTTGAAAGACTATAAATCGGACACGTTTGCCAGCGACGGGCTCGCCGCCGTCATTGTAACCTTGATGCTGGTGCCTCAGGCGCTGGCTTATGCCCTACTGGCAGGCCTGCCCCCCGAAGTTGGCCTGTATGCCAGCATGATCCCCCTGGTTGCCTACGCTCTGTACGGAACCAGCGCCACGCTGGCTGTCGGGCCCGTCGCCGTGGCTTCGTTGATGACTGCGTCGGCGTTGGGAGGCATTGCCGAATCCGGAACACCGGAGTACGTGGGTGCGGCCATCGTTCTGGCCACGCTTTCCGGCCTGATGCTTTTCGTCATGGGTGTTTTGCGGTTAGGATTTATGGCCAATTTCCTCAGTCACCCGGTGATATCAGGTTTTATCACGGCATCGGGCATACTGATTGCCAGCAGCCAACTCGGCCATCTCCTGGGCATCCAGAGCGGCGGCCACAACCTGCCAGAAATGGTCCAGGGGATTTGGCAGCAGTTGCCAGGGAGTAATCCGGTCACGCTGATGATTGGCGGAGGAACCCTGCTGTTCCTGTATTCGTGCCGAAAATTTCTCAAGCGAAGCCTGATCCGGACCGGCTTACCAGAGCGGCTGGCGGACCTGACGACCAAAGCAGCTCCCGTAACGGCGGTCATTGCCACCACGGCAGCTTCCTGGTATTTCGATCTCGGTGCGGCAGGCGTGCGCCTGGTGGGGCAAGTGCCCGGCGGACTGCCCGACATCAGACTGCCCTCCATGAATCCGGACCTCTGGGCAACTCTGGTGCCTGCCGCGTTCCTGATCAGCCTCGTGGGCTTTGTGGAGTCTGTGTCGGTGGCGCAAACCCTCGCCGCCAAAAGACGTCAGAGGATCGAGCCGGACTCTGAGTTGATTGCGCTCGGGCTTGCCAACGTTGCCGCCGGTTTCAGCGGCGGTTCTCCGGTATCGGGCGGTTTTTCGCGTTCCGTGGTAAATTTCGAGGCGGGCGCCCAGACACCGATTGCCGGCATCCTTACCGCCCTGGGTATCGCGGTTGCCACCCTGACCCTTACCGGTATTCTGGCTTTTTTGCCCAAAGCGACTCTGGCGGCGACCATCATTATTGCGGTCAGTACCTTGATCGACCTACCCGCCATTCGCCGCACCTTAGCCTATTCGCCGGCAGACGGGGTGGCCATGCTGACGACGATTATCCTGACTCTGTTGCAGGGGGTTGAAACCGGCATCACCGCCGGTGTTGCTCTTTCGATCGGGTTGTTTCTCTACCGGACAAGTCGACCTCACAGTGCTGTCATTGGCAGGATTCCCGGCACAGAACATTTCCGGAATGTGCTGAGGCACGAAGTGGAAGTTGATGACAGGACCATTTTCCTCCGGGTTGACGCAAACCTTTATTTTGCAAACGCCCGTTATCTTGAGGACAGAGTTCTTGCCCTGGTTTCTGACAATCCGGATATGAAGAATCTGGTGCTGGCATGCCAGGCTGTCAATGAAATTGATGCGTCTGCGCTGGAAAGCTTCGAAGCGATCAACAGCCGGCTGGCGGATGCAGGAATCTGCCTGCATTTGGCCGAAGTAAAGGGCCCCGTGATGGATCGACTGAAAACAACGCATTTCTGTGATGAACTCACAGGCCAGGTTTTTCTCAGTACTTACGATGCCTGGAAAGCATTTGCAATAAAGCCTGCCAGTCTTTCTCAGCCTGCCTGACGGGCCAGCCATACAGCATAATGCCAGCGGCTGCCCGGACAATCTGTCCGGGCAGCCCACCAAACACGATCAGAATGTAAAGGTACGCATCTTCTCATTCAGCATCTGGCCGGCCATCTCCGGCGGCATGGCGACTTCGACACCGTCGATCAGGTCATCCTCGCTGTAATCACTGTTGGGCAGGTAAAGGGCACAGACTTTAGCCTTACCATCCTGTTTCAGCAGGCCGCGCAACATCTGGCCGGGTGTAACATCCTTCGGCCTGAGCGCGGGTGCTTCATAGGACTTCAGGGCCAGATCACCGGCCTTGTCACACAACAGCACATTCACTTTTGCGCCTTGCTGGGCCATGGCATTGGACAGCACCATGGCCATGCCCTGGGTTTGCAGGGAATCGCTGGAAAGAATCACCAGCACTTCGTCAACAGTGCCCTTGTGGTTATCGGCGTAAACGCCCAGTGGCGCAACCGCAATCAGTGCGACGG
>JAGXLV010000104.1:0-4345 GCA_018334495.1 Oleiphilaceae bacterium
ACCGGCCTGGGACTGGCTATTGTCAAACACGTATTGCTCAATCACGACGGCCAACTGGAAATCAACAGCGCGCCCGGCAAAGGCAGTGAATTTATTTGCCATTTCCCGGCAGAGCGACTTGTCCGGGGGGCTCTCGGCGGAGAGTCCCGGACCGCAGACTTCGGATCAAAGTGACGGCAGCTTGCAAGCGGTTCGACCCCTGCGATCAAAGCCCTCTCCGAGTTTTAACCGCATTTTTCCGCCAGCCTTGAACTCCCGGTTAAATTTTGTGTCTAGCGTATTTAGTATCACGGGAAACAGGCTATTATGTGGCCTCAATGCCGCCCCCTTCCCTGTTAAAGATCACACAAGATGAAAAAAGAGGTTTCTGTGCATCAACGCTTTTCCCGATTCCCGCTGGTCACCAGCCTTGCGTTGGCCATGACTCTTGCCACGGCTGCCACCAGCGCTGAAGAAACCGAAAAAACCACCTCTGAGGCCGGATTTGCCGAATGCCTGACTGGCATTGAGCAAAAAGCCGTCGCAGCGGGGGTTTCCCAAAACACCGCAACCACCGTGCTGGCTGACATCGAGCACGTCGAACGAGTGATCGAACTGGACCAGAGTCAACCCGAGTTCACCACGACCTTTGCCGATTATCTCAACCGGCGCGTCAATGAGGCCCGCATAAGCCAGGGTCGGGAACTTCTGGAGGAGCATCGGAACCTGCTGAACCGCGTCACCCGTGAAACCGGCGTACCGGCAGCCTACCTGCTGTCCTTCTGGGGCCTGGAAACCAACTTCGGCAGTTATTTTGGCAAGATGTCGGTGCCCGACTCCCTGGCAACTCTGGCCTGTGACCCCCGCCGCAGCACTTATTTCACGGGCGAGCTGATCTCTGCGTTGAAGATCATTGACGAGGGGGCCATCACCGTCGATCAGATGGAAGGCTCCTGGGCCGGCGCTATGGGCCACGTGCAGTTCATGCCTTCGGTGTTCCTTAAGCATGCGGTGGATGCAGACAATGATGGCAAGCGCGATCTCTGGAACAGCCTTGACGACGCCCTGATGTCGGCCGGCAAGTTCCTTCAGAGCATGGGCTGGGACAGCGAATACCGCTGGGGACGCGAAGTCCTGCTTCCTGACGGTTTCGATTACGCTCTGGCCGATGGCCGCAAACTGCCCCTGGGCGAGTGGCGCGAGCTTGGAGTAACTGACGCTTTTGGCAATGCCCTGGCTCGCGAGGACATTTCCGCTGCGCTGGTGGTTCCAGCCGGGCACAAAGGCCCTGCGTTTTTACGGTACAAGAACTTTAACGTGATCATGGGCTGGAACCGGTCCGAATTCTACGCGATCGCCGTGGGACACCTGGCGGATCGGATCGCCGGTGCCGGCGAATTGCGGAATCCGCCACCCACCGACACGCCTAATCTGAGCCGGAACAAAATCCAGGAACTGCAGGAGACCCTGGGCCAGAAAGGCTTCAAGACGGGTAAAGCCGACGGCATTCTGGGACCCACCACACGGGCGGCCATCCGGGATTATCAGCAACGCAGGGATCTGATCGCTGATGGCTACCCGGATACCGAGCTGTTTGCAGCCCTTGGCATCAACATTGAGACTGCAGCATCCAACGACGGCTGACCGAGGACCAGTGGCAAGGTCGACATCAAGTGTCGACTTTGCCTCTAAGCTGCTTTTTCTGGCCCCGCTGCTTTTTCTTTTCAATACGCCGTTTTTTCGAACCCAGGCTCGGCCGGGTCGCGCGTCGCGTTTTCTGCACCACCAGACCGTCCTGAATGATGTCCTGTAATCGCGCCAGTGCGTCAGCCCGGTTCTTTTCCTGGCTGCGGAATCGCTGAGCCTTGATGACAATAATGCCTTCCGCTGTCATCCTTTTGTCGGACACAGCCAAGAGACGCTCCTTGAGATCATCCGGTAAGACCTCGGACTCGGCGATGTTGAAGCGCAAATGCACGGCTGAAGAAACTTTATTGACATTCTGGCCGCCGGCACCCTGCGCACGAATAGCCTGGAAATCGATTTCCGCCTCCGGAATTGTGATCTGATCAGTTATTTTGAGCATAATACTGGGGTTCCGTCTCGGCCCGCACTGGAAAAAAACCATGGATTCAATTACACAGGCAGCCCTGGGAGCGGTCCTAGGCGGTGCCATTGCCGGCAAAACACTGGGCCGCACGGCACTGCTGGCGGGGGCCGTTCTGGGCACCTTACCGGATATGGATGTGGTGATCGACTATGGCAGCGCCGTTGCCAATTTCACCCAGCACCGGGGTTTCAGCCATTCCCTGTTTATTCTGGTACCAGTGGCCGTCCTTTTGGCGTTTGTCGGCAGGCGCTGGCGCCCTGACCTGTCCTTGCGGCACTGGCTGGCCTTCACCGGGCTGATACTGGTGACCCATCCCCTGCTGGACTGCCTGACCACCTATGGCACACAGCTGTTCTGGCCCCTTGGGGCCCCCATTGCGACTGCCAGCATCTTTATCATTGACCCACTTTATACCCTGCCCCTGATCGCCGCCATTGCTCTGGCGCTCTGGCGACCACCCTCAAGTCGGGCCCTGGGTATGGGGCTACTGATCTCGACTCTGTATCTGGGCTGGAGTGTCACCGCCCAACAGCTTATTTCAGCGCGCGTGGCACCCGCCCTGGCGGCGGAGAATGCTTCTGACTCGCCCCGGCTGATCCAGCCCATGCCCCTGACCACCATTCTCTGGCGTGTTACCGTGATGGGGCCGAATGAGCGCCTGGAAATCGTCACTGGCTTTCTGGACAAGAATCTCCCGCTGAAGATCGAACGTTTCCCTTACCAGCCAGAACTGGAGGGAGCAGCTTTGCAGTTTCCTGAGGGCCGGCGCCTGGACTGGTTTACGGAGGGCTTCCTCGCCTACCAGGAGCTGGATGGTAAGCTGACGGCCACCGACATTCGCCTGGGCGTACCCGCCGCCCACCCGTTTACCTTCGTGTTGGCGCAAAAGCCACCGGAGGCAGACACGACCGGCTGGCAACCGGTCACCAGTTACAAAACCTCGGGACCGGAGACGCGCGCCAGCCTGTTCAAGGCCCTCTGGCAGCGACTCACCGGCACCCACCCGGTACTCTGCCTGGCCACCATGGAAACCGGCCCCATTGATATGAGTTGCTCATGACCGTACGTCTCGATTTTTACCTGGCCACTAACACCCGGTTATCCCGAAAAGAAGCCAGGCGTCATATACAGGCCGGAGAAGTAAGCATTGACGGCGTCGTTTGCCGAAAGTCGGCCACCCATATCAGCGCCGACCAGCAGGTACACTGGCAGGATGAAGCAATAGAACTTGCCGGCGAACGTTACCTGATGCTCAATAAACCGGCGGGGGTGGTCAGCGCCAGAGAAGACCGGGATCACCCCACAGTCCTGGATCTGCTGCCACCTGACGAATGCGCGGGTCTGCATATTGTGGGCAGGCTTGATATGGACACCACGGGCCTTTTACTGCTGACCACCGATGGCCAGTGGTCGCACCGGATCACCTCACCGAAAAGCCATTGCCCCAAGACTTACCGCGCCCAACTCGCAGAGCCCTTGTCAGAGGAGGCTCACGCGGCCCTGGAGCGGGGTGTGCAACTGAAAGACGAGCTGCGGCCCACCGCTCCGGCCAGCTTAAGTGCTATCGGCCCAGACGGCATCGAGCTGACTATCACCGAGGGCCGCTACCACCAGGTCAAACGGATGCTGGCCGCCGTGGGCAATCACGTGACCGCCCTGCATCGGGTTCGGATAGGCGGCATCCGCCTGGATGAAAGTCTGGCACCCGGACAGTATCGGGCGCTGTCCGCGAAGGAAATAGCGAGTGCCGGCCGGCAAGGCTCGGCACCGGTGTCATGTTGACCGGATGACGCCTGACCGGGGGCACCTTGATGAGTCGCTAGTAAGTCGGGGAAACCCGCTCAAAGCGATGGGCTTTGCGGTTCTTGCGAACATTACCAGCCTCAAACACCTCGCCATTCATCGCCAAATAAACGCCCACCGGCAAAAGCTCCACCGCGGCCCAGGCAAAACCCAGATTAAACACCGCGTCGGTTCGACGCATCCGGGCGGGCTGCATGGCTCCGGTCAAAACAACCGTCTTGCCCTCAATGCCTGCCAGAGCCAGCGCCGTGTCGGTCATGGTATCGGTGCCGTGGGTTACCAGGATCCGAGTGGCCTCTGACTCAGTGATTTCGTGCCGGATCAGCGCCCGATCAGCTTCGTCCAGATCCAGGCTGTCCTTGCGCATCAGTTCCCGGAGATCAAAGGCGGATGCGTGTATATTGGCCTCAGCCAATAACTCGGGCAGAAGCGAAGTCCCAATGGCGAATTCGC
>JAGXLV010000104.1:4885-7464 GCA_018334495.1 Oleiphilaceae bacterium
GGTTCATCTCGGCAACAAACTCGTCGTAGCCTCCGGGATGGTGCCGGGCCAGCGTGTAAGCCGCCAGATTTTCGGACGACATAAGCGCGATACGCAACATGTCTCTGCGCTTGAGCTCTGAACTCTTGCGAATCCGCGAATAGGCATTGGCCTCGGCCGGCATGTGGCGCGGAAAAACCTCAAGCCATTCGTCCATTGGCGCGCCCGACTCCACCACCACCAGCGCCGTCATCAGCTTGGTGAGAGAGGCAATGGGAACCAAACGGTCGGCATGTTTGTGGTACAGCAATTCGTCGTCGCCAACATGAGCCACAGCCGCATTCACCGATGCCAGCATCAAGGCTTCGGGTGGCGGGGCCGTGTTTGCCGACAGCGAACATGAAACTCCCAGTACCACCAGAAGGGCGAGAAATTGCGCTGAAAATGCCTTGATAAAACGCACAGTCACACCATCAATCAGATAGCGATATACCGGCCACCGGAGCCGATAATCACAACAATAAGCCCGAGAATCAGGTTGATGGCCACGAACATGCGGATCTGACCAACCCGGCGGCTCGCCTCAGGGGTGTCCTCCGCCTCGATGGCCAGCTTCAGGCGCCGATAGGGCGCAAAATAAATGTGCAGAAACAGGAGCATCATGAGCAGACCGAGCGCCTGCATGGCATGAACATGCCAGCCTACGTTGGCCATGCCGCCAAGGGCCCCGATCAGGCCGTAGCCGGTTACCAGCAAGACCACTATGCTGCCCCAGACCCAGCGAAAAAACAGCGACAGAGCACGGCACCAGAGCAGCGCTCGCTGGCTGGGCTCCAGGGTTTTGGCGGCGGCCGGGCGCAGCGCCGTGTAGGCGAAAAACATACCGCCCACCCAGATCACGGCAGCGAGGGTGTGCAAGGCTATCATCAGGCTCATAAACGCTCTCTTCTCAAGCAGGCTTTGGTGATTTTGTGTCGTCGGATCGCTGAATATCCCAATATGATAGCAAGGGAAGACTGAATTTACCTTGATGCGGACATTACAAACCGGATTTGCCTGGATTTCGTCCTCTTAAACGTGAACTGAAAAGGTTTAGGCGGCGCAGGCATCAGATTGCAATGCCTGCACCACAGAGTCCCGTCTGGCCCTCAAAGTCAGAACTTATCAGTCACTGCGCCTTCAGAGGCGGAACTGACGGTCTTGGCGTATTTGGCCAGGACACCGCGGGGATAACGCGGCGCCGGGGCCCGCCATTCGCCCCGGCGTTTCTCCATTTCGTCATCGGAAATATTGACCAGGATGCGGTTTTCCTCGGCGTCGATGGTAATTTCATCGCCGTTTTCCACCAGGGCAATGGGGCCGCCATCCGCCGCTTCCGGGGTAATGTGACCCACCACGAAACCGTGGCTGCCGCCGGAGAAACGGCCATCGGTGATCAGCGCCACGTCGCCGCCCAGGCCCTTACCCATGATAGCGGAGGTCGGGGTCAGCATTTCCCGCATGCCGGGACCGCCCTTGGGGCCCTCGTAACGGATGACCAGCACATCGCCGGCGACTACGGTACCGTCCATGATGCGCTCCTGGGCCTCTTCCTCAGAATGGAAAACCCTGGCCTTGCCGGTAAACCGAGTGCCTTCCTTGCCAGTGATTTTCGCCACCGAGCCGGTCGGCGCCAGGTTGCCGTAAAGAATCCGCAAATGACTGTCTTTCTTGATGGGGTCCGACATCCTATGGATGATGTTCTGGCTGTCCGGGTAAGGTTTCACCTCCGCCAGGTTTTCAGCCAGGGTCTGGCCGGTCACGGTCATGCAGCCGCCATGGAGCAGTCCGGCGTCCAGTAGCATTTTCATCAGTGGCTGGATGCCGCCAACGGCCACCAGCTCCGACATCATGTAATGCCCACTCGGACGCAAGTCTGCCAGTACGGGTACACGTTTGCCGATACGGGTGAAGTCATCCAGCGTGAGATCCACCTCCACCGTGCTGGCCATGCCCAAAAGATGAAGAACGGCATTGGTGGAGCCGCCCAGGGCGATAACTACGGTGATGGCATTTTCGAAAGCTTCACGGGTCATGATGTCCCGTGGTTTGATGTCTTTGTCCAGGAGGTTGAGAACCGCTGCACCGGCGGCGCGACAATCGTCTATCTTGGTGTCGGAAACCGCGTTCTGGGCGGAGCTGCCGGGCAGGCTCATGCCCATGGCCTCAATGGCCGACGCCATGGTGTTGGCGGTGTACATGCCGCCGCAGGAACCGGGGCCGGGAATGGCGGTTTCCTCGATCTGCTTGACCTCGATCAGGTCCATATCGCCTTTGGCGTGGGCGCCCACGGCCTCAAACACGGAAATAATGTCGGTATGATTTTTACCCGGCTCGATGGTGCCGCCATAAACAAAGACCGACGGCCGGTTGAGCCTTGCCATACCCATGACGCAGCCCGGCATATTCTTGTCGCAGCCACCGATGGCAACAAGGCCATCGAAACCTTCGCAGCCGGCCGTGGTTTCGATGGAGTCCGCGATAACTTCACGGGAAACCAGTGAATATTTCATGCCCTCGGTGCCGTTGGCAATGCCGTCTGACACCGTAATGGTATTAAA
>JAGXLV010000031.1:0-1472 GCA_018334495.1 Oleiphilaceae bacterium
CCCTGCAGGTCGGTCGGTATATGAGCCAGACCGCCCTTGTGAGTGCCGGATGACGCCATGTCAACATGAACCCAACCGATGCTTTTGTCCACGAAACTGCCCAGAAAGCGTGCTGCGTAAATGTGGTCGGCAGCCCCAGTAGTCCGGCACTGGAGCGTATCGGCAACCTCGGATTTCAGGTCCTCGTCGTAGTCCTCCTCATAAGGGAAGGGCCATACCCGCTCGCCACAGTGCTCACCGGCCTGAATGATTGGCTCAACCCAGTGGCGGCGGTTGGTTATAGCGCCGGCCATCCGCTGACCCAGGGACGCCACGACGGCGCCCGTCAGGGTGGCGTAATCAAGGATGGCCCGGGGTTTTTCCCGGCAGGCGAGGGCCAGGGTATCCGCCAGCACCATGCGGCCCTCGGCGTCGGTGTTGATCAACTCAATCGTGGTGCCGTTGACCGCCGTAATGACGTCGTTACACTTCACGGCTTTTGAGCCGATGTGGTTTTCCGCCAGTGGCAGCCAACAATCCACGGGTTGATCGAATTCCAGACGGGTGAGCGCCAGCAGAGTGCCCAGCGCAACCGCGCTGCCCTGCATATCACCATGCATGCCAAGCATGCCGCCACCCACCTTAAGGTTGCTGCCGCCGGTATCAAAACAGATGCCCTTGCCCACCAGCGCCAGCGGCTGACCTTTGGCCCCCTTCGGCCTGTAGCTCAGGTGGAGTATGCCGGCGTCCCGGTTGGGGCTGGCTTCAACCACGGACAGGAAAGCGCCGGCACCGAGCTTTTCCAGACGGTCGCGGTCCAGAAAATCGGCCTTCCAGCCCTCCTTTTTTGCCAGGGTTTCGGCGTAGTCCCGGTAAAGGCCGGGAGTCAGGTAATTGCCCGGCAGTTGGGTCAGCCAGCGCGCCAGATTATTGCCTTCCGCCGTCGCCTCGGCATTACGGAAGTCCGCTGCCCCGAAATCGCCAAAAAAGGTCATCGCCCGCAAAGGCTGCTTATCCAGGGGCTGATCGCTAATTCTCGGTAACGGGAAAAGAGCGGCATGAGCGGCCGCAACCAGGGCTTCCGCCATGACGCTGGCAGGAACCTCCTCGTCCAACAGGGAAATGACATTGATCCGCTCCACCCGCTCAGCCAACAAAGGGCCAATAAGCTTGCGCGCCTGACTAAGCGCCTTGAAGCCGCTGACATCGTCGGCCACGAAAGCGATGACACTGGGCACGCCGCCCGGGCCGGACAAACCAACCGGATTGGCCTTTTCCGGGAATGCGGCCAGGCGCTGCTTCAGAAAGTTGCCCCAGGGGGTATGGGTCAGGGTGTCCCGCTTCGACTCAGGCACGAGGAGCGCCAGACCGACGCCGGTTTCGAAATCCCAGGAGGCAGGTATAAGCGCATCTTTTTCCAGGGTCAGATCTGAAAATTTCGGCAGTTCAGGTTTCATAAGCGGGCAAGTTCCCAAGTAAGAAGAATCGGGCAA
>JAGXLV010000031.1:2168-19897 GCA_018334495.1 Oleiphilaceae bacterium
AAGGCGGAACTGGGCCATGCGGTTGATGAACTCCTGACCCTTCCCTGCAGCCGGGCCGAATTATTAGTCAGGGTCGGCAGTCTGCTACGTCTTCGTGATCTTTCCCATCAGCAGGAAAATACTCATGGCAAACTCGCCAATATCATGGGGTCCATTCGGGACCTCAACGCCCGGAAGTTGCAACGGGAGCGGGAACACCAATCAACCGCAAGCAATCAGTTAACAGACATCGATGCCCTGACGGGCTTGCCCAACCGGCGTTACCTGATCAATTACTTGCAAGGCATGTTTGCCGACACCCAAAGAGCAACCAAACCCTCGGCGGCGATCCTGTTTGTGGATCTGGATGATTTCAAACTGATCAACGACGTAATGGGGCACGAAGCCGGCAACGATGTCCTGATTCAGGTGTCCCAACGGCTCCGGAGCGCCGTCCGTGACACGGACCTGGTTGTCCGGCAGGGTGGTGATGAGTTTCTGGTGGTCATACTTGACGCACCACGCAAGGATCCGCCACTCACGCCGAAGGCGCCCGAGGAATTTGTCCGCATCGCCCAGCATCTGGCCAACCGCGTGATTGACCACCTCAAGGAACCCATTGTTATCGGTGGCCAGGAACATCATTTAAGCGCCAGCATTGGCATCAGTCTGTGCCCTGATCACGGCAGGAATGCCAGCACAGTAATCCAGGCCGCCGATACAGCCATGTACGCCGCCAAGAAACAGGGTTATGGCGAGAGTTTTCTTTATTCGATCGAGATGTTTACGAAAAGACGCGAGCGCCTGTCGCTGAAAGCCCGCCTGCGGACTGCTATCGAGCAGGAAAAACTGGCCCTTCATTATCAGCCCATTGTTGATATGAACAGCGGCAGAATGGTCGCCACCGAGGCATTGGTGCGCTGGCCTCAATCAAGCGGCGAAATCATTATGCCGGAAACCTTTGTCTCGATTGCTGAAGAAAGCGGCCTCATCAAACCTATGGGGGACTGGGTTCTGGAAACAGCGGCCCGTCAGCTTAACCGCTGGCACCAGGCCGGCCACATGCTGAGAATGACGATTAATCTCAGCGTCCATCAGCTTTACCCCGAAGGTGATCCAGACCGGATTGCCGCCATCGTCCGGCGCTATGTCGATCCTGTTTGGGTAACCCTGGAAATTACCGAAAGTGTGTTGATGATCGATCCCACCACAATGGAACGGGTGCTCAATCAGCTTCATGGCCATGGCTTCCGCATCGCCATTGACGACTTCGGCACGGGTTATTCATCTTTAAGCCGACTTCAGCATTTACCGGTCCAGCTATTGAAAATTGACAGAAGCTTTGTCGCCAAACTGGATCAGGCCGACAGGGGTGCCGCCATGATTCCGATCATCCAGCAGATGGCCGTCAGCTTTGACCTTGAGATAATTGCAGAGGGCATCGAAAACAGGGCCCAATATGAATATCTGTGCGCGACCGACATCAAGTTGGGGCAAGGTTTCTGGTTCGGGCGGCCCGTACCGGCAAGCCAGATTCGTCATCACCAACGGCTCCCGGGACCCGGTACTGCCCCGTGACATCACCCCTGGAGCCAGTAACCAGACGCCGGTTGCAAAATAAAGCATGCCAACTTTCCTGACAATCATGTCTTCGGACAACCAAAAGGAGGCCGGTCTGCACTGCCCTATATGAAAACCGCTTCGCTCGGATCCTCATTGTGCATGTCTGTCGTCGTTGCCCTTGTCCTGTACAGCAGCATCGCTGCCGGCGGTGGCAGGGGTGCCTCCGACCGCCCCTACATCAGCGTATACGCGGCCGCTCGCTCACCTGAGCCCCTGCTGGAGATACTCTTCCCGCCTACCCTGAACCTGTCATCGGAGGCTCGCCTGCTGGCAGTGGCCCTGGGCCAGCCCATAACGAAACGCTGGGGCCTGGAGTGGGATGCCGAAGGGCAACTTGTTCGCCATTTTGGCGACCAGGACCATTTTGAAGTCAACGCCCTGCTGGTGGCGCGGTGGCACCCTCCGGCCTTACAGGACACGGTTCAGACCGCCATTGCGGTTGGTGAGGGGTTCTCCTATGCCACGGCAGTGCCGCCCCTCGAGCCGCGCGACGCACGGGAAGACGAGGAATCCGCGAGATTTCTCAATTATCTGATGCTGGAAGTGGAACTGGCACCACCAGGTGCCCGGCGTTGGAGCGGTTTCCTGCGCATTCATCACCGTTCCGGGATTTTCGGGCTAATCTCCAATGTTAAAGGCGGCTCCAATTTTATCGGCCTTGGGTTGCGTCGGCGTTTTTGAATCCGGTTGCGGCTTAATGCGGCATCACCACCCATTCCGGCTCTGTAAACTCGCCAATCGGGCGTATTTCGCACAGGTGGGCAACACTCTGGATTATCTCGGTGACAGCGTCACTGTGTTGTCTTTCCATGCTATCCCGGTCGGCTTTGCTGTCCCAATAGGCGATGGCCAACAGAACATTGGGCTCACCTATTTTCCGGTGCAGCTCGGTACCCCGCGCCCCCGGGGCGTGTTGAATGATCTCGCTGGCACGCACCCAGGCATCGGCGTATTGCTCCGCCGTGTAGCCTTGCCGTATGTGAACTTCGAAGATGTATTTCATTCAGCCTCCTGCCAGTAGGCTTTGAAGAAACTGTTTTTCGGAACGGCAGGCGTTTCGTCAAGGCGCAGCCGGTTCCGTCACCCTGTCCACCAAGTAAACCAGACCATGATAATCGATGCCACTGGCCTGGCTCAGGCCGATTTCACAGGTTCGGCTGGTGGAAATGCCCTCCTCGCAGGCCGCCACCTGATGCGGCAAGGTCCGCAAAGCGTGGTCGTTCAACTCCGGCACATAAAACCCTTTGTCGCCGGCAAAAGCGCAGCAGTGAATGCCTTCCGGCACCACCACCTGACTGCTGCAGCGCCGGGCAATATCAATCAGGCCCTGGCCTTCCCCCAGATGCTGGGTGCTGCAGGTTACGTGAACCGCCAGCGGCGTCCTTTCCGGTGTGAACACCAGCCGCTCCAGCAAATGCTCATTGATGAAACGCACCGGATCGTAAAGCGAGAGCCCAGCTTCCTTCGCGGCGTCCCGGATTTGCAGTGTACAGGGGCTGGTGTCGCAATAAATCGGATCCTGACCATTACGACTGGCCGCCATCAGAGAGCTTATGAGTTCTTTCTTCTTGCGGTCCGCCTGCTCCGGGTAACCCTTGGAGGCAAATGGCTGACCACAGCACTGGTTGTCGAGACTTTCCGGAAAAATCACCTGATAACCGCCCTTTTCCAGCAATCGCCGGGTTTTTTCCAGCAAGGGCATCTGCTCCTGATCGGTGGCGGCAGGCCCCATCGCCCGGGATACACAGGCCGGCAGGTAAACCACTCTGGGCTTTGAGCTATCGGACTGTGTCTGCGCCGAAGGCGTCACAAACCGCACCGGCTCCGGCATGGCCGAGGTCCAGGCCGGGATTTTTTGCCCGGACAGCTTGCGCGCCCCGGCGCTGAGCTTCGCCAGCCGCGGCGCCCCCAACAGGCGCCGGCTGCCGGACGCCAATCGCAACACCAGGCGGGTGCCCTGAAGTAATGTATGGAAGTTATCCGCGGCTTTGTCCGCCACGCCCTGGCGTTTCGCTTTCGAGGCCCGCAGCTTCCGGATCAGATCACCGGTATTGATGCCCACCGGGCAGCGCTGGGCGCAGAGACCCGTCGCCGCGCAAGTATCTATGCCCTGGTATTGATAGACCTTCTCCATCTCGGCGGTGTCCTCGCCAGCCCTCTTTTTGGCCTGGATATCGCGCCAGATCACAATGCGCTGTCGGGGCGACAAAGTCAGACCTTCGGACGGGCAGACCGGCTCGCAAAAGCCGCACTCGGTGCACTTGTCCACCAGCGGGTCGGCCGCCGGCATGGGTTTGAGGTTCTTGAGATGAATCTCCGGATCCATTGACAACACCACATCCGGATTCAGCAGATTGTCGCTATCCAACAGCCGCTTGATGTCCCACATAAGCTGAAAGGCGTCCCGACCCCACTCCAGTTCCACGAAGGGCGCCATATTCCGACCGGTGCCATGCTCTGCCTTGAGGGAGCCGCCAAATTCCACCGCAACCAATTGGGCCACGTCTCGCATGAAGGTGTCATAGCGGGCCACTTCGGCCGGGTCGTCAAAACGCTGGGCGAAGACGAAATGCAGATTGCCCTCAAGAGCATGTCCGAAGATGATGGCGTCGTCGTAATGGTGCTTTTCAAACAGCGCCTGTAATCGCGTGACGCCTTCGGCGAGTTGCTCGATGGGAAAGGTCACGTCCTCGATAATGATGGTGGTACCGGTCGGACGCACCGCACCCACTGCGGGAAAGGTACCCTTGCGGATGGCCCAGAGTTGTGCCGACAGCGCCGGGTCGGTGGTAAAGTCCACGCGTTCCTCCAGGGCGAAGTCCTTCAGCACCTCCTGAATCTGGCCCAACTGCTCCTGAAGGAGCGCGGGGCCTGAAGCCCGGGTTTCCACCAGGAGCGCGCAGGCTTTATCGGAAACGCCATGAATCCAGTCCGGCAACCCCGGTTTGTCCTGCACTGACCTCATACTGCTGCGGTCCAGCAACTCCACTGCTGCCACCGGCTGTTTTCTCAGCGCCGAAGCCGCCCGACAGCAGGTCTGGGCATCTTCGAAGACCAAAAAAGCCGTGGCCTTGTCGGGGTATTCCGGCACCGTGTTATAGGTCACGGCACTGACGAAGCCCAGGATACCCTCGGAGCCGACCATCAGGTGGGTCAGAATATCGAGCGGATCGCTGTAATCCACCAGGGCATTCAGGGAGAGCCCCGTGGTGTTTTTCAGCCGGTACTTGTGACGAATCTTATCCGCCAGATCCGTGTGGTTACGAGTCCGCTGGCCCAGTTCCTCCAACTCACCGAGCAAGGTGGCGTGGCTCTGACGGAAGGCCTGAACGCTTTGCTGGTCTTCTGTATCGACACAGGTGCCGTCCGCCAGCACCAGGCGCATGCCGGCCAGGGTCTTGTAGCTGTTCTGGGCGGTGCCGCAACACATCCCGCTGGCGTTGTTGGCGACAATGCCGCCGATCTTGCAGGCGTTGATGGACGCCGGGTCAGGCCCGATCTTGTAGCCGTGGGGCGCCAGCCAGGCATTGGCCTGGGCGCCGATAACACCGGGCTGCAAGCGGATCTGGCGGCCTTCATCACGAATTTCGTGGGCTTTCCAGTTGTCACCCAACACAATCAGGATGGAGTCGCTGATGGACTGACCAGACAGACTGGTGCCGGCGGCGCGGAAAGTAACCGGCACCTGAAATTGCCGGGCGAGGCCCAGCAAAGCCACGACTTCGTCCTCACTCTCGACCTTGACCACCACCTTCGGGATCAGGCGATAAAAACTGGCGTCGGTGCCGAAGGCCAGGGTGGACACCGGATCGTCATAAATTCGGGATCCCGGAACCAACTGGCGGATGGCTTTCAGGGCCTCGGTCGGAAATGTCATGCGTCCTCCAGAATCCGGACAGTCAATGGGTTAAGTCGTGTGAGGGCGCCAGACATGGAAATAACAAACATTGCCGGCTGGCCGGTCATCCTGTCGATGCTTCAATTACGACCAATCTTCCGCCAGGCCACTCCCAAAACCACTCTCAAGACCACTCTCAAGACCAGCCTGCAACGGGTCCGTAACACTCAGAAAATAGGTGCCAGCCAACGCCAGCAAGCCGGCAAACACAAGGTAATACAGGCACGGCCAGATGGTCTTGCGCAGCGTTTGCCCTTCTTTACCCAAGAGGCCCACCGTTGCTGACGCGGCCACCACGTTATGAATGGCCACCATGTTCCCGGCCGCCGCGCCAACGGCTTGAGCCGCAACCATGAGCGCTGTCGAGAAGCCGAGGCTTTCTGCCACGCCGAACTGGAACTGGCTGAACATCATATTGGAAATGGTGTTGGAGCCCGCCAGAAACGCACCCATGCCACCCACGGCCGGTGCCATCAACGGATAAACACCGCTGACACTGTCCGCCACCCAGGCCGCCATCGCAATCGGCATGCTGGGCAAATCCGCGAGATTAACCCCCGAATTGATCAGGATACGGACCATCGGCACCGTAAACAAAAGCACAAAACTGGCGCTGATAAGCACACCGCCCGACTCCCGGGCCGCTTCCGTCAATTCTCTCCATTTCATACGATGGATAAAGAAAGTTGCCAATACAACCATCACCAGGATGCCCCCTGGCAAATACAAGGGCGCAATCGAAGCACTGACCCCGATCTCTCCCAGAATTTCCGTAAATTGCAGCGAGACCGAGGTGAACGCGTCCTTGACCGGCGCCACAGTGCGACTGATCACCAGAATGATGCCCACCAGCACATAAGGTAACCAGGCGCGGAGGGAGCTCATGGGCTTTTTGGTCAAATCATCCAGTTTCATCTCGATAATACCCCACCATTCAGCCGGCCAGTCCTTGCTATCCGGGAAATCCCACTGGGTTTGAGGAAGCAAAAAGCCTTTTTTCGCGGCGGTGGTGACAATCGCCAGACCGGTCAGCCCGCCCAGTAACGAAGGAAATTCCGGACCAAGCATCACTCCGGTGATGGCATAAGGAACGACGAAGGCAAGGCCCGCAAAAATAGCGAAAGGAAAAAGCTCAAGCCCTTCGCGCCAACTTTTATTCCGGCCGAAAAACCGGGTCATCATCATGACCATCAGCAACGGCATGAACAAACCGACAATGGCATGAATAATCGCCACCTCCGAGGTGATCAACTGAAGGTATTCTTCCCAGCCAGAACCTGCGGCTTCCAGCCTTTCGCTGATACTGGCTTTATCAAGACCGGTCGTAACGCCGACAATAATGGGCGTGCCCACCGCGCCGAAAGACACAGCCGTGCTCTGCACCATCATACCGAGCATCACCGCTGCCATGGCGGGAAAGCCGATAGCCACCAAAAGCGGCGCGGCAATAGCGGCCGGCGTGCCGAATCCGGATGCCCCCTCGATAAAGCATCCAAACAGCCAGGCGATGATGATGGCCTGAACCCGCCGGTCCGGGCTGATGTTGGTAAACCCTGACCGGATTGCGGTGATACCGCCGGAATGCTTGAGTGTATTCAGGAGAAAAATCGCGCCGAAGATGATCCACAACAGGCCCACGGTGATTACCAGCCCTTGCAGCGTGGAGGCGAGAATCCGGTTGAATGTCATGTCCCAGGCGGTCAAGCCAATGACAGCGGTGACGAGGAAAACAATCGGCATGGAGCGCCGGGCGGGCCAGCGCAAACCGATCAGAAGAATGCCGGCTAACAGGATGGGGGTGAAAGCAAGTAAAGCCAGTAGACCGGACGACATAGCAGATTCCTTTTGTTAGTCACTTGACGAAACGGTCCGAGCCAAGGCGCAACCTATGCGCCGGTGCAGGCGGGTGCGTTACCGATTGCGCATCAGGAAGGCCCGCTATTTTGGCTGATCGTTCCGGAAAAGACGTTAATCACAATCACGCCGGAAACGATCAGACAGATCCCGATAATGGCCGGCACGTCCAGCGTCTGGTCAAAAAACACATAGCCGGCTATGGCAATGAGCGCGACGCCCGCGCCCGCCCAGAGGGCGTAGGTCACCCCGACCGGCAGCGTCTTTAACGTCAAGGCCAGAAAATAGAATGCCACCATATACGACACGATCACAATGACCGATGGGGTCAGGCGCGTGAACCCTTCCGAGCTTTTCAGAAAAGAAGTCCCCACCACTTCCGCGACAATCGCGATCGGAAGGTATATCCAATGCATCATGAGATTGCCTTTTTATTGGCTGAGTTGCTTGAACATGACAAAAGCATCGACCAGGCCAAGCCGCGGGTGCCGGAAGGCTCTTGGCAGGGTGCCGGCTGTTTCAAACCCGAGCCTTTTCCAGATACTTACGGCACCGGTATTGGTCGACACCACCAGATTGTATTGCATGGCTTGAAAGCCCAGGTCTACCGCGACGGTCTGCGAATGCTCGCACATGAGGGATGCGATGCCGGCCCCGCGGGCGTTTTCCGCCACGATGTAGCCACAATTGCAGACATGGGCGCCCAGCGCGGGCTGATTGGGCTTGATGTAGTAAGTCCCCAGAATGCCCTTGTACTCATCAACGGCGACAAAGGTTTGCGCCGGCATTTCAATCCAGACCTTATGCGCCTCGCTTTCCGGGATCTCCGGCGAATAGGGGTAGGTTTCCCCCGCTCTGAAAACCGGCTCGATCATCCGCCAGGTGGCGGGCCAGTCTTCTGTCTGGTAAGGCCGAACATTCATCGTCTCGCCTCCGCTCTGAAGCCGTGGTTCCACAAAATAGTTGACGCCATTCTACAGATATTCCGTCAATAACCTGAAGCCGAAGGCAACCAGAACAAGGTAAACTTTACAGCTCACGGGCGGGAGGTTTTCATGCACAACTCTGACGAACATCACCAAATCCCCGACCTGCGGGACGGCCTCAACGCGAAACAACGTGCGGTGCTACTGTGTCTCAGGGAGCTGCAAAAAAGCCGGGGCGGCCGCATGGTTCCGACCGCGATGCTTTATGGGCGGGTGGTCGAGCATACCGACATGAGTGTCGACGAAATGCAGGCGATATTGCAGCGTTTTATTGGAGTACACGGGGCCTGACCCGGACGGCACGGTTGCCGGTGCAGATCGTTCCTGAATGACTTTTCGCATTTAACTTTGCAAAAACAGCACTCTGGTTGCACCATTCATCTCAGCCGCATAGTTTTATAACGTTCATTCAGAAATCTCTCCGGGCTGGGACTTAAACATGCTCCGAATACTGCTTCGTCATGAGCAAAGTGGGGGGCTTTGATCAAGTCGCACTCTACGACGGTTCCATGGCGGAGTGGTCTCAGGACACTAACCGCCCCATCCAGGTCGCCAAGAAAGGCCTGGGTAAATTGCTGGACTTCTTTAACTGATCGGAAACCCTATGAACGACCCAGGCAGTGTTCAGATGGAGGCCAAGGCATCGCTCTGGCATGTTGACCGTTTTATCGTGACGACTGCGCTGGTGGGAATGGTCCTGCTGGGCGGACTGATCTGGCTCGAAGCGGCGTCCTTCATGGTGGCGCTGTTTGGCATTGGCGCCATTCTTGGCGTGGCCCTGTATCACGGCGCCTTTGGTTTCACCGCAGGCTGGCGCAACCTGGTGGTGAAAAAACGCGGGGCCGGCATGCGGGCGCAGCCACTCCGGCGGCATCCTCCGCACTCTGATCAGCGGAGGCTGGCCCTTTACCTGGGCAATCCTGATTCTGGCCATCGGCAACATACTGACCCTGGTAATTGGCGGGGCGCCCTGGAGCATCGTCTTCGCCTTCAACGTCTGGGGCGCGAAAATCGTGCAGGCTGTAGGTTTCGACATGACCCAGTTTGGGTTCTGGCAATGGGACTACCCGGCCATGGCGCTCAAGGATTCTGTGCTGGTCAACATACCCTCGATAATGAATTTCGGTTTGCTTTTGGGTGCCATGCTGGCGGCCGGTCTCGCCAACCGCTTCAACGAAGCCAGCCGCAAACGCCCTGAGGGACGGCAGTTCCTGGCCGCTGTTATTGGCGGATTATTGCTGGGCTACGGTGCCCGCCTGGGTTTCGGCTGCAACATAGGCGCCCTTTTCTCGGGCATTGCTTCAGCGAGCCTGCATGCCTGGGTCTGGTTCGCCTCCGCCTTCGTCGGCTCCCTGATCGGCATTCGCCTCAGGCCCTGGTTCCGGCTTCCAAATTAACCGGGTACGGAAAGTAAACAATGGACAGAGCTTACAGTCGCGCACGTATTCTGCTTGCTTTGGGAGTGATACTGATCTTTATCATGATGGATCACCTGAGCAGTCCAACCTTTGCCTTCAATTCAGGCAATGGCAATGTGTCCACCGCTCTGATGCAACGACAAAACAGTAGCTGTGCACCTTGCGGTGCGCCCTGCCCCTCCGCCAGAGACTGAGGCTATCAAGCCGCCGTCCCGAACGTCTGCGCGGCGTTTGTTCCTGAAATCATGGGGATTATGAATGAAAGCGATGATGAAAACTTTTTCAGTAGCAGTGCTCGTGTCTTTGCTAAGTGCCTGTGCATCCAATAGTGCCAGCCCCGAAGACAGCGATAATGCCGGTGTCGGTGTCGGCACCAGCACCAGCACCAGCACCAGCACCAGCATGCTGGATGATTTGAGATCCATCTCTTTGAAGAAAGTCGAAATTTTCTCGGCTGAAGGCGGTCTTTATCTGGAGCTGTATGGCGCAGAAAAAATGATCGAGAATGCGAAACAGCTTGTTCGAAATAACATCGGTAATACAGAAAGCGCCCGATTCCGCAATTTGCGTGTGGTCGATTATGCCAAAGGCTCCGTCGTCTGTGGCGAGGTGAAAGCCCGGAACGAGCAGGGAACAGGGCCAGAATACACGCCGTTCGTGGCCGGAACGTCCGATTCGCATCTTGAAACATCCACTGAATTTGTCGACATCAATAAAATCAGTGATGTCGGAATGATGGAGGCCTGCCAATTTCAGTGATGGGTCAAACAGCGATCAGGTTGTAAAATCTACTGATTTTTCCGTAAGTATTACCAGACAAACTGTCGCTCTGCATTACGCATCGCCCCCTGGACACAAAGTCTTAATCTTTTATCTTATTGTTTTTTAAGATTTTTATGTTCGGCTTTGACCTCATTCAGCCAGCCCGGCTTTCTGGTATGAATTCTGCTCCTTTATAGAGGCCATGGGCAAACTATGAGCACCCATTTTCCCTCGTATGACTAAGGATAGAGATCATGCAAACATTTCTTAAAGCTTCAATTCTGGCGGTGGCATTCACGCCTTCACTTGTTTTTGCACAGGCAAACTGGTTTCCAGCCGAAGGTGAGCAGGAGTTCACCCTGAATGGCTCAGGCAAGAGTGATAACGATTTTGACACCAACACCTTTGATATGAGCGCCAGCTGGGGGCAGTATCTGACACCCCGGGGCCTGGTCGGGGTTCGCCAGTTCCTTAGTGTCATTGACCAGGAAAATTCGGGCACCGACCTGGATGGCTCCACCGCAGTATTCTATGACCATCATTTCGATTTTAACCGGGCGCGCCCATTCATAGGCGTTAACCTCGGCTACAACTACGGTGACAGAAGCGAAGAAACCTTTTCAGCGGGTCCGGAAGCCGGCCTGAAATATTATGTCAGGACGAAAACGTTCATTCAGGCGATGGTGCAGTACCAGTTCCTGTTTGAAGACGCCGATGAAGCTGATGATAACTTTGAGGACGGTATTTTCTCCTACAGTCTCGGCGTAGGTTACAACTTCTGACCGAAAAACCGGAGCAGGTCTAGTCCAGCACGGACTTAAACCTGCTCTGGAGCTCACGGTCAGGAACTTGATTTAACAAAAATCGTCGCAGTTATCGGCCCCAGTATGGAGGGGCCAGGTGGCGACAGGGTTGATCAAGCAGAAGCGACGCACAAACACTGGTGGCTTCTCAAATTCAAACTGCTTTTGACGCTTCCCTTTAGCCGGTCAGCGCGACCATATAACCGTGGTATAAGCCAATACCGACAAGGACGTTAAACGGAAAGGTCACACCCAGTGACGCCAGCATGGTCAAACCGATATCCGCCTCCGGTATGGCGTGCCTGACGGCCACGGGCGCGGCAATGTAGGAGGCGCTCGCCGTCAATGCCGCCAATATCACCACACTACCCGGCTCTAGACCCAGTGCCAGCCCGGCCATAAGCCCCGGGATCGCTAGAATCGGCGGCATGAGCAACGCAAATGCGATAACACGCCAGTGCTTGAGCTTGAGACCCCGCAGTGTCTCGGCCGCCACCAGCCCCATTTCCAACAGGAACAGAGAAAGCACAACAGAAAAAGTGCCCACCAAGGTGTCAGTAACCCCCTCGCCCTGATCAGGTCCGTAAAGAGCGCCAATCACCACACCACCCACCAGAAGCACCACGCTGCGATTCGTCAATGTTTCCTGCCAGAGGTGCGTGCCTGTCTGCTGTGACGCAGATGCCTGTTTTCTGCGGAAATACCACAGCCCGGTCAGAATCGCTGGCAGCTCCAACAGCACCAAGTAGAGGGTGACCTGACCGCCAATAGCAAGACCACGGGATTCAACCCAGGCCCAGGCAACCGCGAAGGTGCCAGCACTGACAGAACCATAATGCGCGGCAAAACTGGCGGTATCCGCCATACTCAAACCCACAATATGCCGCAACACCGGCAGCAACAAAAGCGGCAGCACAAACCCCAGGCCGGTCACCACAAGAATTTCCGGCAGCAGGCCCCATTCAATATTGCCGTATAACGCCATGCCGCCCTTCAACCCAATGGTCAGCATCAGCAGTAGGCTCAAAATGTCGTAAGCCGCTTTGGGTATGGTTAGATCGGACTTGAGCGCACCTGCAATCAAGCCCAGCAAAAAAAACATCACAATTATGTCAGGCATCAGGGCTCCTGAGTTTGATTCTGAAAAACAGCCAAAGTGCCAGTGGCCAATTCCTGAGGCTCGAATAGGGGCGCTATTATCTTTAAACAAATAGCTCGGTAAAATAAGTCTTGTTGGTTAATTTGCATCGATATTTACGATGTTAATGAATAGAGAAAATTGTTAATTTCAGCGGCTCCGCCATTGTCATATGGAAAAACAGGAAGCATGTTATAAGCAAACCGTGGACACTTGAGGCGCCGGCGAGTCTGCAGGTCACCATACTAAGTGCGTTACATGGAGAACAGACAATGAACGCAATCACCGGTTTTACTCGACGCTTTTCCTCCCTGTTGCTTGCGGTCGGGTTAACATTCGGCCAGTTCGCGCTGGCACAGGACAAACAGGCCGAGGAGAGAATTGGCAGTGTAGACTTTCCCGTCTCCTGTAACGATTCGGCAAAGGAGGACTTCAATCACGCCCTGGGCTTGATGCATCACATGATGTACGAGCAGGCTCGCGCCCGATTCAAGAAAATTTCCGAGGTAGCGCCGGGTTGCGCCATGGCTTACTGGGGCGTGGCCACTACCCTGTTTCAGCCACTTTGGGATACACGGCCCAGCGAACAGGATTTGCAAATGGGCCGCCGTCATATCGAGCGGGCACGAAATCTCAAGCCAGCCACGGGGCCCGAACGCCTGTTGCTTGACGCCACCGCCGGATTTTTTGAAAAGGGCAAACTTGACCTTCAGCGCCGGTATCGTTCGTGGATCGAGGGCATGGAAATCGCTTACCAGGCCCATCCCGATAACCACGACATAGCCGCGCTTTATGCTCTGTCCAGGCTCACCCTGGCCAAGACTGCCGAAGACCGGGACCCGCTGCATGATGAAGCCGAATCGATCCTGCGCGCTATCTGGGAGCAGGAGCCCAGGCACCCCGGCGCCATTCACTATTCCATTCACGCCACTGATGTAAACAACCGCGCGGCTAATGCCCTGGACATGGTGAAAGCCTATCGAGACATAGCTCCGCAGGTCCCTCATGCCATGCACATGCCCTCACATATCTATGTGCGGCTGGGTCAATGGCCGGAAGTCATCGAGTGGAACCGGCGCTCAGCCGACGCCGCCAAAACGGATCTGGTCAACGGCGCCGTTTCCCATCACTACGTTCACGCCCTGGATTATCTCCTCTACGCTTACTTGCAGCAGGGCAGGGACGCCGAGGCTCGGGCGGTTCTGGAGGAAGCCACCGCAGTGGATAAACACCAGGCAACCTTTATCAGCACTTACCATCTTGCTGCCATGCCCGCCCGTTTGGCAGTCGAGCGTCGGACCTGGGCAGAGGCCGCGGCACTCGAACCACGCACCCCCGACTATCTGCCCTGGGATCAGTCTCGCTGGGCGGAGGCCCTGACCTGGTATGCCAAAGGGCTTGGTGCCGTGCATACGGACAAACGAAACATGGCCAGAGAGGCTGAGCAACGAATGGCTTCCCTGCAAACCCAAGCCGAAACCGAAGGCGACAGCAATTTCGCCACTTACATCGAGATTGACCGAAACATCCTGACTGGCTGGATTGCCCATGCCGAAGGTCAGCCGGAAGCGGCGGTCCAGTCGGTGCGAGCGGCCGTAGAACTTGACCAAACCGTGGAAAAACACCCGGTCACCCCGGGTGCGCTCATGCTTCCCAACGAAGCTTTGGGAGCGCTGTTACTGGAGCTGGATCGACCGTCAGAGGCACTGAAAGCATTCCAGGCAGCGGATGCCGCCTGGCCCGGTCGCTATAACACGCTTTTGGGCGCTGCCCATGCCGCCGAACAAGCGGGTGAACCCGCACTGGCCCGGCAATTCTCAACCCGCTTGCAGGAGATGACCGGCGATTCGGATCGGACCTCGCAGACGGAGGAGCAATAGTCAGACTGCTCTGCCTCCCTCTGCAAGCCAAGATCCTGTCGGTAGCGCAGGGGGATATAAGAGAGGACAGCGCCGAACAATATCGGCATCGGCTTCTTTCGATAGTGTTCATACCGTAAACTGGCGCGATGTTCGATGAGATGAGCTACACCGCCCTGGCGGGCCAAATTGTCAGCCTGATAGCGCTGGGCTTCTGCATTGTAGGCTTTGCCAGCAAGCGTGATGACCGGCTGATGGTTCTGCTCATTTCGGCGAATGTGGCCTTTGCGCTGCAATTTGCCCTGTTTGGCAGCTGGACCGCGGCGGCTCTGAGCTTACTGGTGATTGGCCGTATCCTGCTGGCCCGGCGCTATTTGGGCAACTGGCAGGTAATGCTGGCAGTGCTGGCGGTCAATCTGCTGGCAGCGCTACTGACCTGGCGAAGCCCAGTGGACTTTTTCGCCATTGCCGCAGCCATTTTCGGTACAGTGGGCATGTTTATGCTCAGGGGCATTGCCATGCGCCTGATGCTGGCCGCGGCAGCCATTGCCTGGATGCTGAACAATATTGCCATTGGCTCAGTGGGCGGCACCCTGGCAGAAGCCATGGTGGTGGTCACCAACTTCATCACCATTTACCGGCTGACGAAAATGAAACGGCGTTATCCGGAGGCTTTCGAGTAAGTAAAAGAACCTGATATAGCAGCCACTACTCCTGGAGTCTGACCAATAATCGACCCTCCTGAACCTGGATATTGTCCACCCCCTCCGCAAACAGTTTCCAGAAACCCGGGTCCGCGCCAAATTCGTTGACCAGGTCCACGTTTTTGAGGTTGCCCAGCCAGGCATTGGGGATGGGAACGCCCATCAGGCTGACGCCCCTCAGTTTCACCAGGGGCCTGCCATCGCTGAAAGAAAGTTCCACGCCCGCATTTACTCTCAAGGTTTTGCCACCGAGCACGGGGAAACCTTCCTCAAGGGGCACCAATAGCAGGGCACTGAGAAGATCGTCGGACAGGTCGATCGCCAGTCTTTGCGCCAAGTCCGTATTTTTCGCCAGCAGGCTGTTGAGCTCACGCTCACTGAACTGAACCTCCCGGCTAGCGCCCTCTTCGCTGTAGGGTTCCGGTTGCAATGGAGCCGCCGCTGAACCCTCGGCTGGCGCATCGACGCCCAGCACGCGCAATTTGCTGTTGAGCCTGCGCTGCTCTCCGGAATTCAGTTCAACAGGCTCAAACTCCTTGAGAAACACATACTGACTTAGTAACCAGTAACTGAGCCCGGCGGTGGCAACCATGGCCAGCAGGACAAATCCGAGCACCTGAGCTCCGCTAAAACCTCTTTTCTTGTGCCGGCCGTTGCCCCGCTGGTCGGGATATTCGCTGAGGAGTTCACCTCCCGATTCGTCGTTCACCATTTACTTCCCGATAATGCGCATTAATTTCAGAACCGCCAGTTGACCTGCGCACCCAGTATATCAGCGCTGGAATCAAAATCCCCCACCAGTCGGTTACCCTGGTCTGTTTTGTCGATTTCGTTGGTATCCACGAAAAGATGGGCATAGCCCACATCCACCGAGGCAGCTTCCGAGAAGGCGTAGTTGAAGCCGACACTGGTCCAGAAACGGTCCTGGTCAGGAATTCGTGGCGTGACAAATTCCCGGTCGGTCTGAGGCGCCTCATCGTAAGCCAGACCAAAACGCCAGGTCCAACGGTTACCCGGCTCAAAACTCGCACCTACGGCATAGCGCAGGGTATCGTCGTATTGAAGGTCCAGGGAACTCACTGTCTGGCTATTACCGGTATTGACGACGGCGATTTCTTTTATCGAACTCCATTCGGTCCAGGCAATATCACCGTGAACCTGCCAGGCCGCGTCGAAACGGTGTGACACGCTTAGGGTGACCGTATCCGGAAGTTCGACATCCGCTTCGACGTCGCCATCCAATGCCTGCAGGGTTCCACTGCAAAAGGGATCCTCGACGCAGGAAGCCGACGGACGGAAATCCGCACTCCCATCCAGGGTGTAGTCTCCACCCTGACGCCAGATCAACCCCACACGGGTGTTATCGGTCACACGCCAGTGGGCGCTGAGGTCTGCCACCACATCGTCATCGTCGCCCTCGATCTTAACGCTGCTGTCCGAGTCCCGGTTGCCGGGGCCGCCATGGGCTTGCGCACAGGTCGCACCGGCGCCGGGGATAGCTCCGGCGCCGGCGAAACAGGCACTAAAGGAGTCAACCTGATTCTTGAGGGTGGTGTCAATATGCCGATAACTGAGCCCTAAGCCGAGTGAGAGCCGGTCATTAACGGCGAAAGCAACGGCCGGGTTGATGTTCAGAACCACAAGTTCACTCTCCGTGGCGTGGTACCGGCCAATCCAGTCACTGTCGTACTCAGTCTTGAGGCCAAAAGGGGCGTTTATTCCCAGGCCGAATCGCCAACGCTCCGAAAACGGATGGACGTAATAAAAATTGGGCACGGAACCCAACTCGTCAGTCTCGTCTTCCTTACCTCTGAGCGGTTGCTGCAACGGAGTACCCGCTGCAGCCACTGAGCCCTCGTCATTGAATTCGGATTCAACGAGTATCAGGTTCCCGGCCAGTGAGAGCTGGGGCCTGTCCAACTGGGTCATGCCGGCGGGATTGAAAAAAACGGTCGTGGCATCATCTGCCAGGGAAGCGGTTCCGGAAAAAGCGGTTCCCAGTCTGGCGGTGCTTTGCTCCAGAATTTGAAAGGAAGAACCATGGGTGGGAGTGGACATGAGCCCGACCATTCCCGCCGCGGCAATCGCCATCCTGAATCCGTAAAGGGGTCTCATATAAGGCTCTCCGTCGCCAGGAATAAGGACAACACTGATGGTTCTTTCAGACTCTCAAACCGCAGCCAAGCATGCAATAAAATTGTTTTAGACTGGGCTTAATCATTGATAAATAAATTAAATAATTATTAACATTTATAGGATTTATTTCTATTAAGGGGAAGGGCCGAACCCGGATAAACCAGCTATGATTTAAACTGCAGCGATAAAGAAGGCGATAATCCGGCATGAGCAAGCAGGCCGACCTTTCAAGTGACGCCCAGTCCAGGATGACGGAGATCTTCGAACGCCTGTGTGTGGGCGTGGATGTCCGCCGGCAGCTCCAGCAGCCCAAACGCATCCACCGCGCCGCTACTCCAGTGCGTATGGACGACGGCAGCCTTGAAGCCTTCCACGCCTGGCGGATCCAGTACGATCACAGCCGCGGCACCCAAAGCTCCTTCTGTGAAGAATGAATCGGGAACCAAGGGGCATGGCGCAGGGATCCCCGTCATCTTGCCGGTATACGCGTACCCCTGCTGCCTGCCCCTGAGGATGTGATTGTTCCTTAGAAGCTCTTGGACCACCCAAGCCAAAGCTTGAGGTCGTCG
>JAGXLV010000031.1:20320-30132 GCA_018334495.1 Oleiphilaceae bacterium
CCCGCATACAGATCGATTTCATAGCTTGTGCCATCGCCAAAATCCACGTTTGAGGCCCAGGTGCCGGCGTAAAAGCCAGCGTCGCTGGCGTAGTCCAGACCGCCCTGGACCGCCGTGGCGTCCGCAGTCTGGGTTACGCCTCGGAAATAGTAATTGGAGACAACGCCAAGATTGGCGGAAACATCCGCCGCTGCAAAAGAAGGAGTCATCAAAGCACCAACGACGGTGAGTCCAAGGATGCCTGTCATGCCTGTTAGGGAACGTGTTTTCATTTTTACTACCTTTAAGTGGTTAAGGTCTGACTACACGAATTGTTTAGCAAAACAGATGCCATTTATTTTTATTGTTATTAAACAACCACTTAATAAAAAATAATCGAGATCCGGAAAAATATTCGATCCCAACGCCTGTTTTTTTGCACGCAACGCACCAAAAGGGAACCGCGCCAGCACTATAACAGGGCCTAGCGAACGCCTCGTCAGTACTTAAGGCATGATCAAAACCGGCCATAAAGGATGCCACTGCGGAGCGCTTTGCATTCTGGTAATCTGGAAAAGAGTTCTCGATAACAGCCCCAGGAACCCGAATGTCCTCCGCAATTGCATTTGCAATCTTTGCCCTGGCGTTCATCACGCTGGCGATCTTTTATCTGTTCTTTTACCCTGACTGGCGCAGGCAGCGGACACTGGGACAGCCCTTCCCCGAGCGCTGGCGAACTCTGCTCCACTCACAGGTGCCGCTGTATTCGGCGCTGCCCGCCGAACTCAGGCACCAGCTTGAACAACACGTTCAGCTTTTTCTCGCCGAAAAGGATTTCTACGGCTGCGATGGCCTTGAGCTGGACGACCGGATCCGGCTCACCATTGCCGGCCATGCCTGTCTGCTCATTCTCGCCCGATCCTGGTCCGAGTATGACGAGATCCGCAGTGTGCTGGTCTATCCTGCCCTCTACCGGGTGCGAGGTCATGAGAACGACGGACTGTTAGTGCATCTGAGCGACGAAATTCGGGCCGGCGAAGCGTCCAGCCTTGGTCAGGTGGTTCTGGCCTGGTCGGAGTGCGAGCAAGCCGTCAACAGCCCTGACGGACCCCACAATGTCATTCTTCACGAATTCGCCCACCAGCTTGATTACCTGGATGGCCTGGCCGATGGCGCACCGCCTCTTGACCGGGCCCAGGCCAGTCACTGGCAGCAGACCATGAGCCGGGCCTATGAGCATCTCCAGCATTCGCTTCATCGTCAGCGCCACAGCTGGCTGGATCCCTATGGCGCGACGGCGCCGGCCGAGTTCTTCGCGGTTCTGACGGAGGCCTTTTTTCAGCAACCGCAGCACCTGTACCGGGAACAACCGGACGTCTATGAGGCGCTCAAGGCGTTCTATCGTCTTGACCCCGCCGCTTATCCCCGGGCGGCACGCACCGCGTGTAGCTTCTTGTAGCTCTCGATCAGACGCAGGTGCTTCTCCTGGCCCTCCAGTTGCATATTGGTGGGGGCGAGGCCGGGGAAGCGCAGGCTGCCATCCACCGAACCGAGCACGGTAGCCATTGTGTCCTCGCCGAACATGCGACGGAAGTTGAACAGGAAGTCGTCCAGCTCAAGCTCCTCGTCCGTTACAATTTCCAGCACCGCGTTCATGGCCTGGTAGAACAGGTTGCGCGCCACGGTGTTGTCGTTGAACTGCAGGAAGGCATCGACCGTGTCCAGAGCTTCCTCGTGCTGTTGCAGGGCCAGATAGATCATCAGTTTCAGCTCCAGAATAGTGAGCTGGCCCCAGACGGTGTTTTCATCAAATTCCACGCCAATCAGGTTGATGATTTTCATGTAGTTGTCCAACTGGCTTTCTTCCAGACGCTCCACCAGGCCGGCCAGCTGATCGTCATTCAGCGCGTGCAGGTTGAGGATGTCCTCGCGGTAGTCCAGGGCCATGTTGGTGTTGTCCCAGACCAGGTCTTCGACCGGATAGACCTCCGAATACCCCGGCACCAGAATGCGGCACACAGGCGCGCCGATATCTTCGTGCACCGCCACATAGACCTCTTTACCCATCTCGCTGAGGATGTCGAACAGGCCGCTGGCTTCTTCCTGGTTGGTGCCGGAGAAATCCCATTCGCTGAATTCGTAATCCGCCCGGGCACTGAAAAAGCGCCAGGACACAACCCCGGAGGAATCGATAAAGTGTTCCACATAGTTGCTGGGCTCGGTGACCGCCTGGCTGTTGAAGGTCGGCGGCGGCACATCGTTCAGGCCCTCGAAGCTGCGCCCCTGCATCAGTTCCGTCAGGCTGCGCTCTAGCGCCACCTCGAAACTCGGATGGGCGCCGAAGGAGGCAAACACGCCGCCGGTTTTCGGGTTCATCAGGGTAACGCAGGCGACCGGATAGCGGCCGCCCAACGAGGCGTCTTTCACCAGTATGGGAAAGCCCTGCTTTTCCAGTGCCTGCACGCCTTCCAGAATGTTCGGGTACTTCTCCAGCACCGACAGGGGCACATCCGGCAGCGCGATTTCCTCTTCGATGATCTGCTTCTTCACCGCCCGTTCGAAGATCTCCGACAGACACTGCACCTGGGCTTCGGGCAGGGTGTTGCCGGCGCTCATACCGTTGCTGAGGAACAGGTTTTCGATCAGGTTGGAGGGAAAATACACCACCTCGCCATCGGACCGGCGCACGAAAGGCAGGGCACAGATGCCCCGGTCGACACGACCTGAATTCGTATCAACCAGATTGGATCCGCCCAATTCGCCATCCGGGTTGTAGATGGCCAGGCAGTGATTGTCCAGGATGCCCGCCGGCAGTTCGTCTGCAGGCCCGGGCCTGAACCACTCCTCGTCAGGGTAATGGACAAATTCGCGGTGGGCGATGTCTTCGCCGAAGTACTGATCGTTGTAGAAGAAGTTACAGCTCAGCCGCTCGATGAACTCACCCAGGGCCGAACACAAGGCGCTTTCCTTGGTCGAGCCCTTGCCGTTGGTGAAGCACATGGGCGAAGCCGCATCGCGAATGTGCAACGACCAGACGTGAGGCACGATGTTGCGCCAGGAGGCAATTTCAATCTTCATGCCCAGGTCTGCCAGCAGACCGGTCATGTTGGCGATGGTCTGCTCCAGTGGCAGATCCTTGCCCTCAATATAGGTGCGGCTGCCCTCAGGGGTGGTCATTAGCAGGGCCTGGGCGTCTTCGTCCAGGCTATCCACGGTTTCAATATCGAAGGTGGGCCCGGTCTGCACCACCTTCTTGACGGTGCAGCGGTCGATGGAGCGCAGTATGCCCTGGCGGTCCTTGTCGGAGATGTCCTCAGGCAGCTCCACCTGAATCTTGAAAATCTGATTGTAGCGATTCTCCGGATCAACGATGTTGTTCTGTGACAACCGGATATTATCGGTGGGAATGTCCCGCGCCAGACAGTAAACCCGCACAAAATAGGCCGCACACAACGCCGAGGACGCCAGGAAATAGTCGAAGGGACTGGGCGCAGACCCATCGCCCTTATAGCGGATCGGTTGGTCGGTGATGACAGAGAAGTCGTCAAACTTGGCTTCAAGCCTGAGATTGTCGAGAAAGTTGACACTGATTTCCATTGCAAGGCTACCGGATTCTGGAGAATGGGTTTGGCAAAAGGTTGTAGAAAAAGAATGTTACGCCAACAACAGGACCGGCTCCCAGAACACAGGTTTTAACCGTCAGACCGCTGCAGATACGGCCGTCGCAACGGGCAAACACAGAGCGGGTCAGTTCGGCGGGAATTTTCATGGCGGGAAGTCGGCAATCTGTTTAAAAACAATCCCAGTTTACCGATATAGAGAAGAATTTGCACTGCCTTGCAAGTTTGACGGCGTCAACCCAGAGCCTTGCCTGAACGCCTCATACTTGACTGGGCAGCCCGGGATGCCACAAAATCACGCCTATTTTAACCGTATCAGTTTTAGTCAGATCGTCGTGCAGGGCAGCTATTCTGGTTCTTGCCCCCGAAAACCGAGGAGCCCTGTTAAATTGCTGACCATCGACGATGTCCTCAGGCTTACCCACGAGGTGACTCGAACAGGGCACTGGTATATAGATCTGGATAACAACACGGTTTTCTGGTCCGACGAGGTTTTCCGGATTCACGGCTACGAGCCAGGGAGCTTCAAGCCAGACTTTAAAACAGCGATCAATTTCTATCACCCGAATGATCGTCAGCGGGTGCAGAAAATTATCGAACAGACCCTCAGTAGCCTGCAGCCCCTTGACTTTGTCGCTCGCGTACTGCATCAGGACGGAGCCGTTGTGCTGGTGCACTCCACGGGGGAGATAAAATTCAGCGGCACCGGACGGCCGCAATACCTTTTTGGCGTTTTCCGGGATATTACCGAAGAAGAGTATCAGCAGAGGCATAACCAGCGGCTGGCCAGGTCTTTGGAAAACACCCATGAAGCGATCATCATGACCGACCCTGATGGCAAGACTACCTGGGTCAATGCCGCTTTTACCCGCATTACCGGCTTCAGCCGGGATGAGCTGATGGGCAACAAGCCCGGCGAACTGCTGCAAGGGCATGATTCAGATCCCGACACCATTGAATACATGGGCGTCATGATGTCGAGACTGGAGCCGTTCACCGCTGAGATTCTGAATTACGATCACTCGGGTCAAACCTTCTGGATGAGAATTTCCTGCCAGCCTGATTTTGATGAGAACGGCGAACTGCTTGGTTTTGCCTCCATCCAGAACGATATCTCGTCCGAAAAACAACTGCTCCTGAACCTGGAGACGGAAATTGACAGCCGTAAAGTGCTGGAGGAGCAACTGCGTTATATCGCGACCCATGACGAACTCAGCGGTATGCCCAACCGTCGTCATTTCATGCAAAATGCTGAGGCCGAACGGGTCCGGAGCCGACGCCATGACCGGCAACTCTGCGTGCTGCTGGCCGATCTGGATCACTTCAAGCGTATTAACGATGAATATGGCCACGCCGCCGGTGATGCGGTCATTCAGGCATTCGCCAGACTCTGTAACGAAACCCTGCGCATTCACGACCTGTCGGCCCGGGTCGGCGGTGAGGAATTTGCATTCCTGCTCCCGGAAACGGGCCTTGAGGGAGGCAGGGTTCTGGCGGAGCGGCTGCGGCAGGGGTTGGAAACCATGCCGGTGACGGTGGGTGACCAGTCGATCCCGGTCACCGTCAGTATTGGCGTGATGGAAACCGTGCCTGAAGACAACGATGTCAGCGGCATGCTCGCCAAGGCGGACAAGGCGCTTTATGAGGCCAAGCATAAAGGCAGAAATCGGGTTGTCTGTGCGTCAACCTGATGATCCAGCGCGGGCACCCGTGGGCTATCAACGCGATATCATCCCTTTCCTCTTGGCCTGCAAGGCATCCTGCCTCGGCCCGCCAGCAAGAACCGTGAAAGCGTTAATAAGTCAGCCCCGATTCTGAGCGGGGCTGTTGTTATCACTCTGCATTTTAAGGACCGCAATTATCGTGATTCGATATTGCCCTCCTGGTCGGAAATGACAATCTCAACGCGACGGTTCTGCTGGCGCCCTGCAGGCGTGTCATTACTGGCTACGGGAAACTCTTCGCCAAATCCTTTTGTTTCAATACGGTCACGGCTGATGCCCCTGGCGACCAGTGCATCGCGTACAGATTCTGCCCGGCGCTCGGACAGGCGTTGATTATAGGATTCGTCACCGGTGCTATCGGTATAGCCTTCCACACGGACACGGCGGTTCTCATACTCGGACATAAACTCCGCCAGCCGCTCAATGGTTTGCTCACCGGCAGGTTTCAGTTCGGCCTGATTAAGGTCAAACAGCACATCGCCGAGTGTCAGGACCATTCCCCGGTCTGTTTGCTCAGCCTGCAGCTCTTCCATCTGCCGGCGGAGCTCTTCCGTTTCGCGTCTGGCTTGCTCTGCCTCGCCAGAACGCCGCTGGAATTCCAGTTCCCGGCGGCGCTCTTCTGCGGAATTAATCTGTTCTTGCAATTCCGCCCGCTTTCCCTGTTCGGCAGCAATTTGTGCGTGCCGCTTGGCAAGGTAGGCCGCATGCTCAATCTCGCCAGTTTCACCGCCTTCTTCCAAAAGTGTTTCCGCGCGGGAAAGCTCGTTCCTGGCGCTCCTTAACTGACGATCGCCACTTCGGGCAACATTCGGGTCGTTACTGACTTCTTCATAGGCGGCCCTTGCTTCATCAAGTTCTTCGATGTCTTGGGGTGTGCTCGCACATCCGGTTATAAAAAGAGCAAAGCTCACAGCCATGGCAAAAGTCATGTTGCGCTTGTTCATAATAATCTCCTTATCCCCTGGGGCCTTACTGGCCTTGTTCGATTCGTTGGCGAAGAGACTCGATACTTCTATTGATCTCTTCAACCGCCTGTTGTGCCTTAGCGGTTTCCGAACGGGCCCCGGCCAGTTGCGCATCTACCTCTGCCTGTTCAAGAAGGCGACCGGCTTCCTCGTAGCGCTCTGCTTCGATCAGTTCTTCGGCATCGGCCATTTTGTTCTGCGCCTGATTAAGCAGCACCGGCTCAAACTCTCTGGCATCCGCTGACACCGCTTGCTGGATGGCAGACTCGGCTGTTTGCCGTTCTCCCTCGGGCGGCTCACCAGGAGTGGCGCAGCCACCCACAACGACAGCGATACCAATAATGCCCGGAACGCCTAATAACGAAATATGCTTGCTCATGCACGATCTCCTTCCAGTGGAGGTAATATCAGCAACTGGGTCAAACTCCAGCATGACGCAAAGAAAACAAACGTCAGCATTCCAGTTAACTTACTAATCAGTAATACGTGCATCACTGCCATAGTTCAACGCCTTTGAGCACGCAACCAATAAAATTCCAGGCTGAACCGAAAAACAGGCACTGCAGCTCGAATCCCGCCAAACAACCGGCGGACGATTTCGAAATCAGTTACTCTCTTTATAAACGGATTTTGGCCATTAGCGACATGGCTCCGAGTCTGATGCGTTCGCAACCCGCTCGATTCACGAGGTGACCATGAGCAAACCGGAAAAGCGCCCTCTGTACATACCCTACGCCGGCCCCTCCTTGCTGGAGATGCCCTTGTTGAACAAGGGCAGTGCCTTCACCCACCGGGAACGCCTGGATTTCAATCTGATCGGCTTGCTGCCAGAGAACGTGGAAACCATTGAGGAGCAGGTGGGGCGAGCTTATAAGCAGTACGAATTATGCGAGACCGATCTTGGCCGGCACATCACACTGCGCGCGATTCAGGACGACAACGAAACCCTGTTCTACCGTCTGCTGGAAGACCATCTGGAAGAGATGCTTCCCATTATCTATACCCCGACCGTGGGCGAGGCGTGCGAGGAGTTCTCCAACATCTACCGCAACCATCGCGGCCTGTTCGTGTCCTACCCCGACCGGGAGCACATGGACTACCTCCTGCGCAGCGCCACCAAAGAGAAGGTCAAAGTCATTGTGGTCACCGATGGCGAGCGCATTCTGGGCTTGGGCGACCAGGGCATCGGCGGCATGGGCATTCCTATCGGCAAGCTCTCACTGTACACCGCGTGCGGCGGTATCAGCCCGGCTAATACCTTGCCTATCATGCTCGATGTGGGCACCAACAATCAGGCACTGCTGGACGACCCCATGTACATGGGATGGCGCCACAAGCGCATCGAGCCAAAAGAATACGACGCTTTCGTGGCCGAATTCCTGGCAGCGGTAAAACGTCGTTGGCCCAATGTCCTGGTGCAGTTTGAGGATTTCGCCCAGAACAACGCCATGCGCCTGCTCAAGAAATACCGCGACCATGCCTGCTGCTTCAACGACGACATTCAGGGCACTGCCTCGGTTTGTCTGGCTACGTTGCTGGCTGCGTGTAAAACCAAGAACGAAAAGGTCAGCGAGCAGAGGGTCGCCTTTGTGGGAGCCGGTTCCGCCGGCTGCGGTATTGCCGAACAGATCATCGTCGCCATGACGGACGCGGGTTTGTCGGAGCCCGAAGCGCGTCAACGCATCTACATGATCGACCGTCCCGGACTGCTGACCAGGGACATCACCGCCCTGCAGGATTTTCAGCTGGCACTCGCTCAGGATCCTGACCGGATCCGGGACTGGCCTGGCCGGGAATTGATCGATGTGGTGAAACAGGCGAAGCCAACGGTGCTGATCGGCGTCTCCGGCCAACGCGGCCTGTTCAGTGAAGACGTGATCAAAGCGCTGCACGCAGGCTGTGCCCAACCGCTGGTGATGCCACTGTCGAATCCCACTTCCCGGGTCGAGGCCACACCCGCCGATATCCTGAACTGGACCGACGGTAAAGCGCTGGTGGCCACCGGCAGCCCCTTCAAGCCGGTGGAACTGAATGGCAAGACCCACCCCATCGCCCAATGCAACAACGCCTATATTTTCCCGGGCATTGGCCTCGGCGTGGTCGCTGCCGGCGCCTCTCGCGTGACCGACACCATGCTCATGGCAGCAGCCAATGCCCTGGCGAAACAGGCACCCATCGTCCAACAAACCGGCGAGCGCCTGTTGCCCGACCTGACCGGTATTCAGGAAATCAGTCGCATCATCGCTTTCGATGTCGCCAGGCAGGCACAGGAGGATGGCGTCGCCTTACGCTCCGAGGACGACACCATTCGCCAGTCCATCGAACGCAATTTCTGGCGTCCGCGTTACCGGCGTTACCTTCGGCGTTCAATTTAAAGGTACCTCCTGCCCTGTTTGGCATCCGGCACAGCGCCTCGCTGACGACTGTGCAGGGCTCAGGCTGCGGCAGGGAATAGCTTCTTCGGAACCCACCATAAATACGCGACCATGCCGAAAAGTTCGACCAATGACTGAAAAACAATCACGACAACGGCCAGCTCGTATGACGCGGGCAGTGCAAGTGCAAGCGGGAGGACCACGAACGAGTTCCGGCTTCCCAAACTGAAGGCTAAAACCCGTCCCTGCAGTGGCGGCAGATTGAACACGAGCGCAAGCGCGCGGGAAACCAGTCCGGCAATCACGAGAAACGCACCAAAAATCAGAAGCAGGTGCCCCAGCAGACCGGCCGAATCCATGACAATGCCGACCTGTGCGGCGGCGATGGAAAAGACCACCACTGCCAGCAAGGGCACCGGCAACCATGCCAGCCGGTCAATAACATGACGTCGACGGGGGCCAGCTTCAACCCATTTTTCTGTCATGAATGCCGCCAACAGGGGTAATACGATCAATCCAAGAAATGCCATGAACATCGCTTTTTGCGCCAGGTTTGCTGTGAACTCCGAGCCAAGGAATAACCACAGGTAAAAGGGCAGAAAAACGATCTGCAATATCAGACTGACGGGAGAGAAGGCGATGGCGTGCTTTGTATCACCGCCACCCAGGTGGGTGAACGTGATAAACCAATCAGTACACGGCACCAGCAATACCAGCAGTAAGCCAAGGCGAACCGCGGGCTCATTCGGTGCCATGGCCATCAGGCCCCACACAACAAATGGCAAAAGCACAAAGTTGCCCACCACGGCAGCGGCGATGAAGCGAAAATTGCCAAAAGCTTCGCGCAGATGAATCAGGGGAACCTGCGTAAAGGTGGTATACAACAGCAACCCCAGAACTGGCCAAAGCCCCCACTCAAGCGCGCCGACCCGGTTTGGTAAAACGGTCCCAATCAACAAGCCACAGACAATAGCCGTTAAGTATATGAATACTTGATATTTTTCTAAAATTTGACGTTTCAGATAAGAGAACCTCGGATTATTGCGGCGGCTCCAAGTGGCACTGACCGGCAACTTTTTCAGTGCAGTGCGTCGTAAAGACTAACCCCTGTGAAGCGAATCACCTCCCTGAAACTCTGCTCTAACGGAT
>JAGXLV010000105.1 GCA_018334495.1 Oleiphilaceae bacterium
TGTTTGGACTGATTTCGCGGCTGAAGCCGCTCCTACCAAAACATCGTCGCCCCGCCGCACCGTAGGAGCGGTTTCAACCGCGATCATGGCCTCATCCCAAATCTCTTTCGCGGCTGAAGCCGCTCCTACCAAACATCGTCGCACCGCCGCACCGTAGGAGCGGTTTCAACCGCGATCATGGCGTCATCTCAAATCTCTTTCGCGGCTGAAGCCGCTCCTACCAAACATCGTCGCCCCGGCGCACCGTAGGAGCGGTTTCAACCGCGATCATGGCCTCATCCCAAATCACTTTCGCGGCTGAAGCCGCTCCTACCAAACATTGTCGCACCCCGGGACCGTTGAACGGTTTCAACCGCTAGGTCTGGCTGGGTCAATAATGAGGGGGCGGGGTTTCGTTTTCCTGGCTTTGGATGTTGGAGGGGGAGACGTCTTTGAGCTGCTTTTTGAGGAGCTGGTTGGCTTCCCACAGTTTGCGCAGGTCCATTTCCTGGTGGACGACTTGATCGTTGAGGGTGTTGATGGTGTCTTCCTGGAAGGCGAGACGGGTTTCGAGTTCGTCCATGCGCGCTTCAATTGCCTCGATCTGCATTCATCGGTTTCCGTTTCGGGTGGATTTCATAGGCATTTTCACCGTTACTTGGTCAGCAAATGCCGTTATCTGTTATCATTCCGCCTTTGGTCTGTCAGCACGGTTTTTATTGAGCCCGTGCCGGCGGTTTTAACTGACCGGAGGCAGGGGAATTTCATACCATTGCCCTTAATGTTACCCGAGATCCGGTTTTTATTGTTTGTTATTGATTAATGGAGAGACTTTCGTCAATGCGTAATCCAGGTAGAGTGGTTCTTCTGGCGGTTCTTATTGCTATTCCCGCCCCTTTCGTACTCGCTTTCCTTCTGTCTATTCTGACGCCCGAGGTGTTCCAGATTCTGGCCCAGACCGGCACCAGTGAACTTGCCCAAAGCCCCACCTTTGTTCTGGGCAGCATTCAAGGCATTTTAGGATACATCCTCACCCTGGCGCTGTTTGCACTGGTCGGGTTTCTGACCGTGGCTCTGGCACCCCGCCAGAAAGCGGATCTCACGGCACCTGCTCGTACGCCGGAACCGGCTCAGAAAACCCAGCCCCGTCAGCCCCGCCCGGCGCCTCGCGACGTGTATGAGGAAGAAGACGAGGGCGATTTCGACGAATCCACGCCTGAAGGTGATGAGGAAGGCACCGTCAAGTGGTTCAACGTCAAGAAAGGCTTCGGTTTCATCGTGCGCGACAATGGCGAGGAAGTGTTTGTGCATTTCCGCGCCATCCGTGGCCGTGGCCGGCGTGTTCTGCGCCAGGGCCAGCGCGTGCGGTTCAGTGTGGTGGACGCGGATAAAGGCCTGCAGGCCGATAACGTGTCGATTCTGAGCGAAGAATAAGCTCCGACGCTAACCCCGAAGACAAAAAAAGACCGGCACGCCTGCCGGTCTTTTTTTTTGCCTCAAATTCGCTTTTCTACTTCCAGACCGCCTGCTGCTCGCCCCGCTCATCCAGACGCCACCACTTGTCTTCTTCAACCGGCTCGCCTTCCTGCCAATCGCCACTGCTGCACCGGATTTCTGTTTCCAGAGCTTCCCAGGCACTGCGGGCGCAGTCCAGGTCCGTTTGCCAGGGCAAAGCCACAGCCTCCAGAATAAGGCAGGTGTAGCGCTTGCCGAACGCGGCGGGATAAACGCTGATCCTGACGCGATTACCCTGGTAGTGGCCAGTGCCTTTCACCGCTTTGCCAGCAACCTCCCCGTCATCCAGCACCAGATCGTCCAGATGCCGACCGAGCCAGGCAGACAGCTGATGTGGCTCCAGGTCACGTATGTAAATTTCCAGATCCCGCACTGCTACAACCTCCTCACCGACTCAAGCAGACTTCTTAACCCAGCGCAGGATCATAGTGCCACAGGCTTTCAGAAGATAGTGCCACAAGCCATTACAAACATAGCGCCGCAAGCCAGGAGACAATAGCCGCGAAGCTTCAACTGGCGCCGCGCCGCCGCCCGGCTGTCCGAAAAACCACAGCTTCGGTATCGAGGGTCGGTTCGACGTTACCCAGGCCGGCTTCGCGCTCATAGTCCAGATCCTCTGGCAGAACCTGTCGCAGGGTGCCGGTGGCTTTGCGTTCGTGCCAGTCAACGTCCACGGCGGCGGATTCAACGGCCAGCCGGTCCAGTGTCTGCTCCAGCTGGGCCACCGATTGCTGCCGGGCGCAGGCCACCAGCAGTTGCCTGCGCACTGTGTCCGCTTCACCCGCCAGGCTCTGACTCTGCGGCGAGCCGCGTTCGGCAGTGAGGGCGACTCGTGCCGCGGTGCGTTTCAGCCAGCCCAGAGCCTCGCCGGGAGTCATACCGGCACACGCGGACATCGACCCGGCGTACTGCAAGGCATCGTTATGGACTTCCACCGCCCAGCGTTTTTCAATATCGGGCTGGTGCGCGGTCAATACCGCCAGATTCTGGGCAAGGCCTGTCAATGGCATGGCCCGCGGGGCCACCGAGCGGCCCAGAATCTGTTCCAGCCGCTGCACGCCTGAATGTCCTGTCTCGGGGCTCAGCATCAGAATCGGGCCGTCATGAGACCCTAACAGGCCTTGAATTCGGCCCTGGTCGTGCGCCATGAGCGCGAGCAGGTCGTCCGGGGAGGTATTATCGAGAATCAGCAGGGGCGCAATCGCCAGGCCAGCTTCCCGGGCGGTGTTTGTTCTGTCCAGCGCGGCATTTTCCAGTGGAACACGCAAATCCAGGCTCACAGAGTCGCCGGGCAGGGCCCTGACCAGCGCCTGCAGCCAGGTGGTCTTGCCGGAACCGGAAGGGCCGGTGACCCACACCAAGGCCCGGGGTTCCGCCGCCACAAACACAGCCACATCCTCAGCAAGCTTTACAAGAGCGGGCTCGGCCATCACGGTCGGCCGGTAGGCGCCCTGATCGGCAGACGACGCAGGCGGGTTGTGGCCCTCGCCAGTGTCGGGCCAACAGGCCACCTGCTCAAGCACGGCCACATAAGCCTTGCCCGCCAGCCTTTCCGCGGAATGAACCAGGGTTTGCAGGAGCGCCGGCCAGTCAACCCAGGCCTGGCCCGAAATTTCCCGCGCGAGGGAGAGCCAGTAGCGCAACTGGGAAGACAGCAGGTCCTCCCCGTTCACCCCGGTCACAATCGGCTGTTCACACTGGATGGTGCGCGTCAGTTCGTCCAGATCCACGCCGTGGCGACGCAGGAAGCGGGCCACCGATGTGTCGCCGTCGATTAACGCGAGTAAAAAGTCTTCCGCCGTAATGGCCGCGCCGCCGCGCTCCAGCACATCAGCGCGCGCGGCCTGAAGTGCCGTCTGGCATTGGGGGCTGAGGCATCCTTGCCAATCGTCCATGGTTCGTCCTTGTTGTCATGAGTTGCAGGCCAGGCCTCATCCATATTAAACCCGATTATAGGTATCCTGATAGCGCACGATATCGTCTTCGCCCAGATAACTGCCGGTCTGAACCTCAATCAGCTCCAGGGGAATAACGCCGGGGTTGGTCAGGCGGTGCCGGACACCCAGGGGAATATAGGTCGACTGATCTTCGGTCAGCAGGATTTCCTCTTCGCCACGAGTGACGATGGCCGTCCCGTTGACCACGACCCAGTGCTCGGCGCGGTGGTGGTGCTTTTGCAACGACAGCGAGGCGCCGGGCTTGACGGTAATATGCTTGACCTGAAAGCGCCCGCCCATGGCGATGCCTTCGTAGGTGCCCCAGGGCCGGTGCACTTTCTTGTGAAAGCGGTGCTCATGGCGGCCCTGGGCCTTGACCTGAGCCACCAGCTTTTTGACATCCTGCACGCAGGAGCGATCCGCCACCAGCACCACATCGTCGGTTTCGACTATCACGTGATTGCTCACACCCAGTGCTGCAATCAGGCGGCCCTCGGAGTGAATATAGCAACCGGAAACATCCTCGGTAATCACATCGCCACGGCAGACATTGCCGTCACTGTCCTGAGGCTGAAGTTCCCACAGAGCCGACCAGGAGCCCACATCGCTCCAGCCCGCGTCCAGGGGTATCACCACCGCGTCGGTGGTTTTCTCCATGACGGCGTAATCAATGGAATCCTCGGGGCAGGCCTCAAATGCCTTGCGGCCCACCCGCGTAAAATCCATGTCCGACTGTTTCTCAGCATAAGCGGCCTTGCAGGCCTTGAGCATGTCGGGGCTGTATTTTTCCAGCTCGCTGAGGTATCGATCGGCCCGGAACAGGAACATGCCGCTGTTCCAGAAATAGCCACCGGCGCTGAAATACCCCCGGGCGGTTTCTTCATCGGGCTTTTCCACAAACCCGTCAACGTTTAAATAGCCGTCTTCCTCGACGCCAGCACGAATATAACCGTAACCGGTATGGGCAGAACCAGGCACGATGCCAAAGGTCACCAGCTTGCCGTCTTTCGCCGCCTTGGCGCCATTTTCCACGGCGGCCTTGAAGGCGGCCTGATCCTTCAAGACATGGTCTGACGGCATCACCAGCAACAGTTCCGCCGGGTTTTCCTCCGCTGCGGCCAGGGCTGCCAGGGCAATGGCCGGGGCCGTGTTGCGTCCGGCCGGCTCAAGGATAATACCGGCCGTGCGATCGGCCGCCTGGGCCTGCAAGTGCGCCGCCACAACAAAGCGGTGCTCCTCGTTGGTAATCGCCATCACGCGGGTGTGCTCGTCCAGAGCCAGGCCACGGGTAATGGTTTCGGCCAGCAGGGTTTCATCCGTCACCACCGGGATAAACTGTTTCGGGTAGGCTTCCCGGGAAAGCGGCCAGAGGCGGGTGCCGGAGCCGCCGGAAAGTATCACTGCGAGCATGACTTATCCTTGCTTTAGCATTTTGTGAATGTTAACCGAAAGCGCACAGCAGTGTCTTGCGGCACCACCCGGATCTACCTGCAGGGTTGTCTAACGAATAGCCCCCGACCCGACCTTGATGGCTTGCTTCTTCTGCATGAACTCAATCAGCACAATGGCCCGCTCCTCGCCGTCGTAGGCCTCGAAAATGGCAGTCAGGCCCTTGAACGGCCCCTCCTGAATTTCCACGGACTGGCCGGGTTTGATGCCGCCCCGCTCACTCACCGCCTGCAGGCTGTGGCGAATCTGCTCAATAACTTCATCTTCGATGGTCGCAGGTTTGTTGGCAAAACCCACCACCCGCATGACGCCACGGGTGGAGCGAAGCTTGGCCCAGAGCGGGTCCGCCTGCGAGATATCAATGAACAAGTACCCGGGAAACAGCGGCTCAAGCTTTTTGATGCGCTTGCCGACGCGTATTTTTTCTACCTGTATCTTGGGGTAAAAGCACCGGGCGCCCTGATTCTGCAGGTTTTGAACCGCCCGGTCGCCCTGCCCCGGTTTGTGTTGGAGAGCATACCAGGACATTAATACCAATCACCCGAGGCCACGAAATTCGGATTAAACACATCTTCCTTGCCGTAAAGCAGCGGCTCGCCTGCCAGGGTTTCAACCTTGCCACCGGCGGCATTGAGCACGGCGTGAGCCGCACCTGTATCCCATTCACAGGTGGGGCCAATGCGAGGGTAAATATCGGCCTCGCCTTCGGCAATGCGGCAGAACTTCAAGGAACTGCCCGCCTGCACCAGCTTATGCTTACCCAGTGATTCAATAAACTCGCGGGTCTCGTCATTCAGATGGTTTTTGCTGGCCACCACCCGCTTTTGTTCCGGTGGCGCCACCACATGAATCCGGCGCACCTGATCGCTGCTGTCCCGCTTCCAGGCGCCCTCGCCCTTGATCCCCCAATAGGCATCGCCCAGGGCCGGGGCCGTGACAACACCCAGAACCGGCTCACCATTTTCCACCAAGGCGATGTTCACCGTGAATTCGCCGCTGCGTTTGGTGAAATCCTTGGTGCCGTCGATAGGATCCACCAGCCAGAATCGCGTCCAGTTGCTCCGCTCACTCCAGGGTGCATTGGCGGATTCTTCAGAAAGAATGGGGATGTCAGGGGTCAGCGCTCGCAGGCCGGCCTCGATGATGTCGTGTGAGGCAATATCCGCGGCCGTCAGGGGCGATTTGTCGTCTTTAAACTCGACTTCGAAATCGGTTTTATAAATCTCCAACACGCGCTGGCTGGCCTTGTCGGCAATGTTGAGAACATCAGTAAGAAGGGAGGCATAATTCATGGCAGTCCTTTTTGCAGTGCGCGGAATAGAGCGGTTTAAGGTCACCAAGATTACTCATGGTAACGCCGCATCACAACAGCCAAAAGGAGATCGAGTGTCGTTGGTGGAGCCGATCGGTGGCGACACGGCAGAGGCGACCGGGTCGCCCCTGCCAGGCCGAGATTAATCCTGCTGCCAGCTTTGCACGGTTTCCTTCCCGTATTGCTGGCGCCACTCATTCAAAACCTTGTGGTTGCCCCCGCGGGTTTTAACCATTTCGCCGGTGTGGGGGTTCTTATAGGTTTTCAGCGGCCGCTTCGGGCGACCGGTGGGGCTGTTCTCAACTTTGCCGCCGGCCAGCGAAGGATCGATCGTCGCCAGAATCTCCAGCACGTCCCGGGGAGACTTCTCATACTCTTTCATCAGGCCACGAACTTCCTCTTCAAACTTCAACTCCTGTTTAAGAGCGTTGTCCTGCTCCAGTTGATGAAGTTCTTCCGAGAGTTTTTCCACCATCTGTTTTTTCTGATAGTAGTCATTAATCTTTGCCATTGAGATTTTCCTTCGAGTTATCGAGACTGAACAAATGAATTTTCAAACCGCATAATTCCGGTTCCGTTAATTCTCAACACACCATGCCTATGTTAACCGTCCGTTGGTGGGAAGCAGTGCATAAGGTGAATTTTATACTGACTGAAAATTGTACAAAATAGTTCGCAGTAATGCAGATAATAAACCAGCCATTTTCTTATCGCAAATACATTACCCGAAAATAAAAAAAGCGGCCAATAACTTGAGTCATTGACCGCTTTTGTTTTATAGATTTTTACAATTCAAGCAGTACTTAAGAACTATATGTCACTTCACTGGTCTTACAAAAAAGAACCATCAAAACCAATACTATTTACAACCGCAAGTCCGCCTGACCCCGGGGTAATATACCCTTCAAATCAAACAAAACACCTTTGGGTGTCATCAGCGCCCGCAACTGGCCCGCACTCATGGCGGCGTATTCCCGATGAGGCACAGCCAGCACAATGGCATCGTAATGGCCCGCCTGGGGCTCATTGACCAGCTTTAAACCATATTCCTGCTGCGCTTCGTCATTGTCCGCCCAGCAGTCCGTTACATCCACCTTGCAGCCGAATTCCGATAATTCCTGGATGACATCAACCACGCGGGTATTACGCAAATCCGGACAGTTT
>JAGXLV010000005.1 GCA_018334495.1 Oleiphilaceae bacterium
CGTGGGGCTCAAGATGGTGAGCGTATCTTCGGGGGCCGGGGCCTCGGAACCGTCCTCGAATTCTGCCGTTGTAAAGAAAACACCCGGATCAATAAAGTCTATAATGTTTGCCTCGGTAACTTCATCAGTCGGTTCTTCGGAAGTAGACTCTTCGGGAGTTGGCTCTTCGGAAGTAGACTCTTCGGGAGTTGGCTCTTCGGGAGTTGGCTCGTCCGAACTGCCACCGCCACATCCTGTAAGGATGAATGCTGATGCTACCAGGAAGCTGAATATCAATTTTTTGTTAAAGTCCATGTTAGTCCCTTTGTATTTCCAGTAGTTCAGGTGACCTGGTCAAGCCCAAGACTTGGGCTTTTCAGTATTTATTAGCTTTCATCGCCTCGAAGGTTTAACTCGAATTATGCGCTTCGAGCAGCCCTTTCAATGATCCCGGGAGAGTGCCTGTGCAAGACCACGTCAGGTAAAACCCGCGGACGTAAACGATGGTAGGGCTTCAACCAAAAAACCGAGGGATTGCCCCTCGGTTTTTGGTTACGGACACATTTTAAGCTTTAAGCCTTACGGCGACGGGCAGCAACGACGCCTATAAGGCCGAGACCCAGTAGACCCAGAGTGCCGGGCTCCGGTACCGAAACAGCAGAACGGAAGTTGTCAAAACCAAGGCCTACGCCTTCCATTTTGCTGCCTGCAAAGCGAAAGTTGATTTGATCGAATGCACCGATATCGCCAACAGTGAAGGCCCAGGGAAGTCCATCGAGAGACCCGGGGCCATTACTATCGCCTAGGGGGCTAAGCTGCTGGTTTAAAATGTTTCCGCCATTTAACGCAACGACGTTCCACTGCTCGGTTCCCTGAGCGTCATTGCCGTCAATGTCCCAAATCTGACCGGACGCAAAAGTAACGGCCTCGTCAAAAAGGATGGAAAGAAAAATATCCTGTCCGCCCCTGGAGCCAATCTCGCCTTCAGTGCGGAGAAACCAGTCGCCCAACCCAGGTGAAGCACTGAACTGGTCATCGTAGATACCGTTCTGATCATTCAGAAAACCTTGCGGATCGCCATCAGCGTCTCCGCTTGCCTCCAAATAGCCACCGACAAACGTGACGTTGTCAGTCAGACTGTATTCGGTGGTGACACTATCGTTATCACTGAGGCCACGCGAGGGGGCGTCTTCAAAATCAATTAACCCAGCAGCAGCGGGGCCAGAAGCCAAAAGTGCAATCGCTGCAGCAAGTGCTGATGTTTTCATCTTGTAGTTCATAATTTCAAATCCTTATGATTGTGACTAACTCTCTATACACACGACATGAAGCAAAAAGCAGGCCATAAATATATAATCGATATATAACAATGATTTACGTATAATTTCAGGGTTTTATTTTTTGGATGTGTAAATTAACTCGACATCTGCGGGTCAACACATCTATGCCGTTTTTTAGCGCCACTCGCGACAACCGCCGGCTTCAAAGCTTCGCTGCTTTACGCACTCAAAAGCAGGGCGCATGAGTGGCGTAAATAAACCTGACACTGTTGTCTTCCCTGTTGTGGTCCAATGAAACCCAGACACAAAAAAAGCCAGCTTAAGCTGGCTTTGATAAAGCGAAGCGGTCGGTTTTAACCTTTAGTTTTCTCCAGGACCGCGTCAGCTTTGGCAGTCTCGCCTATTGCCCGGTAGGCCTCCACCAAGTGCATAGCGATCTCCTTCGATTGGGGCTGCAGCTCGTGGGCTTTCTCCAGTATGGATACGCTTTCAGCCTGTCTGTCTGACTTGAGGAGCACCCAGCCATAGGTATCCGCAATAGCAGCGGAATCCGGGCTTAGGTTGTAAGCTTTTTCGGCGGTTTTCAGGGCTTTGGGGTCGTTAACCTCCTGATAGGTCCAGGCCAGGTTGTTCAATGCTACGACGTTGGTGGGCTGGATCGCTAACAGGTTTTCATAGGCATTTATGGCCTTGTCGTGTTCGCCCGCGCCCTGATAAGCCGTCGCCAGGGCAAGGTCGATTTGTGGCTCGTCCGGAAAGGCTTGCTCTGCGGATTCCAGGGATTCAATGGCTTCGCGGTTCTGTCCGGCGCGTTGGAGGGCAGAAGCATAACGTAACTCGGTTGAGGCAGTTCGCTGTTTTGTCAGAGCCAGCTCATAGAGTTTTACCGCTTCGTCGTGGCGGTTTTGGTCGGTCAGATAACTGGCCTCCAGCAGCAATGGCCGTGCGGAATCAGGGTGATTGCGCTTGGCTTCCTGTAACAGGTCCAGAGCGGTGGAGGCCTTGTCGGTGCGGAATGCCAGGGAGGCGGATTGCAGTGTGACGTCTTCGTTTTCAGGGAAAAGCGCAAGCGCCCGGTTAAGAATTTCCCAGGCCCGATCGAGTTCTTCCGCTTCCGCTTTCTGGGCTGCTACGCGGGTGTAGAGCCTGGCAGCCAGGGAAGCCATCGGAGAGGTTTGATCTGCTCCTTCCACTTCAAGCAGATCGGCCGTGTGGGTGTCCATGGCCTGGGCGTCATCCTGCACCAGGGCGTATTCCAGCAGCATGGCTTTTGGAGCCCTGGCCTCCGGGTTGTCTTGCCAGACGGTTTCCAGGAATTCGACGGTTTCTTCCGGCGTCAGAACACGGGCCAGGCCCTGCAGCGCTTCACGGTTGTTGGGCGCTTGCGAAACAGCGGCCCGGAAATAGTCGGCGGCCTTTGCTTCATCGCCCTGTGACAGGTTAAGCCGGCCAAGCGCGAGCGCCGGTGTCGGGTCTGACGGCGCCATCTCGGCAGCTTGCTCATAGTGCCGCTGCGCTTGTTCAAGTTTGTCCTGGTTGGCGGCGAGCTGGCCCAGGGCCATTCTGGCGGCCAGATTTTGGGGCTGATCGCCGGCCCAGGCATTCGCCTCCTCAACGGCTGCGGGCAGATCTTCCCCGGCGACTCTGGCCTGGATAATCAGAATCCTGGCAGCGTCGGATTCGGCGTCTCTTTGCAGAATTTCCCGTGCCTGGGCAACGGCCAGCTCCGTTTCCCCTTCCTGCAAAAGGTGGCGGCCATACCGAAGCCTGAGGCTTGTATTATCGGGATTGAGACTCAGCGATTTTTGAATCAGCTCTTCTCCGGCGGCCTTGTCACCGCCCGCCAGTGTTGCGATACCTATCAGGGCGAGAACGCCCGGGTCGGTATCTTTGCCTTCGAGATTTTCAAGGATTTTTCGTGCTTCGGCCGGATTTTGCAGTTGAATCTTGGTGGCGGCGAGCAGTTTGGCCGCTTCTTCGGAGTTTTCCCCCTCCGCCAGGGGCGCCAACAGGCGCTCGGCGTCCTCTGCGCGGCCTTGACGGAAACGAACCAGGCCCAGCATCATGGCGCTTTGTTGATGGCCCGGTGCCTGCGCCAGTACCTCTTCCAGGTAGTTTGCTGCGCTTTCCAGGTCGCCGTCCTGGTAGGCGGACTGGGCCGCCGTGAGATTGCTTTTAATAGTGCCGGGGGCGGATTTGGCCAGAATTTCCTCGTAGACGAAGGCTTCCGCGGATTTGCTTTGTTCTCTGAGTACCCGCACCAGGGCAGAGATGGTCTCGTACTTGCGGTAGGTCATCACATCGTATTGGCCGATGTCTTCAAGCGCGCGGACATAGGCCTCTTCGGCGTCTTGCCAGTTTTTGTTGGCGTCGGCGAGCTGTGCGCGCCAGAGCCAGAGTTCTGAATCTGAATCGTCGATTTCGCCGGCCTTCGCGATCAGGTTGCGGGCCTTCTCCTGATCGTTGCGGCCATAGGCCACTTTGGATAGCCCGATTAGCGGGTCAACGGAGGCCTCATCCAGGTCGCGGGCTTTTTCAAAAGCAAGTTCCGCATCGTCCAGGCGACCCGCTGCCAGCAAAACCTGGCCTTTCACTACGGTCGCGTCAAGTTCTATGGCAGGCTCCGCGTCTGTGATTTTGTCGAGATGGGCGAGAGCTTCGTCTGTGCGGCCCTGTAAACGGCTGGCTTTGGCTCGAATCAGGTTGGCCCGGTTATTCACGGCGGCGCGAGACTCATCGTCCATGCTTTCGATCAGGCGGTCCAGTTGCCGCTTGGCGTTCAGCGCGTCACCGGCGGTCAGCAGATTGCTGATAATGATAAAGTAGGGTTCGGGGTTTTGGGGCTGCAGTTCAATGGCGTTGCGGGCTTCCCGCGTGCTGGGGGCGAGCTCGCCCTGTTTCTGAAAAAAATTGGCCTGGTCCAGACGGCTAAGGTACTGGATTTCCTCTTCGCTCATCTGTTCACTGCTGCCGCAACCGGCCAAGCCCAGCGCAGCCGCGAAAATAATAGAGTGGGTGAGCAAAAACGATCTCATTAAGCAGTTCCTTTTTAATAGGTTCGTGTCCGTTGCAGAACGACCGGCTCGTGATTTCAATTATTCTGGGCGGTTAACATCTCGGAAGAGGTTTCCATATGGTACTTCTCGGTCAGGTTATAAAGTGTCGGACGGGTTATTCCCAGCAACCGTGCCGCTTGTGCCATGTTGAACTCAGTGGTGTGCAGGGCTTGCTGGATAGCTTGTCGTTCGGCAGTTTCCCGGACCTGTCTGAGGTTGAGCGGGCTCTCCGTTACCGCGGCATGGTGGTCAAGGTCCAGGTCATCGGCAGTGATGCGCTTGGCTTCGGACATGATAATGGCCCGTTTAACCTTGTTGATCATCTCCCGCACGTTACCAGGCCAGCTATACTGATTTATGCCAGCGACAGCGTCGTCACTGAAGCTCAGTTGTGACCGATCCATCTGCTTGCCCAGGCTGCTCAGCAGCGAGCGGGCGATAACCAGGGCATCACCGTTGCGGTCTCGCAGGGCCGGAATATCCAGGGTAATCTCACTGATGCGGTAGTACAGGTCCTCACGGAAATCCCCCGCTTCGATCAGTTTTGTGACATCCCGGTGGGTCGCGCAAACCACACGCACGTCGACCGGGATGGATTGCACGCTGCCAACCCGGTCAATGACCCTCTCCTGCAGGAAACGGAGCAGTTTGGCTTGCAATGCCATGGGCATGTCGCCAATTTCATCCAGAAAAAGAGTGCCGCCATTGGCCGTTTCAATTTTGCCTTTTTTGTTCTGGGTGGCGCCGGTGAAAGCGCCTTTCTCATAACCGAAAAGCTCACTTTCCAGCAGATTCTCCGGAATGGCCGCGCAGTTGATGGTGGCAAAAGGGTTTTTGGCGCGCCCGCTCAGATCGTGCAGCGCCCTGGCCAGAAGTTCCTTGCCCGTACCGGTCTCGCCGGTAATGAGCGTGGTAATGTCCGCCGGCGCGACTTTTTCGACTGTGCGGCATACTTTGAGCATTTCCGGGCTGGCCGCGACTATGCCTTTGATTGAGGTTCCATTGGCTGTGCGGGAAAGCTCGGAGTTTTGCTGCTCCAGCTCCGAGAGCCTCAGGGCGCGATTGACCACAAAGGTGAGGATGTCGGCATCCACCGGTTTTTGATAGAAATCACTGGCGCCCATACCAATGGCCTTGACGGCGTTTTCCTTGTCGTCCCGACCGGTTACCACAATGACTTTGGTTTGCGGCGCCAGACGCAGGATCTGCTCCAGTAATACAAAACCCTGGCTGGCGCCGCCCGGGTCGGGGGGCAGGCCGAGGTCGAGCGTGACGACATGAGGTTCAAACCGGCGCAAGGCTGTGAGCGCGGTTTCCCGATCGTTGGCGAGGTTGATTTCCAGGTCCGAACTGAAACACCATCGCATCTGGCTTTGAAGGCCCGGGTCATCTTCGATAATCAATAGTCGTTTGTTCACTGAAATTAAAGTCCTTTTCGCTGGTGAACGGCGAATAGCTTCGGAACCACTCTGTCCCGAACATGTCCATATTTTACTTATATTTGACGCTTTGCAATCCCAATCCAAGCTTAAAGCAAAAATCGCCAGAAATCTGTCACCCTGTCAGGCGTTGTCAGCGCGCACAGAAGCCATTAATTTCCGCGTGCCCGTTTCCTCCGTTTGCGGGCTTTGTCGAGTCTCGGCCCGGGCGAGCGGCAGTCGCACGGACAGGCAGGACCCGAGGCCTGGTTCACTGGTGACGTCAATGGCGCCGCCTATGCCTCGCAGGTATTCACGCGCCTGGTAAGCGCCGATGCCCATTCCTGTCAGCCCCTTAGTGCTTTCAAACGGTTTGAACAGGCGCGTTTTGATAAATTCTTCAGTCATGCCGGAGCCGGAGTCCTGGATGAACAGCACGACATTATCGCTGGCTTTTTTCAGGGTGAGACTCACTTCACCTTCCGGACGTGTGGCATCTTGCGCGTTCTGGATCAAATGACCGAGAACACTGCGCAGTTGATCAGGATCTGCCGACACCAAAATTTTTTCGTCGGGTTTTGGAAAGCTCGGCGCGGGGCTGCTACGCCCGTGGTGGTTAGCAAGTTCGTCAACCAGTGTGCATAGGTCAATTGCCTGAGTGACGTCGTTGTCATCCAGCGGCCGGCGGATGTGATCAACCAGATTCGTCATTTTCTGCACGGCATGATCCGTGGTGTGAATCATGTCATTAATAAACTCGGGGTTGTCACGATGTTTGGGGGCGTTGGTCACCAGCAAGGATAGCTGTGCAATCAACGTCTTGAGGTCGTGAACCATGAAAGAGGAGGCTTTGCTGACCGCCTCAAACTGCATTGCCCGGGCTAATCGGCTCTGGGCATCGGCCTGGGCCAGAAGGTTCGATGTCTGGCGGGCGACCACGCGCACCAGGTCGAAATTTTCCCAGTTGAGCGCTATTTTCGCGTAGGAATTTCGCACCAGTGTAATGCCGTATAACTCTTCGCCAAGGTACATGGGGATGATCAGCCAGCCATCGGAGAGCCCCAGTATGGCGTCCGGGATTTCCAGCAGGTTGTAGCTGAGCGGGTCAGCCTCGTATTCATGGAGGTCAACGATCCATTCGCGTTCATTGAAGAATCGGACCAGTTCCGATTGCCCGTCGATGGCGGAGTATTTCGGCGACACCAGGTTAACGGCGGTGTTCAGGGTGTAATTGCCATCCTCGTCCCGTATCCAGATAACACCGGAATTGCTTTCCACCAGGTTGGCCAGGATGCGCACCACGCGCTCGGGCAGCGGCGGGTCGTCACTGAGGTGGGCGAACGCCTTGGTCATTTTTAGCCATTCGTCCCGATAGTCGTACTTGTAATCGAAGAAATTCTGGCTGATAAACATCATCAGCCGCGCCCTGAAACGTGTGGACATGAGTAGGGCGGTCAGGAACGTGAGCATTATGGACAGAAAAAGAATTTGAAGGGCATCGCCCCAGTTGCCGCCCAGCGCCCGCACGTAATAACCGCCGGCAGAGGCGAGAAGCAGATAAACCGCAGCGAACATCAGGGCGCCGACATGGAACACGGCGTTTCTGGAGAGTTGGAATTCTACCGGCTGCCGTCGCGTGTTGATCATGTTGACCGCGAATAGCGGCACCACAAGGGCGTTCAGGGCACCCCGGGCGCTCCAGAATGAATCGGATATCTGGCCGAACAGCAGCGCGTCGGCATACATCACGAAATCGAACGCCAGTATCGTGCCAATGCCAATGCAGGTGTATTTAACACTGGAGCGGCCGAAGGACAGGGAGTTTCGCCATATCTGCTCAATCAGGGAAAGGCCCAGTAATATCAGAGCGATCTGGCCGACCAGTTTGGCTTTGTCGCCGATCAGTTGCCAGTTGGTGAAATATTCAAGTAAGACGCAGACGACGAGCAGAGCAACCAGTGCCTGCGTCGACCGGCCCAGAAAGCGGCGCACCTGGACGGCCGGCCGGGCGTTCCGGGCGCCATCGCGAATGAGGGCAAACAGAACAAGAATCCAGAGGGCGTCGCGCAGCAATTCAATCAGGTAACGAGCGAAAAACGGTGGTTGGCCCCAGATATTCTGGGCCACCAGTGACGCGGCCCAGAGTGCGGAAACCAGCGCGGCTGCGAACAGAGCCCGGTCGGAATCACGGCGCAGGTATTTGGTCGCGATGAGGATCGCCAATAAAAAAAACGTCAGCGCTGCCGCTAGATGGCTGATCAGGCTAAAGTCTGTAAGCATGAGATTTCACTTCCTGTGAATTTCCTGCTGGATATTCGCGAATGCCGGTTAAATTGGCCTTTTGTTCTCCCGATAAAATCGCAGTATTTCTTTCAAGGACCTTTTGGGCTTGAAGTCAAATGTTTGCGCGAATAAACGACCATCGATAATAACCGGATATTTGAAAAAACTCATCAAATAAGGCGGAAAGCTCTTGAGGCGCAGAGCTTTCAAAATCAGTTTTGGCACGACAGGCGGTATCGACAGAATAGGCATTCGTTTGCAGCCGCAGAGTTCCAGGGCATGTTGGTATGCCACCCAATCGTCCGGGGCTACATTAAAGATGCCTTTCTGTTTTTTATGATAAGCCAGCACGATGGCATCCGCCATATCGTCGATGTGAATGAATTGCATCATCGGCGAGAAACCCGCCAATACAGGCGCCCGATTGCTTGCCAGCAGTCTGCTGATGCTGTTGCGGACACCGGGGCCGACGATGTTGCAGGGGCGGAGTATGGTGATATTCAGGTCGGGGAAGCGCCAGAGATAGATGTTTGCGAGGTTTTCCAGTTCCACCGAGTCGATCAGGTCCATGCTCAGGCCCACGGCCTTCAGCGGGGCGTCCTCGTCGATCAGGGCAGGGTTGTAGGCGACCGCGCCATAGACATGATAGGTCGACAGAATAACCACACGGCTGATGCCGTATTTGTGACAAAGGTCCAGCATGCGCTGGGAGCCGAGCACGTTGGCGTTATACCGCCGCATCCGGGTTTCCTGGCTCGACATGATGCGGCCCAGGTGGATAACGCCGTCAAAGTCGTAGCGACGGTAAAGGTCTTCAAACCCGCGCTTGTTAAAGTCAATGCAGTAGGTGGGGACGTCGTCGCCCAGGTAAACCTGCTCCCGGAAATCCACCGCAACCAGGTCACAGGTTTCTTTAAGACGGTTGATCACCCGCTGAGCCAGGGCGCCGGCGGCCCCGGTGACCAGTATTTGGGGTCTGCGTGGCTGGTTCATTAAAACAACCTCTTTCTGTCGTGGAGGCCTTTGTCGATCAGCTCGCTGATAGCGGCCTTGACCCTTTCAACCCGTTCCGCCACCAGTTCCTCCGGGATGTCGTCGTTATCGAAAATGAGCGGGTCGCCGAAGTTGAGGTGAACCTTGGCTGGAAAAACCACCGGAAGCGCCACCGGCGCATAGGGAAGCCCCAGCATCCTGGCCAGGGGTTTTATGTTGGTAATGGCGGGGATGGTCTCTTCGCAACCCACCACGCCGACTGGCACGATCGGTGCGTTGTATTTCATCGCCAGGTGCATGAAGCCGTTACCGAACCGTTTGAGTTGGTAGCGATCCGCATAGGGCTTGCCGGAGCCCCGGATACCCTCCGGGAAAACCACCACGGCCTCGTTATTGGCCAGCATTTTGGCGCAGTTGGTGGGGTCGCCGAGGACTGCGCCCATTTCATTCAGAAGGTTGCCCAGATAGGGCACGGTGGGGAAAAACCGTTCAATCATCGCTCTGGGCATGCGCGGCCTGTGTTCCCGGGCGGCCAGGGCATAGCCGATCAGAAGGCCGTCCAGGGGCAATTGTCCGCTGTGGTTGGCGACAATCAGCACCGGGCCTTCCGCGGGCACCTTTTCCACGCCTTCCGTATGCACGCGGAAATATTTTTCGTACAGCTGGCGCGTAATGCCAAAGCCAACCTTGGTGACTTCGGAGTTATAGCCCCAGGGGTCGTATCCGAGACTGCCAATGGGCTTGCGGATTCGGTCAATTTGCTCGTCCAGGGAGGCGGGGACAAGTTTCGACTTAATAAACGACCCTAAACTCATTCCTTTTCCTTGTCTGCCAATGGTGGTTCTGAGGCGTCCGCGCTTTTTACCCATTGTGTCAGAGGTATATTACACAACATAGCCGCGGCGATCAGCCATGGCGCAACATCATTGCCAGGGTGTGACTCTGCCCCGTGTCCAGCACCTGATAATCGTTGCCGGCATTGGCCGTCTCAACGCAAAACATCTCACGCCAGGCGGCGTCCGGAAAATCCGATAATGTTTTCGCTTTTGCCGGCCCCGGATTCCAGATCACCGTGGAATCGCTGCCGGAACAACTCAAGCTGCGCGCGCTCGATCGGGCACGACTCGATTGTGCGTTAATAGCAAGAAGCGGTTGGCCAGCTTCGTAGATTCGGTCTGTTTCTCCGAAAAACCTGACCGGTCCTTTCTGGAGCTTGGGGCGCCAGTCATCCAGTGTGTCGAGGAAGGAAATGCCCTCCAGGCCCTGAATTTCCGTGGTCGTTATGTCTTGGGTCGGGAAGTAACTGTGAAGTGCTTGTGTAAAGGCGAGTATATCCGGGCCGGCATTGACGGTGGTCAGGGCCAGTTGGCAGCCCAGGCTTGAGAAGCGAAAGGTGAGAAGTGCCCGGGCATGGCCTTGCCAGACTTCGTTAAAGTCTTGGTTGGCATCGAGTGACAGGTTGATTTCGACGTCATGGGCGGATTCGCGCACATCCTCCAGTTGCCAGACCGCGGTGCGGGCAAAGCCGTGGGCGGTCTCTGTTCTGATGCGGCGCCGAACCTCGGGCGGGTTTCGTGTCGGCTCGCCGAACCAGGGCCAGCACACAGGTATCCCGCCCCTGATGGCGCGGCCTGTTTCATAATGTGCGGCATCGCTTACCCAAAGCCAGTTGGCCTCGCCGTTCGGGGCGAATCGGGTCAAATGCGCGCCTTGCAGAAACAGGCGAGCGCGAAATAGCGGGTGGTGCACTTCGATCGCTTCAAGCTGGCCGACCGTTGTCCAGCGAGTGAAGGACCAATGCCCAGGGGTGGTTGTCAAAGAAACACCTCGCGCGAATCAGGATTAAGGATATGTCCGTATCTTTAGCGCACAATCAGGCAGTACGTCCACCGCTAAAGCGGGTTAACATGGAAGCAATTATTCGGAGGTTTTTTATTGGACGTCTATGGCTTGAATGATGCGTTGCCGTTCGTTGAACCCGCTCTGTCGCCCGGTGCTTATGACCCGATTGCGGAACCGCTGTCTGGTTCGGATTTTCTGGATTCCCTGGCTTCCTGTCTCGCGGGGGGTGGTTGGGCTTCCATTGACGCCTTTGAATTTCTGACTCCGCCGTTGGTGACAGAGTTGGCTCGGGAAGTCACTCTCTGGCATCGCGGCGATCGCTTGAGGGCCGCCGGAGTGGGGCGTGGCCTCACACTTCAGCAGGACCGCTCGGTGCGTTGCGACAAGGTCGCCTGGTTGAACGGTCAGACCCCGCCTCAGGCAAGACTTTTCGACCGTATTGAAGACATTCGCCAGGGCCTTAATGAACGACTTTTTCTGGGGTTGCGTCGATTCGAGGCCCATTATGCCATTTACGAGCCGGGGGACTTCTACCGACGCCACATGGACAGCTTTGCCGGTCGCGCCTCCAGAATCGTTAGCCTGGTGCTCTACCTCAATGAGAACTGGCAGCCGGAAGATGGCGGAAAGCTCCAGTTGTTCAATCGTGACTTGCCGGGCAGTGTCGGGGCCACCGTAGCGCCCGAAGCGGGGCGGCTGGTCGTCTTCATGAGCGAAGAAATACCCCACGAAGTCCTCATCGCCAACCGCACCCGTTACAGCCTGGCCTGCTGGTTTCGCTGTGACGATGAAATGCCCCTGGCTCTGAACGACTAATGGGTGTTTTCTGGTGGCAGGGATTGATGGGGGCCATGGCCCCTGCTATTATGCGCGCCGCATCCGGGCAAATTTGGCCGGATCGTTATGGTGGCTCCATTGGTGCCTCCGCAACGATAAACCGTGAACCCGGTCAGGCCCGGAAGGGAGCAGCCGCAGCGGTGGATTCGTGTGCCGGAGTGTCGCTGATGGAGTCACCCCCATCATTATATTTTCCCCGAAACCCTTTCATTGACACCGGCTCTAACGCAGCGGCTTGACCGCGTTCTTGGGCGTCACTGTCCCGGCTTCTCCCCCGTCCCCGTCCGTGCTAAAGTTAATTTTATTTACAGTCGCAGTTGATCCCAACCATGAGCTATCAGGTACTCGCCCGAAAGTGGCGGCCGCAAACCTTCCAGGATATGGTCGGGCAGGAGCATGTGCTTCAGGCTCTGATCCACGCCCTTGATCACCAACGTTTGCATCATGCCTATCTGTTTACCGGCACTCGCGGTGTGGGCAAGACCACCATCGGGCGCTTGCTGGCGCGCTGCCTTAATTGTGAGACCGGGATCACCGCCACCCCTTGTGGCGAATGCTCGAGCTGCCGGGAAATAAAGGAAGGGCGATTTCCCGATCTGATCGAGATCGACGCCGCTTCCCGGACCGGCGTGGACGACATGCGCGAGCTCACCGATAACGTCCAGTATTCGCCGACTCGCGGCCGGTTCAAGGTGTACCTCATCGACGAGGTGCACATGCTGTCAACGCCGTCTTTTAACGCGTTTCTCAAAACCCTGGAAGAGCCCCCGGAACACGTCAAGTTTCTGCTGGCGACGACTGACCCGCAGAAGCTTCCGGTCACCGTTCTTTCGCGCTGCCTGCAGTTCAACCTCAAACGCATGACGCCGGAGCACATTGCCGGGCACCTGCGCCATGTTCTGACTGAAGAGCAGATCCCCTTTGAGGAGCCGGGTTTGTGGCAACTGGCCCGCGCCGCCGATGGCAGTATGCGGGATGCCCTCAGTCTGACCGATCAGGCCATTGCTTTTGGCAATGAGAGGCTGGCGGCCAGCGATATCAGTACCATGCTGGGTACTATCGACCAGCGGGATATCGAGCAACTGGTGCTGGCACTGGCCCGTAACGACGGTCCCGCTTTGCTGGCGGAAATTGCCCGGATTGCCGACTTCGCGCCGGATTACAGTGCCATTCTGGCGGACCTTTTATCCCTGTTTCACCGGGTCACCATGGAGCAGGTGGTGCCGGGGACCGCGGACAACGCTCTGGGCGATGCGGATCAGGTGCAGTCGCTGGCCCGGCAGCTGAGCGCCGAAGACGCGCAGTTGTTTTATCAGGCCGCCTTGATAGGGCGAAAGGACCTGGCCATTACGCCGGATGCCCGCATGGGTTTTGAGATGGCGCTGCTGCGCATGCTGGCGTTCCGGCCCGGCTCGGATCGGCGTGAACCGCCGTCGGCGCCCGCGCCCAAAGCGGCCCAAACAAAAGACGAACCCGACCCGGCGCCCGTGTCAGAGACTTTGGCCGAACCCGAACCCGAAGCCGAACCTGAGCCGACGCCGGTTGCCAGGCCCGAAACAGAATCTGCCCCTGAACAGGTTGAACAAGCCCCGGCTGCCGCTCCGGTGATGTCTGAGCCTGAGCCGGTTGGGGAACCGCCGTTCAGCGATCAGGACGGCTACATGGATAGCCTGGCGGACTCCTCCGGTGGGGTGGTTTTGCCGGAACCTGAGCTGAGTCAGGCGTCGAAACCAGAGCCCGAGCCCGAGCCCGAGACTCATCCGGCGCCAGAACCCGAGCCTGCACCAGAGCCGGCTGTGCCTGATGCCAGTGTCCGTCCGCCCCCGGCAGCGGACGAGTTCGTCTGGACCCGCGATTTTCGCCATTTGGGGATCGTGGGTATGCCTGGCAACTTGGCCAGTAACGCGGCTTTCCATAAAGAGGGCAGCGCAGTGACCCTGACGCTCAATCAGGGCCACGCGCGTCTGCTGAACGAACGCCATCGCGATAAGATCCAGCAGGCGTTGAGTGCGTATTTCTGTGACGACATTCAACTTGACGCTGTTGCAGGTGACCCGGGCCGGGAGACCCCCGCGATCTGGCAGGAACAGGCCCGCCAGGCCCGCCAGTCCGAGGCCGAGGCGGCTATCCGCTCCGATCCGCTGGTGCAGTCGATCGTTGAACGTTTTGAAGGCAGGGTAGTCGAAGACAGTATCAGGCCCCTTGATTAACGGTAGGTTCCGCCGCAATTCGGCGCAATGACAGATTCACTTGATGAGGATGACAACATGATGGATGGCATGGGCGATATGATGAAAAAAGCCCAGAAAATGCAGGAAGAAATGCAAAAGGCCCAGGAAGAAATCGCAAAAGCCGAAGTCGTCGGCGAAGCGGGTGCCGGGCTGGTGAAAGTCGTCATGACTGGGCGTCACGACGTTCGCAACGTCGAGATTGACCCTTCCCTGCTCAGTGAAGACAAGGACATCCTGGAAGATCTTCTGGCGGCCGCCGTAAACGATGCCGTGCGACGGGTCGAAGAAAACCAAAAAGAGAGGATGTCGGGTATGGCTTCCCAGATGGGGCTTCCGCCCGGCTTCAAGATGCCCTTCTGAAGAAATCAGCCTGTTGTTTCTGATCTGTATTTGAGGAGTCCGAATGGCTTTTAGCCCTCTGGTTGATGAGCTGGTCGAGTCATTGCGGTGTTTGCCGGGCGTTGGCCAGAAAACGGCGCAACGTATGGCCTTTTATTTGCTCGAAAAAGGTCGCAACGGCGGTGAACAGCTGGCCGAGGCGCTGTCCAGTGCAATGACAGGTGTTCGCCGTTGCGAAACCTGCCAGAACTTCTCTGACACGCCTACTTGCGGCCTTTGCCAGAACCCTGAGCGCAATACCGGCACGGTTTGTGTCGTGGAAAGCCCCTCGGACCTGCTGGCCATCGAGCAGGCGGGCGACTACCGCGGCGGTTATTTTGTCCTGATGGGGCATTTGTCGCCTATCGACGGCGTCGGGCCGGCGGATATCGGCATTGACCTGCTGCTCAGGCGCGTGCGCGACGAGAATGTCAGTGAGTTGATCCTGGCCACCAATCCCACCGTGGAAGGTGAAGCCACGGCCCATTACATTGCCGACCGGCTTGACGGCCGCGGCGTGCTGATTACCCGTCTGGCCCACGGCATCCCGGTGGGTGGCGAACTCGGTTATGTTGACGGTTTCACCCTTACCCACGCCTTTCGCGGCCGCAAACCGCTGTCCGAATGACCCCACCCCGAGATCCCTTTATGGTTGCTATACCGGAGTCCGCTCCAGCCCGCTGGATTCACGAACCTGCCGAACTTGACGACTGGCTTAATGCCGGCGACGGTGAATGGTTGGCGCTGGATACCGAATTTGAGCGCGTCTCCACGTTTTTTCCGATTCCGGGGCTGGTGCAGCTGGGCCTGGGGCAGCAATTTTGCCTGGTGGATCCATCGGTCGCGGAGCGCTCGCCCGTTTTCCGGGAGATTCTGGCCGATCCCGACCGGCCCAAGCTCCTGTACGCCATGAGCGAAGATCTGGAGCTTTTCCGGCACTGGCTGGGTTTGGAGCCGGCAGGCCTGCTTGATCTCCAGATTGGCGCGGCGCTCGCGGGGGCCGGTTTCTCGGTGGGTTACGCCCGATTGGTGGAGACCTTGTTCGGCCATACCCTGGACAAATCCGCCACCCGTTCGGACTGGCTGTCACGCCCCCTGACCGAGGCCCAGGAGCGTTACGCCCTGGATGACGTGCGTTTTCTCAAGCCGTTGTATCGTTGGGTGATGGACAAACTGCAGGTGCGAGGCCTGGCTGATGCGCTGAAAGAAGAGTCCAACCGCTTTGCCGACGATCTGAACTCGCAGGTCGAGTCGGATCAGTATTACTTGAAAATTCGGGGTGGCTGGCGTCTGAGTCCCACCAGACAGGGCGTTTTGAAAGCGCTGGCCGATTGGCGGGAGCTGGAGTGCCGGCGCCGTGACCGCCCACGTAGCCGGGTATTGTCGGATAATGCCCTGATCAATATTGCGGACCGGGCGCCCGCGTCCACAGGCGCGCTTGCCAGCGCACCGGACGTGCCGCCGGTCGTGGTGCGGCGTTACGGTGATTTGCTGCTGGAAACCGTGCGTCAGGCTCTGGTCGAGCCGGCGCTGAACATTGAAGTCATCGTGCCACCTTTGACCCGGGATGAGCAGGGAATTTACAAGCAGATCAAACGCCTGCTGGCTGATGCCGCTCAGCAGCATCAGGTGCCGGTTGAGCTGGTGGCACCGCGGCGGCGCATCGAAGCCCTGGTGCAGGCCGGTGGGGGGGAGCAAGAGTTGGCTGACAGCCTGCTTTTCCAGGGCTGGCGTCAGGCTTTGACGGAGCCGGTAAAAGACGAAATTCGGGCCTTGCTAGTCAGAGGCTCCCAAAGTTACTAAAAGATCAAACCTATGACAGAAAAACACTTTATTTCCGTGTTCCGCAGTAGCAAAAGCAGTGAAACTTATGTGTACGTTCGCCGCGGCCAGGTCTGGACCGAACTGCCTGAAACCCTGAGAACGGTCTTTGGCAAGCCGGTGCATGCCATGGACCTGATCATGACGACAGAGCGCAAACTCGCCAGGCTGACGGGCCAGCAGGTGCTGGAGGCCATCGCCGACAAAGGCTTTTTCCTGCAAATGCCTGATAAACTCGATGGCCACCTGGTGGAGTTCGGGCAAAAATTACGGGCGCAGTCCGAGTGATTGCACAGATTCCTTTCTGGCAGCGTAAGCGGCTGCACGAAATGACAGCTCAGGAATGGGAATCACTCTGTGATGGCTGCGGCAAATGCTGCCTGGCCAAACTGGAAGATGAAGAGTCGGGCGAGGTGTACTATACCGATCTTGTTTGCCGATACATGGATCAGGGCACCTGCGGCTGCACCGTGTATGAGACGCGTCTGGAAAAAGTACCAGCCTGCACGGTGCTGACACCCGACAGGGTTAACGATTACTATTGGCTGCCTTTCTCCTGCGCCTACCGCACCCTGGCCGATGGCCGGCCCCTGGCGGATTGGCATCCGTTGCGCTCGGGCAATCCCGACAGCGTTCACGAGGCGGGGGTATCGGTGAGGCACAAAGTAACCTCCGAGGGCGAGGTTGCAGAACAGGACTGGGAAGAGCACATCATTCATTGGGTACTTTAGTCAGGGTAAACGGGTAATGGACGCAGATACGCAGCTTGCTTACGGGATTTTCTGGTCACTCTACGCCGTCGCGTTCGTGATTTTTTTCATTATGGTATCCAAGTTATTCCGGGTGCTGCCGCTATATGGTTTAAGAACCCTGCTGCAGGCTGCATTGGTTGTGATCCTGCTGACGCCGGTACAGTCGACCGAGGCGGTGAACTGGTGGATTCCGGCCTGGTTGCATGGCGGCTATGAGTTCATTCTGGGCGAAGCCGACGAGGCGGGCAGGGCGTTCTTTAATCTTGGCCTGGCGTCACTGGTCATGCTGCTGGTCTGGGTTCTTGACCTGGTTCGGTACCGGCTGGCCAAGCGCTGATTTCAACCCGTTTTTAGGGGTTTACGGCACCCGTGGAGTTGTAATGATAAGAATAATCGGCATTGCGTTCGGGCTTTCCCTGTTCCTGGCGTTAGCATTTTCCGCCCATGCCCAATCCGGAACGGAGACCCCGACCTTAAAAGCCAATGCCGATGTCCGCCTGATCGTGGATATTTCCGGCAGCATGAAGAAGAATGACCCCTCCAACTTGCGCCAGCCCGCCATGCGCCTGCTGGCGCGAATGCTTCCGGAGGGCGCGCGCTCCGGAGTCTGGACCTTTGGCGAGTACGTCAACATGCTGATGCCTCACGGCCAGGTTGATGACCGCTGGCGGCAAGAGGCCATTTCCCAGTCAAGCCGTATCAATTCGGTGGCCATGCGCACAAACCTTGGTCAGGCCCTGGAAATCGCGAGTGACGCCTATTACACCCAGGGCGACCTGGCGGATACCCATTTCATTCTCCTGACCGATGGCAAAGTCGATATTGCTGCGGGGGATGACAGCGCCAATGCCCGCGAGCGCGAACGCATCCTGAATGACCTGTTGCCGGCGCTGAAGTCTCAGGGCGCCACCATTCATACGGTGGCCTTGTCCGATGAGGCTGATCTGGATCTGATGGAACAACTGGCAATCGCCACTGGCGGCAGCAGTGCCGTTGCGCAATCGGCTGATGATTTGAGCCGGGTGTTTTTGCGGGCTTTGAACACCGCCGTTCCCCAGGCGCAGGTACCCCTTGAAGGCAACAGTTTCAAGGTTGACTCCGGGGTAGAGGAATTTACTGCACTCATTTTCGCCAGTGATGACAGCGGCACCCCGGATGAGACTGAATTACTGCTTAAGTCGCCGGCTGGCAAAGCCTACTCGTCGACGAACGTTGCCGCCGGTGTCCACTGGGCCAGTGAATCGGGTTATGACCTGATTACCGTGGAGGCGCCCGCTGACGGCGAATGGACCCTGGCGGGCGAGTTGGGCGAGGGCAGTCGGGTGACGGTGGTGAGCGACCTGAAAATGGTCGTGGATGATCTGCCCGCCCGGTTTGGGCCAAACGAGCCGGTGACACTGAAAGCCGCGTTTTATGAGGATGAGTCACTGATCACGGACCCTGATTTCCTCGGCGTGATTGATGTTCGTTTGACCATAACCACCTGGGACGGCCGTTCCGGAACCAAAAGCCTGTCGCCGGACAGCCCACCCGCGGACGGGGTTTATCGGGACATCATTGAGCGTCTTGAAGAACCGGGAGAATATCAGTTGAATCTGGTAGCTGACGGCCAGACTTTCTCGCGCCAATACACGCGGTCGATGAATTTGCGCGCACCGCAACAAGACGACGCCAATGCTGCGAATGCACCGGCCGCCGCCGCGGAAGCCGAACCCGAACCCGAACCCGAGCCTGAGCCGGCTCCGGTCGAGGAGGAGCCGGAGCCCGAAACAGGCCCCATTGATTTGAGCCAACTCGAAGAGCCCAAACCGGAACCGGTGTCGAAACCAGAGTCAGAGAAAGAGGCAGAGTCAACCAGGGCTGAAGACACAGAGCCTGCAAAGCCGGAAACCGGAAGCACCCTGTGGCTGTTTGCCGGAGCCAGTTTCGCGTTATTGCTGATTGCCGGCGGCATGGTCTTTTTGTTGTTGAGGCGCCGTCGCAACAAAACAGGAGAGGCACAAACGGACGATGAACTGGTCAATCCAACGACCATAGCGCCCGAACCTGAACCTGAAATTGAGCCTGAGCCTGACTCTGAAGCAACAGGGGACAGCGAGTCCGGGGACGCGCCCGTTGTCGGCGAGGTTGCATCCGATGCCAGCGAATCAGAGCCGGAAATGGAAGCCGACCCGGACGAGGAGGCGGACCTGAAGCCGGAGGCAGAGTCCGGGACACAGGACGATGAAGCCGAGGTCAGTCCCGAGCCTGAGGACGAAGACGACGTTATTCCCGAAATGCAGCCGGACGATGATTCCGAGCCCGAGCCCGAGCCCGAGCCCGAGCCCGAGCCCGAGCCCGAGCCCGAGCCCAAAACCGAACCAGCCTTGGAAGAAGCGCCGAATGATGAGATTTTCGGTATGGAGGAGTTCGACCTTTCCGATATTGACGATTTGCCGGATCTGGATCCGGAAACCGACGGCGATACAGGAATAGACGAAGACACTAAAAAGAACAGGGATGACAGCAAGAATTAAACATCAGGCGCTGCGCCGGCCGAAAAAATGGTCATCGGCCGTTGGCACAACAGGCACCTGTTTCCGCTTTTTGTACTGAAAGGGTTTGTCATGAAATTTACGGGTACCGATAAATACGTCGCCACGGAAGATTTGCAGATGGCGGTAAACGCAGCCATTACGCTGCAGCGCCCGCTTTTGATAAAAGGCGAGCCTGGCACCGGTAAAACGCTGCTGGCGGAAGAAATAGCCGCGGCACTTGGCTTGCGATTGATTCCCTGGCACGTTAAATCCACCACCAAGGCCCAGCAGGGGCTGTACGAATACGATGCGGTGTCCCGCCTGCGTGACTCCCAGCTTGGCGACGACAAGGTTCACGATATTGGCAACTACATTGTCAAAGGCAAGCTTTGGGAGGCGTTCGAGTCCGACGAGCAGGTGGTGTTGCTCATCGACGAAGTCGACAAGGCGGACATTGAGTTTCCCAACGACCTGTTGCTCGAACTCGACCGCATGGAATTTTTCGTTTACGAGACCAAGCAGCTGATCAAGGCGAATAAACGCCCCATTGTGGTGATTACCAGCAATAACGAGAAAGAGCTGCCGGATGCCTTTCTGCGCCGCTGTTTTTTCCATTACATCAGCTTTCCGGACAACCCGACCATGAACAGCATTGTCGATGTCCATTTCCCCGATCTTCAGAGAGACATGGTGCGAAACGCGCTTGATGTGTTTTTTGATGTGCGCAAAGTGCCGGGCCTGAAAAAACGGCCCTCGACATCGGAGTTGATCGACTGGCTCAAATTGCTGATGGCGGATGAGCTCTCGTCGAAACTGCTGCAGGACCGCGACCCACACTCGGCGTTGCCGCCGCTTTACGGGGCCCTGGTTAAAAACGAGCAGGATGTGCATTTGTTGCAGAAGCTTGCTTTCATGGCCAGGCGTCGCAGCTGATCGGGCCCTTGCCGGGAGTCGCCTATGTTGATTGATTTTTTTATGGAGGTCCGCCGAGCCAGGGTTCCTGCCAGCCTGCGTGAGTTTCTGGATCTTCTTGAGGCCCTCAAAAATCACCTGGCCTTTGCTGACATGGAAGAGTTCTATTATCTGGCGCGCCTGTGCCTGGTCAAGGATGAGCGCCATTACGACAAATTCGACCGGGCCTTCGATGCCTATTTCAAGGGCATCGAACATCTCGATGAATTGATCAAGGACATGATTCCCGACGACTGGCTTCGGGCGGAATTTGAAAAACAGTTGTCTCCGGAAGAAAAAGCCAAAATCGAGTCACTGGGTGGCCTTGACGAGCTGATCGAAACCTTTAAAAAGCGCATGGACGAGCAGAAAGAGCGCCATGCCGGGGGCAACAAGTGGATTGGTACCGGCGGCACCTCTCCTTTCGGCGCCAATGGCTACAACCCCGAGGGTTTTCGTATCGGCCAGAAAGAGGGGCGTCACGGCCGTGCGGTGAAAGTCTGGGAGAAACGGGATTTTCGTGATCTCGACGACAGTATCACCCTTGGGATTCGCAACATAAAAGTGGCGCTGCGGCGTTTGCGCCAGTTTGCCCGCCAGGGCACGCCGGATCAGCTCGACCTGGACGATACCATCCGCTCCACCGCCCGTAACGCCGGCTATCTGGATTTGAAAATGGTGCCGGAACGTCACAATGCGGCCAAAGTGCTGATCTTTTTCGATGTGGGCGGGTCCATGGACCCCCATGTTCGGGTCTGCGAGGAGTTGTTTTCCGCCTCGCGTATCGAATTCAAGCACATGGAATATTTTTACTTCCATAATTTTATTTATGAAAGTGTCTGGACCGACAACATCCGGCGGATGAATGAGACCACCAATACCTGGGATATCCTTCATAAATACACGCCGGATTACAAAGTGATCTTCGTTGGTGATGCCAGCATGGCGCCCTATGAAATTTCTCACCCGGGCGGTTCCATCGAGCATTGGAACGAGGAAGCCGGCGCGACCTGGTTCCAGCGCATCAGTGAGCATTTCCGCAAGGTGGTCTGGCTCAACCCCCTGCCGGAAGACTATTGGTCCACGGGTGGCTCGACGGCAATGACCCGCCAGTTAGTGAATAACCACATGTACCCCCTGAGCCTGGAAGGCCTCGAAGCGGCGATGCGGTATTTGAGCAAGTAGCAAATCCGGCTCTGAATTCGCCCGTAGGAGCGGTTTCAACCGCGATCAGGGTCCTTGTGGGGCTTTTCGCGACTGAAGTCGCTCCTACGATTGCGCCCTTCGGTAGGAGCGGTTTCAACCGCGATCAGAACCGGAGGCGGGCACCCGTGCCGCGGTTCATGTTTGGTTGTCATTTGGCGTGCCGCCCCGGATGTCCACCGGGCCTGGTAGGAGCGGTTTCAACCGCGATCAATGGTTATTTTGGGCAGCCGGGGCTTTTCCAGGACCTGTTTTTCACTGGGCGCGATGACTTTGGCTTCGCCGGTAACGACCATTTTGCCGTCCTGGTTGTGTACTTCGCATTTGAGCAAAACGCGGTCCTTTGGATCCTTGCGCAGGACGGTGAGGGTCACGGTCAGGGTGTCGTTGAGTTTGACCGGCCGCCGGAAGTTCAGGCTTTGTTCCAGATACACTGAGCCCGGTCCTGGCATAACCGTTGCCAGGGCCGCGGAAATAAGGGAGCCGCTCCACATGCCATGGGCTATCCTTTCCTTGAAAGGCGTTCCGGCGGCAAATTCCGGGTCCAGGTGAACAGGGTTCACGTCCCCGGAAACAGCGGCGAAAAGAACCAGTTCGTCCTCGGTCAGCGTTCGGCCAAAACTGGCGGTGTCACCTTCCTGGAGTTCATTGTAGGTAATGTTTTCAAAAGTCTCGACGGTCTTACCCATAATGTCCTTTCCTGTTTTTTAGCGTCAGTTTGTTCGTGAAACCTACCTCATCAGTAACAAAACTGCTATTCTCACGATTCGACGAATTGTCAGACTTTTGTCGTCTTGTAATCTTCAGATGCGATGATCAAGCGTTTAAGAAGGGCATACTTGGCAACAAGTACGACCAACAAGGCTTATGACCTTATCAGAACAGCAGATGAGAAAGCCAAGCGAGCAGTACGGACTCCCTCAGGGAGCTTGAGAGCCGATCAAAACCTGTCGAAGACAATAATCACAAATGATTTACAGGAGATGAATAATGGATTTCGAGCAATTCTACAAGGACAAATATCCGCCAGGTGTGCCCACCAGGATTGACCTGGACCAATACGAGAGCATGGTTGATGTCTTTGAAAAATCGGTAAAAAAGTTCGCCGACCGGCCCGCTTTTAGCGCGGTTGGTGTAACGCTGACCTATCGCGACCTTGATAGGTTGAGCCGCCATTTTGCCTCCTGGTTGCAAAACAAAACCGAACTCAAGCCTGGCGACCGTATCGCGGTTCAGATGCCGAACCTGTCGCAATATCCTGTGGTCGTTTTCGGCGCCATGCGCGCGGGCCTGATTGTGGTCAACACCAACCCCCTGTACACCACCCGTGAAATGGAGCACCAGTTTAACGACTCGGGGGCCAAGGCTCTGGTGGTGCTTGCCAATATGGCGGACAACGTGGAAAAAGTGTTGCCGCGAACCGGTCTTGAGTACGTCATTGTCACCGAAATCGCCGACATGCATCCGCCGGTCAAGCGCACCCTGATGAATGCGGTGGTCAAGCACGTCAAAAAGATGGTGCCCAAGTACAACCTGCCCCAGGCGTTCCGCCTGCCAGCGGTCTTGAGCGAAGGCGCGAAACAGAAGTTCACACCGGTGCCGGCCAAGGCTGACGATATCGCGGTACTGCAGTACACCGGCGGCACCACCGGTGTAGCCAAGGGCGCGATGCTCTCCCACGCTAACCTCGTTGCCAACTTGCTGCAGACCCGGCCGATGATGGGCGGCGTGATTGAGGAAGGTAAAGAGGTGGTGATCGCGCCTCTGCCGTTGTACCACATTTATTCGTTCACGCTGAACTGCGGCATTATGCTGGAGGAGGGCGCCCATAATGTGCTTATCCCCAACCCCCGCGATATCCCGGGTTTCGTAAAAGAGCTTAAGAATCACCGATTCACGGCTTTTCTGGGGTTGAATACCTTGTTTGTGGCGCTTTGCAATAATGATGAATTTCGCGCTCTCGATTTCAGTGCCCTGAAGCTGACGTCCTCGGGCGGCATGGCTTTGACGAATGCTACGGCCAAGCGATGGGAAGAGGTAACCGGCTGCGAAATCAGCGAAGGTTACGGCATGACCGAAACCTCACCGGTGGTGACTTTTAATCCGCCTAACGCGATTCAGTTGGGCACCATCGGTCTGCCGGTCTGCAACACCGAGATTCAGACCCTGGATGACGATAACAAGCAAACACCCCTCGGCGAGCCGGGCGAACTCTGCGTCAAAGGCCCCCAGGTGATGGTGGGTTACTGGCAGCGCCCGGAGGAAACCAAAAAATCCTTTACCGAGGATGGCTATTTGCGCACCGGTGACATTGCCGTGATCCAGGAGGACGGCTACGTTCGCATTGTCGACCGCAAGAAAGACATGATCATTGTGTCCGGCTTCAATGTCTTTCCCAACGAGATTGAAGACATTGTGAGCGAACACCCGAAAGTCCTGGAATGCGCGGCGGTAGGCGTGGAGGATGAAAAGAGTGGTGAAGCGGTCAAGGTGTTTGTGGTCGCGACCTCTCCTGGCCTCACCAAGGAAGAACTCAAGGAATTTTGCCGGGAGCGGCTAACGGCCTACAAAGTGCCCAAGACATTTGAATTCCGGGACGAGCTGCCTAAAACCAACGTAGGTAAAATCCTGCGCCGGCAGTTGCGCGACGAAGATGTGAAAAAAGCGTAAACTACGGCCACAACAGGGCGCCCCGGTGTCCTGGCGTCTCTGTAAGACCCTGCCTCGGCAGGGTCTTTGCGTTAGACGATTGCCTTCGTTGGCCGGCACTACTTGAGGTAAGGCTTGAGATTCAAAGCGCCGGCACCATCAAGAAGGCACTGAGTCATCCATTCGAATTAAACGGCGTACGACAGTTCCATGACCAGGGCTTCCCCCCATAACCAAAATCACGCATCCGTCGAACCAGACGCTGTCAAAGCGGTTATGGCGCAGCTCCATGCCTGCAATCAGCAGGAAGCGGCGCGTATCCGCAAGCTGGTGGCTCGCCAGAAGGGCCGCCCGGGTCAAAAGGATCTGGAGAAAATCGGCCAGTGGCTGAAAAAGGGGCTGGCGCGTGTCCAGGAACGCCAGGCCCGGCACAAACCCGTCGGTTACCCGGCCGGTCTGCCGGTATCCGATCGTGCCGACGACATTCTTCGCGCACTCGACGAGCACCAGGTGGTGGTCGTGGCGGGTGAGACCGGCTCAGGCAAAACCACCCAGATTCCCAAGATGTGCATGAACGCCGGGCGCGGCATTCGCGGTCTGATTGGCCACACCCAGCCCCGGCGGATCGCGGCCCGCAGCGTGGCCGCTCGCATTTCCGAGGAGCTGGGCGAGGCGCCGGGCGAGCAGGTGGGCTATCAGATCCGGTTTACCGACACCACCTCGGAGCAGTCACGGGTCAAGGTCATGACCGACGGCATCCTGCTGGCCGAAGTCCAGCACGACCGCTTTCTGGATCGCTATGACACGTTGATTATCGACGAAGCCCACGAGCGCAGTCTCAACATCGATTTTCTGCTGGGCTATATCCGCCAGCTGCTGCCCAAGCGGCCGGATCTCAAGGTCATCATTACCTCCGCCACCATCGAGGTTGAGAGGTTCAGCGAGTTCTTCAACGGCGCGCCCGTGATCGAGGTGTCCGGACGGACCTTTCCGGTGGACATGTGCTACCGGCCGTTAACCGGTGATGAGGATGACCGGGATCAGAGCTGGAGTGAGGGCGTGTTGAGTGCTCTGGATGAAATCGAGGATCACGAACGCAGTGCAGGCCAGCCGCCGGGGGACGTTCTCGTCTTCCTGCCCGGAGAGCGTGAGATTCGGGCCCTCAGCAAGAACCTGCGCCACGCCGAGCTGCGTCACACCGAAGTGCTGCCCCTGTATTCCCGGCTCAGCAATCAGGAGCAAAACCGGGTATTCCAGCCTCATAAGGGCCGCCGTATCGTGCTGTCCACCAACGTGGCGGAAACCTCGCTGACCGTGCCGGGTATCCGCTACGTGATTGATACCGGCGTGGCGCGCCTCAGCCGTTACAGTGTGCGCTCCAAGATCCAGCGCCTGCCCATAGAACCCATTTCCCAGGCCAGTGCCAACCAGCGAGCGGGTCGTTGTGGCCGGGTGGCGCCGGGTATCTGTTTCCGGCTCTACGATGAAACCGACTTCATCAACCGGCCCGAGTATACCGACCCGGAAATCCTGCGCACCAACCTGGCGTCGGTCATCCTGCAGATGGCCAGTTCCGGGTTGGGCGAGATTCGCCATTTTCCCTTTCTGGAACCGCCGGATAACCGTCTGATCAACGACGGCTACAAATTACTGGAGGAGCTGGGCGCGGTGGACGGCGCCCGCAAGCTTACCCTGATGGGGCGGACCATGGCGCGCCTGCCGGTGGACCCCCGCCTGGCCCGCATGCTGGTGACCAGCGCGGACCAGGGCAGTCTGGCGGAAACTCTGGTCGTCATCGCCGGGCTCAGCATCCAGGACCCCAGAGAAAGGCCCCAGGATAAACAGCAGGCCGCCGACCAGGCTCACGCGCCCTTCAATGACAAGGATTCCGATTTCGCGACCCTGCTGAACATCTGGACTTTCTACGAGGAGCAGCGCCAGCTGATGTCCCAGAACCAGCTCAAGCGCGTGTGCCAGAAGAGCTTCCTGTCCTGGATGCGGATGCGGGAATGGCGCGATGTGCATCGGCAACTGACGCTGATTTGCCGGGAGCAGAAATTGGTTCTCAATAAACAAGCGGCCACCTATGACAGCCTCCACAAGTCGATACTGGCCGGTCTGCTGGGCCAGGTCGCCACCAAGCTGGAAAAGCGTGAATATCTCGCCACCCGCAACCGCAAGATTCTGATTTTTCCCGGCTCCAAAGTGGCCAAAACCTCACCCAAGTGGATCGTGGCGGCGGAAATCGTCGAGACCAGCCGCGTGTTCGCCCGCATGGTTGCGCGGATAGAACCGGAATGGATCGAGCCACTGGCCTCCCATGTGGTGAAGCATCATTATTTCGAGCCCCATTGGGAGCGCAAGCGGGCCCAGGTCATGGGCTATGAGAAGGTTACCCTCTACGGCCTGGACGTGATTCCCAGGCGCCGGATCCCGTACAGCAAGGTGGACCCGGTGGAATCGCGCGCCCTGTTTATCCGGCGGGCGCTGGTGGAAGGCGATTACGATACCAGGGCGCCTTTTATTGCCAATAACCAGGGCCTGCTGGACACAGTGGAGAACCTGGAGCGCAAGACCCGCCGGCGGGATCTGCTGGTGGATGAGCAGGTTCTGGTGGATTTCTACGACGAACGAGTGCCTGCTACGGTGGTCAGCGGCCGGCATTTCGAGCGTTGGTGGAAATCCCTGGACGAGGCCGGACTGCAGGCGCTGGAATTGTCCGAATCCGATGTCCTGCAGCGGCCCCTGGATGCGACCACCGGCGAACAGTTTCCCGACCATCTGGAATGGGAGGGCGTCCGCTATCCGCTCAGCTACCAGTTCGAGCCTGCCAGGGAGGACGATGGCGTTACGCTGCAGGTGCCGCTGATGGCGCTGAAGCAGTTGCCGGGTTATCGGCTGGAGTGGCTGGTGCCCGGCCTGCTCAGGGAAAAGTGCATTGCTTTGGTGAAAAGCCTGCCCAAGAACCTGAGGCGCAATTTTGTGCCGGTGCCGGACTTTGTTGATGCCGCTTTGCAGAACCTCAGCCCCTGCAATGAGCCCCTGACGCTGAAGCTGGGCGAGGAACTGCGCCGCATGACCGGGGCCCGTATTGATCCGGAGGCCTGGCAGCCGGAAGAGCTGCCCCGTCACCTTCGGATGAATCTCAAGGTGGTGGATGACAGAGGCAATGTGATTGCCGAAGGCCGGGATATACAGGACGTACAAAAGCGCCTTGATCGGCAGGCAGAGGCGGCGCTCAACACGACCGGCCCGGAGGAAGCCGCGGAAAAAGCAGTGGAGTCGCGACACTGGCAGTTCGGGCGCCTTCCGGAAGCGGTACAAACCGAAAAAGCGGGCATGCAGGTGACGTTTTACCCCGCCCTGGAAGACCGGGGCGACACCGTGCGCCAGACCCGTTTTCTGGACCCTCTGACCGCTGAGGATTCCACCCGCCGAGGGGTTGCCAGGCTGATTCTGCAACGCCTTGGCAATACCCTGGATGACATCGACAGGCGTTTGCCCCGTTTCAAGTCATCTGCGCTTCTGTTCGCGCCCGTGGGTAAGGCCAGCGCTCTGCTGGATGACCTGCTGCTGGCCACCGCCATGGATCATTTTCTGCCGGACACGCCGCCCCGGTCGGAAGCGGCCCTGACAGAAGCCTACGAGGCAAGGCGGGGCGACTTTCTGCCCGCCCTGGAAGTGGCGGACCGGCAGCTGTTCGATGCCCTGCAGGGCTACCACAGGGTGATGAAGCAGCTGAAGGGCAAGATTTCCCTGGCCCAGGCCAACAGCATGGCCGATCTGAAGTTCCAGCTGCACAACCTTGTATACCCGGGTTTTCTGGTTAATACGCCCTCGGAATGGCTGAACCATTTTCCACGCTATTTCGAGGCGGCGGATGTGCGGCTGGAGAAAATGTCCCGTGAAATGGGCCGTGAGCGCGAGTTTCTCCATATCATTGAGCCTCTATGGACTCGCTACGCCAAAAAACGGGATGAACAGCAGCGCCAGGGAATACGGGATCCGGAGCTGACGCTCTATCGCTGGATGATTGAGGAGTTCCGCGTATCGTTTTTCGCCCAGCAACTGGGCACGGCTCTGCCTGTGTCTCTCAAGCGACTGGACAAGCAGTGGCAGAGTGTTCGAGTCTGATTTTCAAACAGGCCACTAAGGCGAAGCCAGAGCGCGAAGCTGCTCAGGCAGCGGCGACGATTTGCGGGTCCGGCGGTCAAACCAGACCAGCTTGGCATCGCCTTCGGCATAAAGCGTTCCGGTTTGTGTATCGGTTATGGTGTACCGGTGCTCCAGACTGGTATTTCCGGCTTTGCCGATAAAGAGGTCAACCTGCACTGTGACCGGGTAGGCCATTTCCTTTAGAAAAGTGGCACTTGTCTTTATAATGACGGGTCCGGTCGAATCGTCCTGACCGCCCAACTCGAGAGAGGCGAACCAGGTTATCCGGGCTTCCTCGAAGAAGCGGAAATAGACCGTATTGTTCGCATGGCCAAACGCATCCATATCGCCCCAGCGTAGTGGCATCGTTTGTGTGTGAACGCGTTGTCCCAGGCTGGACATGGCAACTCCTTTGGCTGGTGGATTATCCGAAATCAGGAAAAATCGGTAACACAATCCGGCATTATCACTCAAAAAAGTACTCCATTAAAATTTCGGATCCTAACTATGCGTGCAAAAGGTTCATCGGCAGTTTTTACAAAGCTCTTTCTCATCATGATCCTGGCCTCGCCGGGGCCGGCCTGGGCCGTGTATACCGGGGAGGATGGCGAGAGCTTCGAGGACGTTGAAATGGACGACGAGGCCGGCTCTGAAGCGGATCCTCTGGAGGCCTGGAACCGCAGGGTTTTCAGTTTTAACCAGTTTGTGGATGACTGGTTTTTGCGTCCCGTGGCCAGCACTTATCGCAGGGTGTTGCCGGAGTTTGCGGATAAGGCGGTCACCAATTTCTTCAATAATCTGGGTGAAGTGCCCAATTTCTTTAACAGTGTTTTTCAGCTCAAACCCGAGTCCGCTGTCGTGGCGGCGAGCCGGTTCACCTTCAATACGGTGTTTGGTCTGGGCGGTTTGATTGACGTAAGCACACCCAATGACCTGCCGGAACGTGACGAAGATTTTGGTCAGACCCTGGGCTATTGGGGCGTCAATCCAGGCGCCTATCTGATGCTTCCGCTGCTGGGCCCCTCGACTGTCCGGGACCTGGGGGGTACGGGTGTGGATGTGTTCGCCCTGCCGTCGCTTTGGGACCTCGCGGACACGCCGGAGGAGTACTATGCCCGTGCGCTTGATATTGTCGACACGCGAGCGGATCTCATTCCCGCCGAGGATTTCATCTACGGAGACAGCTACACGTTCGTACGGAATGCTTATTTGCAGCGCCGTGAATACGCCATTAATGACGGTAAAACAGAGGAAGATCCGTTTGCCTCCGATGACGACGAAGATCTGATGCTTGAGGATTTCTGAGGCGAAAAGATCACAATAGCTGCAAATACACGTGGGGGAGTGGTGGCAGATGAAAGACAGCAAAATCCGTAAATTGCGCAAAATGCTGGCAGAAGCTCCCAACTATGAGGCGTGGAAAGAAGCAGCTCTGGAGTTGGATTTCCTGGAAGGCAATGTGGAGTGGCGGGAAGATTTCGTCTCCGACCTTTATCACTATGAACTTATTTATGAACGCCTGGACAATTTACGGTTCTACCATGAAAAACACGATTACCACCGGTTGATCCGGGCCCTGCGTGAAGGTTTGCATCACGACCTTGGCAATATGGCAAATCCCGCACTTTATACGCGGTCCCGGGTTGGCACCAAGCACCTGATTGAGGAATACATCACTCAGGTTTGCGAATCGCTCAATTTTCTCTGCGATACCCCCATTCGCGGTTTTGAGCGGCCCGACAAGCTGAAGTTCTTTCGCGAAATTCTGACCAGTTACGGTCGCCCCAGTCTTCTGCTCAGCGGCGGGGCCACGCTTGGTATATTCCATCTGGGCGTAATCAAAGCGCTCTGGGAAAAAGGACTGCTTCCGCAAGTCATTGCCGGCTCCAGCGTTGGCGCTGTCATCGCTGGCCTGCTCGGCGTCCACACCGACGATGAAATTCCTGCCATGCTCGACCCCGATGCGCATTACCTGGACGCCTGGAAGTGGAAGGGCATCTACAGTGCGCTGCGCGGTGAGGGTTTGATGGACCAGAAACAGTTGCAGGCCTGCCTTCGAGCCAATATCGGCGAGTACACCTTTGAAGAAGCGTTCGAAAGAACCGGCCGCTCCATTAATGTCAGTGCTTCGCCGGTTCAGGTGCACCAGAAAGCACGCCTGCTTTGCGGCTACACCTCGCCGTATCTGTTGGTCTGGAGCGGTGTGCTGGCCAGCGCCGCCGTGCCGGGTATCTACCCGCCGGTGATCCTGATGAAGAAAGATATCCATGGCAATGTCGTGCCTTATACCACGCGCCTGCGTTTCGTTGATGGCTCGGTTGTGAGCGACCTGCCGGTGGAACGTCTGCGTCATCTATACGATGTCAATTTTACCATTGTCAGCCAGACCAATCCCCATGTGGTGCCTTTTCTCAGCGGCCGGGGCGAGGATGAGAAACTCAACCTGGCGAAACTGCCCATGCACTTGCTGAAAGCGGAAATCCAGTTTCACGGCCAGGGCCTGTTCGACTTCATGAGAAAGCGCATGCGCCCGGAATTGCTGCGGCAGGTTTCCGGCCAGCTTTACACCATCATGGCGCAGCGGTATTCCGGCGACGTCACCATCGCCCCCCACTATCAGTTCAGGCACTACCGGAAGATGCTGTCCAATCCGGACCCGGCCTTTGTCCGGCAGATGATCCTGGAAGGGGAGCGCGCGACCTGGCCGAAGATGGCCATGATTCGTTCCCATGCCCATATAGCCAATACCCTTGAACGCTGTATACGGCGTCTGCGTGACCGCAAAACCGCGGCATCGGGGGATTTACGCGTGGTTCCCGCTACCGACACGGTGTGAACGTGAGGACGGCTGGAGTAGCCGCCGGCAGACCGTGAAGGTATGATTGAACACCCCCGCTGGCACCAGACTGGACTTTCATGTATTACGATTTTTTCGGCTTTCGGGAACCGCCTTTTTCGATAGCCCCCGACCCGCGTTATCTGTACCTCAGTGAGCGCCATAAAGAAGCTCTGGCCCATCTGATGTATGGCGTTCAGGGCCAGGGCGGTTTTATTGTTATTACCGGGGAAGTTGGCACCGGCAAGACCACTGTCAGCCGTTGTTTTATCAGCAATGCGCCGGATTACGTCGATATTGCCCTGGTGCTGAATCCCAAGCTGTCCGCGCGCGAATTACTTTCCAGCATTTGCGATGAGCTGGGTATTGTTCATCCAGTGGGCTTGAGCATTAAAATACTCATCGACCTGATTAACAAGGACCTGTTGGCCGCCTACGGAGCCGGACGGCATAAGGTGCTGATCATTGATGAGGCACAGAACCTGTCGGCAGAGGTGCTTGAGCAACTGCGCCTGCTGACCAACCTTGAAACAGCGGAAAAAAAGCTTCTGCAGATTGTATTGCTGGGCCAGCCGGAGTTGCAGGAAATGCTGTCCCGCCCGTCTCTTCGCCAGTTGTCACAGCGCATCACTGCGCGCTATCACCTGGACGCCATTCATCGCCGCGAATTGCCTGCTTACTTGCGTTATCGGCTCAGTGTGGCAGGCCAGGGAGCGGAGTTGTTCACGCCCGCGGCGATCAGGCGGCTGTACCGTCTCAGCGGCGGCGTACCCCGGCTGATTAACCTGATCAGTGACCGCGCCTTGCTGGGCGCCTACAGCGCTGACGAGCACAAGGTCACCGGCGGTCACATACGCCGCGCCGGCGGGGAAGTTTTCGGGAGCGCCAGTTCAGAGAAGCTGTGGCCGGTCATGCGCTACGCCACCCTGGCGGTAGCCTTGAGCATTGTCGTGGTTCTGGCGCTCACGGTCCCGGATCGGGATGAGTCAAGCCTCCGTGCCGACATTGAATTGCCCAACACATCCGGCGCGGTTGAGCGCGAGGATGCCGGGCAGAAGGACGCGCCTGGTGCAAGCGAAGACGACGCAGCGGAGGGACAAAAATCGGCTGCCACAACGACGAGTGTCCCGGCCCAGCCTGAGCCGGCCTGGGATATTACCCGTGACGCGATGAGCCTGGATGCCGCATTCGAAACACTTTTCAGCCGCTGGGGCGTCAACTACCTTCCCGAAACGACGACAACGGCCTGCGATCATGCTGAGAGTCTTGAGCTCAGGTGTTTGTATCGTCGTGGCAACTGGCGAAGTCTGGAGCGAATCGATCGTCCGGTCATTCTCGATCTTGAGGAGTTGCCCGGTGATGATCGTTTCGTCACCCTGGTGTCATTGGACGGTGACCGGGCGACTATTGCCACGGCTAGCGGCGAAGAGCGGCTTCCAATTGCAACCATCAAGCGCTATTGGCTGGGTCAATACAGATTGCTTTGGCGGGTTCCGCCCTTTCTGTCCGCCACGACACAAGTCGTGCCGAAAGACCGTAAAGCCCTGTGGCTCACGGCGCGATTAATGCGGCTGATTGAACTTCATGCCGCCGATGGCAGAGAGCGGGAAGAGATCGAATCGATGAACCTGTCTGATCAGCTGCGCTGGTATCAGGAGCGCAAGGGCCTGAAAGTCGATGGTATTGCAGGGCCCATGACGCTGATCCAGATGAGCGGAGACCTTGAAGAAGACCGGCCACGGTTGTTCTCAGGGGAGGGTCAGGGCTGATGTCCTATATCCTGGACGCTTTGCGAAAGTCCGAAAGCGATCGCCAACAGGGCCGTGTTCCGGACCTGGGCCGTCAGCTCCAGCTGATCCATCAGCCCCGGCGCCGGAAATGGCCGGCATTGATCTGGGTCAGCCTGGGTTTGACGCTGAATGCCATGGTTCTGGCGGTCCTGTTTTGGCCGTCGCTGACCGCTTTTATCTCGGACCCGTCGTCTGGCGCGACCACCAAGAGCGTCGCCTCATCGCCCCTTGTAAAAGCTGAGCCCGAGCCTCCACCTGAGGCGGAAACCGAAGAGCCGACCGTAACCGGGACGGTGGCGCCGGAACTGGAGCCGGAGCTTGCGCCGGAGACCGAACCGGCGGCGATTCCTGATCCGGAAGCTGCCGTTCTGACGAACAATCCCGCCCAGCCCATGGTTATCGTGCCATCCTGGCAGGTGTCGCCGGACACGCGGCTCCAGAATACGACGGCCCCGGATGCACCGGAAAACGCCGGGCGTGTGCTTCATCTGATGGAATTGCCAAGGTCCTTCCAGCGTGACATTCCAACCCTGATCTTTAACAGCCACCTTTACGCTTCAAACCCGGCCGCGCGCCGGGTGATGATTAATGACAACTACCTGCGCCCGGGTGACCGTTTTTCCGGCATCCTGGTCGAGCAGATCACAGTCGACGGCGTGGTTCTGAGCTTTAATGGCCAGCGCTTCCGTGTCGGCGTGGTTCGAAACTGGATAAGCCCCAACTGATGCCGCTCTCCGATTCCGTAAAAACCGAAATCCAGCAAACCTATCGCGATGTCCTCAGCGGTAAGGGCATCAGGGCGCGGTATGGCCAACGCCTGATGATCGCGGAAATTGCGCGCTATATGGGCGGTATCACCGCCAATGACGGTGAGCGCACATCGCCCCCGGCCAGTTGTGTCGTGGAAGCCGGTACCGGTACCGGCAAAACATTGGCCTACCTGATTGCGGCCATACCGGTGGCCAGGGCGCTCGGTAAAAAACTGGTGATCTCCACGGCTACCGTGGCGCTGCAGGACCAGATTGTTCACAAGGATCTGCCGGACCTGAAGCACCACAGTTCCCTGGACTTTTCCTGGACTCTGGCCAAGGGACGCGGCCGTTATCTCTGCCTGTCCCGGCTCGAAGGCCGTCTGCACGAGGAAGGCATTGGCGACAGTGAAAGCATGCCCCTGTTTCTGGTGGACACAGCCAGGGATGATGAGCCTGGCACCCGGCAGTTTTTCGAGGATATGCTGGCACGGTATGGTAGCCAGGAATGGGATGGCGACCGTGATCACTGGCCCAGCCAGATTCCCGATGACACCTGGCGCCAGGTGACCACTGACCATCGTCAGTGCACCAACCGCCATTGCAGTTATTTCGACAGCTGCGCCTTTTTCGAGGCCCGCAAGGGCCTTGAGGATGCGGATATCATCGTGGCCAATCACGATCTGGTGCTGGCGGACCTGGCGCTTGGCGGTGGTGCAATTCTGCCTGAGCCGGAAAATGCCCTGTTTATTTTCGACGAGGCGCATCATCTGCCGGACAAGGCGCTCAACCACTTTGCCGCGTCCGTGCCTCTCAACAGTACCCGCCAGTGGCTCAAACAGCTTAGCCAGGCCCTGAGCAAAATTCCGCCTTTCCTGACGCCCGGCACCCAGGCCGCCAAGACGGTGGATAAAATCAGCGCCGCGGCCCGTGAGGTGGACGGGATATTGACCCAACTCTACGACGAGGCCGAGCAGAACACGGACTGGGCTTTCAGTGAGGAGCGCAAATCGGCCCAGTGGCGTTATCCGGACGGGGAGTTACCCGACGCCCTGGCCGAGCTGGCCAAATCCGCACAACTGGCAACCGCGGCCCTGGTTCGCCAACTGGGCGTATTGGTGGATGAACTCCAGAAAGCCTTTGACGACAAGCGCGAGCATGATGTGGACCGGCAGACAGCGGAGGCCTGGTTTCCGCTGATGGGCGGGTTTCACAGCCGTTCGGAAGACCAGCTCCGTTTGTGGGTGGCCTGGTGTGAAAAGCAGGGCGGTGATAACGATGATAAAAGCCGTAAACGCCGGGGTCCGCCGTCGGCGCGATGGTCGGTCCGACAGCGCTGGGAACACGCCGAGGAGATCACCCTCTACAGCAGCCCCGTGCTGGCGGACAGCCTGCTTTACACACGGCTGTGGTCCCGTGTCTTCGGCGCCATCCTGACCAGTGCCACGCTGACCGCTCTGGGCAGTTTTGATCGCCTCCAGTCCAGGGCCGGGCTGCCGGAGGCCAGCCGTTTTCTGGTGGTGCCCAGTTCGTTCCGGTACGGCGAAATGGCGACGGTTGAGGTGCCTGAGATGCCGGCCCTGCCGACCGACGTGGAAGCGTTCACCGAAGCACTGGTGGCGCGTCTTCCTGATTTGTGGTCAGGTGTGAAGGCGACACTCGTGCTGTTTACTTCGCGCCGGATGATGAGTACCGTGCGCGACCGCCTGGCGCCGGAATACCCGGAGCTGATTACCACCCAGGACGACATGGCCAAGGGCGAGGTGCTCAAGCGCCATTGCCAGCGCGTCGACGAGGGACGCGCCAGTGTGCTCTTTGGCGTTGCCAGTTTTGCCGAGGGGATCGACTTGCCGGGGCGCTATCTCGATCACGTCGTGATTACCCGGCTACCGTTTTCGGTGCCGGACGACCCTATTGATGCGAGCCTGGCGGAGTGGGTGACCAGCCGTGGCGGCAACCCGTTTATGGAAATAACGGTGCCGGATGCATCCATCAAACTGGTGCAGGCGGTGGGCCGCTTGCTGCGGACGGAATCCGATACCGGCCGCGTCACCATTCTTGATCGACGTATTGTAAGCCGTCGTTATGGTCAGTTGTTGCTGGATGCTTTGCCGCCGTTTCGCAGAGTGATTCAACGCTAGGGGTTTACCGCCTTGTGGTTAACCCGGTGGAATTTGGTCTACACTTGGCCTGTCGGGGCCGTTTGTTGGGCAACCAAAGTGCCGGATAACGGCGCAGAGATATCAGCCGGAGAGTCTCTGATAATAAAAAGGGAGTGTAAAGATCAATGAAATTACAGCAGCTGCGTTACATCTGGGAAGTCGCACACCATGATCTGAACGTGTCTGCTACGGCTCAGAGCCTGTTTACATCCCAGCCGGGGATATCCAAGCAGATTCGACTGCTGGAGGACGAGCTGGGTATTGAAGTCTTCGCCCGCAGTGGCAAACATCTGACTCGAATCACCCCCGGCGGGGAGATCATCATCCGTGAGGCAGGTGAAATCTTACGGCGCGTGGAAGGCATTAAAAAGATTGCGCAGGAATTCAGTAATCAGCGCAAGGGCGATCTCAGCATTGCCACGACCCACACCCAGGCCAGGTATGCCCTGCCGCCTATTATTCAGGGCTTTATCGAGGCCTATCCGGATGTGTCATTGCACATGCACCAGGGCACACCCCTGCAGATCTCTGAAATGGCCGCCACTGGCGCAGTCGATTTCGCCATCGCCACCGAGGCCATGGAGCTGTTCAACGATCTTATCATGATGCCCTGTTATCGCTGGAACCGAAGCGTGGTGGTGCCTAGAGATCACCCCCTGGCAAAGCTGGATGAGATTAGCCTGCAGGCACTTGCCGAATACCCTCTGGTGACTTACGTTTTCGGCTTTACGGGGCGCTCAAAACTTGACGAGGCATTCCAGGCCCAGGGCCTGACACCGAAGGTGGTGTTTACCGCCGCCGATGCCGACGTAATCAAAACCTATGTGAGGCTCGGGCTGGGCGTGGGCATCATTGCCAGCATGGCCTTTGACGAGAAGCTGGATACCGACCTGGTGGCGCTGGATGCCCGGAAACTGTTCCGGCCCAGCGTGACTCGCATAGGCTTTCGTAAAGGGACGTTTCTGCGGGGCTACATGTACGACTTTATCGAGCGCTTCGCCCCCCACCTGACCCGGGAACGGGTTGACGAAGCCGTGGCCCATCAGGGCAGTCGGTCTGAAATTGAAGACTTGTTCCGGGATGTGGAGTTGCCCATCCACTAGTCTGGCTCAGACCCTGGCGATCACATTGCTGGCGTGCAGGCCGCATTCTTTTTTGGTGGACTCTTCCCACCACCAGCGACCCTCGCGCTCGTGTTGTCCCGGCAGGACAGGGCGGGTGCAAGGCTGGCAGCCAATACTCACGAAGCCTTTTTCGTGCAGTTCGTTGTAGGGTGCTTCGGTCATACGGATGTAATCCCAGACGTCTTTCGATGTCCAGTTCGACAGAGGGTTAAACTTGACCAAGGGCTTTTCCTCGGTGGAAAAGGCATCGTCAAACTGCACCACCGGGACATCCAGGCGGGTATCCGGGCTCTGGTCTTTGCGCTGGCCGGTCACCCAGGCGTCTACTTCGTGCAGTTTGCGCCGCAGGGGATTGACCTTGCGGATGCCGCAACACTCGGAATGGCCATCCTCATAAAAGCTGAACAGACCCTTGGTGCTGGTCAACGCCTGCAGTTCTTCGGCATCCGGGGACATGATCTGGATTTTGATGCCGTAATGCTTGCGGACCCTCTCGATGAATTCGTAGGTCTCCGCGTGCAGACGACCGGTATCCAGCGTAAAAACCTGGAGGTTGTCGGTCATTTTATGAGCCAGCTCAATCAATGCCACGTCTTCAGCGCCGCTAAAGGAAATCGCGATATTGTCGTACCTTGCCAGCGCAGCTTTGAGAATGGCGCGCGGGGACTGGCCGCTCAGGCTCTCGTTCAGTTTCTGTATTTCATTCATAAAAATGGGTCGTTCAAATGGGGTGTGTGGCATATCCACGGTGCATTTCGCAGCGATTTTTTTTATTATACCGATCTTTAAACAATAACCCCATCAACAGGAGACATTCGTGGAACTTGCCTGCCTCGACCTCGAAGGAGTATTGATCCCGGAAATCTGGATCGCGTTTGCGGAAAAAACCGGTATCGAGGCATTGAAAGCCACAACCCGCGATATTCCCGACTATGACGTTCTGATGCAGCAACGTCTGCGCCTGCTGGACGAGCATGGCTACGGCCTGGCGGCCATCCAGGACGTGATCAGCGAGCTTGATCCGCTGCCGGGCGCGTCCGAGTTTCTGGACTGGCTGCGCGAGAGGTTTCAGGTGGTGATCCTGTCGGATACCTTCTACGAATTTGCCATGCCGCTGATGGCGAAACTGGGCCATCCCGCCTTGCTCTGTCACAAGCTGCAAGTGAGTGATGACGGCCGGATTGCCCATTACCTGCTGCGCCAGCGTGACCCCAAGCGCCAGGCAGTCCGGGCCTTTCAGCTGCTCAATTATCGGGTGATCGCGGCGGGGGATTCCTACAACGATACCACCATGCTCAAGCAGGCCGAGGCGGGCATTCTGTTCCACGCGCCGCAAAACGTTATTGAGGAGTTCCCCGAGTTCCCGGCTGTGCAGACATTTGATGACCTCAAGATCAAATTCCTGGAGCTCAGCGAGCGTTTCTGAGGCTTCAGTTTCAAGTCCCGCCTGTCACCCAAGGGCTTCAAGCGTGTCCATCAGCCGGCGAACCTTGGTGATGGACTCTTCGTACTCTTCCGCGGGGCTTGAATCCGCCACAATGCCGCAGCCAGCCCAACAATGAATCCTGCCCGATGATTCGGTCATCAGGGTGCGGATGGCGATATTGCTTTCCAGGCGGTCGTGATAGTCCCACCAGAACAGGCTGCCGCAATAAGGACCGCGATCGTGGGCTTCAAGTTCTTCTATGATCTCCATGGACCGTCGCTTGGGCGCCCCTGTAATGGAGCCTCCGGGGAACGCCGAAATCAGTGCCTGCAAGGCGGAAACGCCAGGCCTGAGCCGACCGGTCACGGTGCTGACCAACTGGTGAACGTTACGGTAGCTTTCTATTCTGAACAGCTCGGGCACTTTCACTGAAAAGGGGGTGCAGAAATGCGAAAGGTCATTGCGGATCAAATCCACGATCATCAGATTTTCGGCGCGGTCTTTGGGGTTGGTACGTAAAGATTCTGCCAGCTGCCGGTCTTCCTCAGGCTCGCTATGTCGGGGTCGGGTGCCCTTGATGGGCTTGCTGGTGACTTCCCCGGACTCAATCTTTAAAAACATTTCTGGTGAAATGCTGAGCACCTGGTAGTCGCCCGCGTCCAGGTAGGCGCTATGGGGCACGGGGATGGATTCAGTCAAGGCAAGAAAGGCCACGTAAGGCTGGCCGGTGAATCGGCTGGTGAATTTTTGCGACAGGTTGACCTGATAACAATCACCGGCGTGGATTAACTGCAGTATGCGTTCGACCCCCTGGCGGTAATGGCCGGCGCTGGTGTCGGGTTTGAATTCGGAGACAAGGCGGAAGTCCGGGTCGGGACAGCGGGTGCGCATGACGAGCGCGCGCACTTGGGCCCGGTCCGCCTCAGGGCAGGCAGGATGAAATTCCAGGATGGCGGGCTGGTCATTGCCGGGATCTTTGACCGTCAGTTGCCAAAGGTATTGACCGACATAGCCCAGGGACCCGGTGCTTCCGGCGCCCCGGCTGACAAAACCGGGTTGCGTGTGCCGGCCGGCCTCATAAAAACACACGCCGGCGATCGCGCCGGCACCGCGTGCCATCTTGTGGTGGGCCGCGTCGATGTTCTTGAGGCAGGCTGCAAACGCCTCCGGTTCCGCCGGTAATGCCCAGGTCCGGGCTGGCCAGGCGGAAAATCTCTGTTCCGGTCCACCACGATTGGTAAACTGGACAAAGCCCCGCTGCCGACTAAGGTGCAGGAGGAAATCGGTTAGCGTGTCAGCAGGGAGACTCAGCTGCTCGTTTTTTTGCACCACGGAACATCCAATACCAGAAAGCGGTTAATTGAAAACGTGATAATACCGCACCGAAAGCCGGAACAGGCAAAATTGAACTGAATGTTTTAACCATGAATTGATTGAGCCATTGACCTGTGTGTTCGTAAACTCTCCGGAGCAGTATCTCGGGGCCAACTGATTTGAGAGCAATGCATGATTGCAGTTGCAAAACGACAATGGCGGGCATGGTTGAACCGGCGGATTCCACGGGCCGATTCGCTGCAGTTCAAACAGAGCAATATTTTCATTCTGCCCACCGGCGCCGGGCTCATGTTTGGCTTGCTGCTGCTGATCATGCTTCTGACAGGCATTAATTATCAGAACAGCCTGATTTATCTTCTTACCTTTGTGTTGGGTTCCGTTTTCGTGGCGGCTATGCACCAAACCCATCGTAATCTCGCGGACCTAGAAGTGACTCTGGTCAAAGCCGGAGAGGGCTTTGCTGGCCAGAGCATCCCTTTCCGGTTTCGGGTGGCGAGCAAAAAGCACGATTCCATTGCCATCGCCTTTACCCTGCCCGGTGTTGTGATCGACCCGCTGTCGGTGCTTGCCGGCGAGGCTCAAGACCTCAATGTGATGGTTCCGGCGCGCAAGCGCGGATTTCTGGAAATTGATCGGCTCCGGGTAGAAACCCGTTTTCCTTTTGGTCTGCTGAGCGCATGGTCCTGGATGCGCCCGAGCGGAAAGGCTCTGGTATACCCGCGGCCATTAATGCCGCCTCAACCCAGTACGCCGCCCGCCGCAGATGACGAGTCCGCGGAGGCCAGAACGATGGCTGGTCACGATCATGTTGAAATAAGGCCCTGGCGTGAAGGGGATCCGGTTCAGCGGGTTTTATGGAAACGTTACGCCCGCACGGGTGAGATGGTCATAGGCGACTGGCAAGGAGATCAGGGCAGTCCGCACTGGCTTGATTATGACGCTTTTAGCGGTGTTGATCAGGAATTGCGGCTGAGCTACCTGGCGGCCCAGGTGATTGAGAGGGATAGCGCCGGGCAGCTTTTCGGTTTGCGTCTGCCCGGCGAGGTTATTGAGCCGGACCGTGGCGCAGGCCATCGGCGCCTTTGTCTCAGTAGCCTCGCGGTGTTTGGTTTGCCCGACACCGACGTTTACGGGCATTCAGAGGCAACCCGCGTTCGTCCTTTCAAATCTGGCCCCAAACCGGCCAGGGCGTTCACATGAGCCATCATGAACAGCCTTTGCCAAGCCGGGCGCTGTTGTGGCTGATTGTCGGGTTTGTGATATTGGTAGCGCCGCAATGGGACCGGTTGCCGCTCTGGTTGATTGGTGTCTGCATCCTGCTCGCGACCTGGCGCGCCCTTGCCCAGAAGGGACGATTGCGGCTGCCCGGGAAGTTGCTGCGTATCGGCATAATGCTGGCGATGACTGCGCTTTACCTGTTTACGGTGAGCGGACGTTTTTCGGTGGAAACCGCTTCATCATTCTTTGTGCTGGCGGTCGGTTTAAAATGGCTTGAAACCCGGTACTCCCGTGATTTCTATGTGTTGTTTTTCATTCTTGTCTATCTCGCCGCGGTCAACTTTCTGTTCCGGCAAGGCATCGGCTGGACCTTGTTGAATCTGGTCGGTGTCGTCTCGTTGTTTATCGGTTTGCAGGTGCTGAATGCGCCACAACTTAAAGGCGCGAGCCTGGCAGGCTGGCGCCGGATCGGCACCATGTTGATCAAGACTTTGCCCATTGTGGTTCTGCTGTTTGTGTTTTTCCCCCGCATGGGGCCCCTTTGGAGTGTGCCCATGGTGTCGAACCAGGGTAAAACCGGGATAAGCGATACTATGGCGCCGGGCTCTATCTCCAGTCTCGCCCAGAGTGGGGATCGCGCCTTCCGTGCCACCTTTGGCGGCGAGGTTCCGCCACATCGCGAGCGCTACTGGCGTGGCCTGATTCTGGACCAGTTTGATGGCACAACCTGGCAACAAAGCCAACCGCTGCCCTTTGAGCGTCCCGGCCGCGTGAATCTGGATGGCGGCATTGGCGCTCTGGCCGCTGACGAGTACGAAATTCTTCTGGACGCCACCAATCAGCGCTGGGCGTTTGCGCTGGGCAACTCAAACGCCGTGTCCGACAACCTCAAACCCATGGCCGGCGAGCTGTTTCGATTCCGCAGGCCGGCGGACACGACTTTGCGCTATCGGCTTGCGCTCGGATCAGAGCCGACGCAAGCGGTCGAGGCACTGTCGACGGAGGCGCGCCGCCGTTATCTACAATTGCCAGGCCAGGGCAACCCGCGCGCACGGGCTTTGGCCGAGCGCCTGAAACAGAGTTCGAGCAACGACCGCGAGTTCATAAACAGTTTTCTTAACAAGTTGAGAACAGAAGCCTATTTCTACACCCTCAGACCGCCAACCATGCCCGGCGACGGTATCGACAGCCTTCTGTTTGACGACAAGCGCGGCTTTTGCGCGCACTACGCCGGTGCCATGACCTTTCTGTTGCGCGCTGCGGATATTCCGGCGCGGGTGGTTGTCGGTTATCAGGGTGGGGCGATCGGAGCCGATGAAGAATACCTGATCATTCGCCAGTACGACGCCCATGCCTGGGTAGAGGCCTGGCTGCCGGATGCCGGCTGGGTGCGGGTTGACCCCACCGCCGCCATCGCTCCGCAAAGAGTGGAGTCCGGGTTGCGCGACGCTGTAGCGGAGGAGGGGTCTTTTCTGGAAAACGATTGGACCTCGCCCCAGCGCTACGGCGATATGGCGGCCCTGCAGTGGGTTTCCCTCAAGCTGGATAAGCTGAATTACCAGTGGACCCGCTGGGTGGTGGGTTACCAGGGCCAGTCCCAGATGGATTTGATGTCGCGGTTGCCGGGTAACCTGAGCCTTCGCGAGCTGGGTTATGTCACTGCCGGACTGATGTCACTGGCTCTTCTGCTCGCCGGTTTGATCACCCTGACGCGACAGTATCGTGAGCGCTCAAGCGACCCGGTCCAGCGCCTGGTGGCGCACTGGCATGGTTTATTGCAGCGCCGGGGTCTTCAGGTCGCACCGGACGAGACACCGGATCGGTTAGCACGACGGGCGGCTGACGTTTATCCGAACGCGAAAAAGCCTCTGCGTGCCTTTGCCGCCATGGTGAACAACCATTACTATAAGCCGTCGCGGGCAGGCGAGCCGACTGATCTGAATTATATGAAGAGACTGTTGCGGATCATTGCGCAGGACATGCAGAAGGGGACGCGGCGGCAGTCGTCGTCGGAACGCAAAGCGGAGTAATTGAAGCGTGCAGCAACACAAGCAACAACCCATGAGCTGGCATTCCGGGGCCTGGTCCTATGTGGCCGGCCGCTTGCGGGCGGGACATTTGCCCCATGCTTTGTTGATTACCGGCGAGCAGGGTGTCGGTAAGCGCGCCTTTGCGGACGCACTGGCGCATCGACTCGTGTGTGAACAGGCCAATGAGCAGGATCAGCCTTGTGGTCATTGCAAACAGTGTGAGCTGGTGGCGGCTGATTCGCACCCCGATATTCGCCGCTACGCGCCTGAAAAATCCCGCATCATCAAAATCGCCCAGGTCCGGGCCCTGTCCGAGTTCGCGGTGGTGTCGCCGCAAGTGGCCAGACGTAAAATCGTCGTTATTGACCGGGCAGACCAGCTCAACATTAATGCGGGTAACGCTTTGCTTAAAACCCTGGAGGAGCCCAGCGCCGATCTGGTTCTCCTGCTTTTGCAGGAAAGCGGCCGGCCACTCCTGCCGACCCTGAAATCCCGTTGCCAAAGCCTGATGATTGCTACACCGGGCGCCGAGGTGGCCGCCCACTGGCTGAATGGGCAGCTTGCAGGCGAAGGCCTTACGGCGACGGGTGATCAACAAAAGCAGGCCTTGGCGATGGCGCGGTTTGCTCCCAGGCTGGCGCTGGAATATCTGTCCGGGGATTATCTGAAGCTCAGGGCGGACGCCTTTTCGCTGTTTCGGCGTTTCATGAAATCGGAGGCATCGCTTGCGGAAGCCGCCAAGGCTTTCAAGGCGCTGGGTTCCGAAGAGACACTGGCGTTGATGGAAATCTGGGCGTCGGATCTGGCGCGACTTGCCGCAGGCGGCGAGAGCCGGGATCAGGAAGCAGCCGAGATGTTGGGCTTTCTCGCCCGTATAAACCCGGGCTGGCGTGCCCACGAGTTGATGGATCATCTGCACGAGGCTCGGGCCGCCCTGGTTTATAATGCCAGTCCGGAGCTTGAGGCCCAGCGCCTGTTAATCCAGTGGCAGGCTTTGATGCCAGACCGCCGGCGCCGAGCCGGCTAAAGCAATTGGGTGAATTTCCGTCCTGGCTGCTATGCTGGGAACTTATTAGTCGTTTTTTGAAGGATAGGTTATGGGGCCTGGTTTTGGCGCACGCAGTGGTATTCTGACATTGACGATCAAGGATAAAGCGGTGCTCTATGCCGCTTATATGCCCTACATCCGGCAGGGCGGACTGTTTATCCCGACCCAGAAGCAATATCAGCTGGGCGATGAGGTATTCCTTTTGCTCAACCTGATGGATGAACCCGAGAAAATCCCGGTTGCCGGTAAAGTGGTGTGGATCACCCCCAGAGGCGCACAAGGTAACAGGGCGGCCGGTATTGGCGTTCAGTTCGCGGGTGACGATGAATCCGCCCGCACCAAAATCGAGTCCTATCTTGCGGGCGCCCTGAGTTCTGATCGATCCACTCACACCATGTAAGGCCTGCCTGCCAGATGAACGATTTCCAGGTTCGCGCGGAGCCGACGACCAGTGACAAGGCCTATCAGGAAATGCGCTGGCCGCTCCGTCATCTCACGCTTGCCGGCTTGCATTGGCCGGCCCGAAACACTACCACTGAACAGCCGCCGGTGATCATGTTGCACGGCTGGCTTGATAATTGTCTGTCCTTTACCGAGCTGGCGCCTGACATAAGCGCTGAAACGGACGTTTATGCCATCGATATGTCAGGGCATGGCTATTCCGGGCACCGTCCGCCGGGGCAGGGCTACTTGCTGGCCGACTATGTTGCTGAATTGGCGGAGCTACTGGATACCGCCTTCAACCAGCCGGTGGATCTGGTGGGCCATTCACTGGGTGGAATCGTGGCCCTGATGTACGCCGCGATTTTCCCGGAGAAGGTTCGCAAGCTGGTGACCATTGATAGCCTTGGTCCCATGACCAAGGCCCCGGACGATGCTCCCGCTCAGTTACGGCGGGGTATTGCCAAGCGCCTGTCCGGATCTGTTGGTCACACGGTCTATCCCTCCATTGAGGAGGCCGCGAGGGCTCGGGCCGGCGGCATGATTCCCTTGTCGGCCGGCGTGGCCCGACAATTGGTGGGGAGAAACCTGAAGTCTGTCGAGCGGGGCTTTCAGTGGCGAACGGACCCGAAACTGCGCCATCCGTCACTGATGACCTATACCGAGTCCCAAGCGATTGCGTTTTTGCAGTCGGTCAAAACCGAGACATTGCTTGTCCGGGCCGAAGACGGCCTGCTTAGCAAGAGCGAGAAGTGGCCCCGGCGCCTGGCGGCAATGACCGCTTGCACCCATGTGGTGGTACCGGGAGCCCACCACTGTCATCTTGATGGCAATACACGGCCAACGGCCAATTCAGTCAGAGGCTTTTTAACGAATGATGGGTAATTCAACTGCACTCCGTTCTTACATCAGCGCATGTGTGCTTCTTGTGGCCTGGTGCCTGGCCCCGTCAGCATTTGCTGCCGATATAACGCCTTTCCCCAAGGCAAGTCTTGAAAGAGAAATCCCAATTGTATCCTCAGGGCATCGGGTATTGCTGAGCCCGGTTCGGGAAATCAGTAATCGGATTCGCTCCGACACCATGGTTCGGCTGGCGGTGGACGGCATCGGTCAGCTGATGCAGGTGAATGCCGATTCCAGTCGCGCTGAGGCCCGTGAATACTACCTGAGTGAACTCAAAGCCCGGGACGCGACCATTCTTTACCGCTGTGAGGGCAGAAGTTGTGGCCGCAGTAACGTCTGGGCCAACCAGATTTTTGAGCAGGCGACGCTTTATGGCCGGGATACCGATCAGGATTACCTGGTCGCCGCCTACCAGGGCGCCAATGACAAAACCCGGTTGGTTTTGGTGTATACCGTGACACGCGGGAATAATCGTGAGCATGTCTGGGTAGAACAACTCAACGTTGCTGATGCCAGCAAACTGCCGGGTTTTTCCGGTGGCTCCTCACGGATTCGTGGGCCGATCATCGTGCCCTGGACCGGTGGAGTCACTTTCCAGTTTGACTACAATGCCAATGACCGAGGTCGTTTGCAGGAATGGATGTCCGAGCCCGGCAGCGAGTTGGTGTTGAACAGTTTTAGCACTCTGGGAGACGACCAGTCCCTTGAAAGTGCCCTGGAGCAGGCGCGCCAGGCCGCCGATTCCTTGACGGACCTGCTCGCACAGAGTGTCGTCAGCGAAGACCGTGTCACAAAGATTGTGATCGGACCTGTGATTACCTTTGAAAATCCGGCCCGGCAGGGTAACCGTGTAGAAATCAAGGTTGTTTCCCAACCCTGAACCAGAATCCTGCCGGAAAGGGGGCGCAGGCGACATGAGCAAGAAGGAGCAAAAAGCAAAGGATGATGCGCTTAAGAGTGCGTCGGGTTCTGAGCCTTACAAAGCCATCGACGATAAAACCGGGGAGTCGGTCGAAAGCTTCGGGCGGTCTTTGTTGTCGAACCGGGCCGCCCGAAAAACGCCTGTCAGGCGCCCGACGGTCGCGTTAACGCTGGGCAGTGGTGGCGCCAGAGGTTATGCCCACATTGGTGCCATTGAGGTGCTGGTGGAGCGCGGCTATGACATTATCGCGATTTCCGGTTGCTCAATGGGCGCCTTGATTGGCGGTGTTTTTGCTGCCGGCAAGATGCAGGACTACAAGGATTGGGTCACTGGCCTGGGCCAGTTCGATGTGCTCAAGTTACTGGACGTTTCCCTGTCCTCGCCAGGCGCTATCCGGGGCGATAAAATTTTCTCCGTGGTCCGGGAAATGCTTGGCGACACCCGCATTGAAGATCTGCCTCTGTTTTATACGGCGGTTGCCACCGACCTGCTGTCCCATAAGGAGATCTGGTTCCAGGAAGGGTCTTTGCATCAGGCCATAAGGGCCTCTGTGTCGATTCCCGGTGTGATCACCCCGGTTATTCTCAATGGCCGGGTGCTGGTTGACGGCGCCCTTCTGAACCCCTTGCCAATCGTGCCCACCATCTCGTCCCATGCCGACCTCGTGTTTGCCATTAACCTGAGCGGCGAAGACGACCGTCGCTCGCGTTTTCCGGAACCGGCCCCGATCACGGATGACGACAGTGAGTTGGAGGAAGGCATCGAGAAAATTCGGGGCAAGGCGTCGCGTTGGCTGGATTGGGATATGCTCACCTCGTTTGTTAATCGCCGGGATGCTGATTCGCTGTCCGAGGGCGCCGGGGATGCTGAAGAAAAAATTGCGCGCATGGCCCGGAAAAAACAGAGCGAGAAAACCAGGCGCCCGGAAGACGAGCCCAGGGAAAGCGAATCCGAAGAACCGGAGACCATGGCCTGGGAAAGTCTTGGTATCGGCAAGTTCGACGTTATGAACCTGGCCATTGAGACCATGCAGAGCGCTTTGGTGCAATACAAGATTGCCGGATACCCCCCTGATTTGCTGGTGAATGTACCGAAAACCGCTTCGCGAACCTATGATTATCACAAGGCGCCGGAGCTTATCCAGCTTGGTCGGGAAAGGATGACCGAGGCTTTGAACCGGTTTGAACATCACGAAACCAGCTCAGGCCCCATGGCGACTTGATCGGTTCACTGTGTTTCCCGGCAACCGATGGCTGAGAATGGCCTGAAAAACCCGTATAGTCCCTGCTTCCGGATATGATAAGAGGATTTAAACGCTTGTGACCCAGCCCATTGACGACCTGCTCAGCATTCGGGACCTGTTGCGTTATGCCGCTTCACAATTTGCCGGCTCTGATCTGTTTTATGGTCACGGCACGGATAACGTCTGGGACGAGGCGGTTCAGCTCGTGATGCGAAGCCTGAATCTGCCACTGGACAATAATACGGTATTCCTCGATGCCCGGCTTGTCCGTGACGAACGGGAACTGATCCTGAACCGGATCCAGCGTCGTATTGAAAGCCGGGTTCCGCTGGCTTATCTGTTAGGGGAAGCCTGGTTCATGGGTTTGCCGTTCAAAGTCGATGAACGGGTTCTGGTGCCGCGTTCACCTCTGGCCGAACTGCTTGAGTCGGGCCTGCAACCCTGGTTGGGTGAGCAGCCGGTGGGCCGCATCCTGGATCTTTGTACCGGCAGCGGCTGCATTGGCATCGCCGCTGCCACCGTCTTCGACAACGCGGAAGTCGATCTGGCGGACATTTCGCCGGACGCTCTGGAAGTAGCCAGCGACAATATAGCGCTCCATGGCCTGGAGGACCGGGTCCGGACGGTATGTGCCGATGTCTTTGAAGGGATTGAAGGCCGCTACGATGTGATTCTCAGCAATCCGCCCTATGTTGATGCGGAGGATCTCGCGGATATGCCGGAGGAGTTCCGGCATGAACCGGCACTGGGTCTGGCTGCCGGCGAAGATGGATTGGAGATCGCGCATCGCATTCTGGCCGGTGCCGCCGCACATTTGACGCCGGACGGGCTGTTGATCGTGGAGGTGGGCAATAGCTGGCCGGCACTGGAGGCGGCTTATCCGGATTTGCCATTTGTCTGGCTGGAATTTGAGCGGGGCGGTGAGGGTGTGTTTTTGCTGAGCGCGCGGGATTTGGCTCAGCGCGCCAGAGTCTCGATTTAAAACACTTTAATTAACTTACACAAGATATTGATTTATGTCTGGAAACAGCTTTGGAAAACTGTTCACGGTAACCACGTTCGGGGAGAGCCACGGACCTGCACTGGGGTGCGTCATTGATGGCTGCCCTCCGGGACTGGTCTTGTCGGAAGCGGATATGCAGCTGGATCTGGACCGCCGCAAGCCTGGCACTTCCCGCCATACCACCCAGCGCCGAGAGGCCGACGAAGTGCGCATTCTGTCGGGCGTTTTTGAGGGCAAGACAACCGGTACGCCGATTGGCCTGATTATCGAGAATACCGACCAGCGCTCCAAGGACTACTCAAAGATTGCGGATCAGTTCCGTCCGGCCCATGCCGATTACACGTATATGCACAAATACGGTGTCCGCGATTATCGTGGTGGTGGTCGTTCCTCCGCTCGTGAAACCGCCGTGCGCGTAGCGGCGGGTGCTGTGGCCCGCAAGTTTCTCGCTGACCGCCTCGGCATCCGCATCCGTGGCTATCTGGCCCAGCTTGGCCCTATTGTCATTGAGAAGCTGGATTGGGATCAGGTTCATCAGAACCCTTTCTTTTGCCCGGACGCCGCGAGGGTGCCAGAACTGGAAGCCTACATGGATGCTCTGCGCAAGGAAGGCAACTCGGTTGGCGCTCGAATCAACGTGGTGGCCGAGCATGTCCCGCCCGGACTGGGCGAGCCCGTGTTTGACCGCCTTGACGCCGATCTGGCCCATGCCTTGATGAGCATTAATGCGGTCAAGGGCGTAGAAATAGGGGCCGGTTTCGGTTGTATCGATCAAAAGGGCACCGAGCACCGAGACGAACTGACCCCGGAAGGGTTTCTGTCCAATCACGCCGGCGGCGTGTTGGGGGGCATCTCCTCCGGCCAGCCCTTGCTGGCCAGCATCGCACTCAAGGCCACATCCAGCCTTCGACTTCCCGGGCGCAGTATCGATTCCACCGGTGCTCCGGTGGAAGTGGTAACGACCGGTCGCCACGACCCCTGTGTGGGCATCAGGGCGACGCCGATTGCCGAGGCCATGACGGCGCTGGTGCTGATGGATCATTACCTGCGTCATCGCGGCCAGAATGCCGATGTCAGTGTCGCCACGCCGGATATTGAAGCATACCGCAACCGATAATCCGGCTGACAGGACACTGGTATCTACTGGCGACTTTCGAATCTCTATTTCTGGTTTTTCGCGCTGCTGGGCGCGCTCTTGCCTTACTGGTCTCTTTACCTGGAGGCAAGGGGTTTCAGCTACCTGCAAATCGCCACCCTGATGGCCACGATTCAGATCACGAAGGTGATCGCGCCCAATCTCTGGGGCTGGATTGGCGATCGCACCGGGCGCCGGGTTCAGCTTGTTCGCCTGGGTTCCGTCCTGGGCGCCCTGTGTTTTCTGGGCGTTTTCCTGGAGACCGGGTTTTACGGCCTGATGCTGGTCATGCTGACGTTCACTTTCTTCTGGAATGCAATTCTCCCGCTCTATGAAGTGATTACCCTGCAGGGGCTGGGGCGGGACCGTGAGCGATACGGGCGTGTGCGGTTATGGGGCTCGGTGGGTTTTATCGTTGCGGTGGCACTCATTGGCTGGTTGCTTGACAGGTTGCCACTGACAATTCTGCCCTGGTTATTGTTGCCGCTTTTCGCCGGCATAGTCGTGGCCTCACTGCTGGTGCCCGCGGAAACCGCCGTTATCAAGCCGAACCGGGTGAAAGGCAGCCTCAAGGCAATACTCAAGCACCCGGCAGTGCTGGCTTTTTTTGGGATGAATCTTCTTCTGCAGGTTTCTCACGGCGCTTACTACACCTTTTTCAGCATTCATCTCGAACAGATCGGTTACGACAAATTGGCTATTGGCCTCTTGTGGTCACTGGGTGTCGTTGCCGAGATCGTGCTGTTCGTGTTCATGCATCACCTTTTTCGTCGTTTCAGCATCCGGCAAATCGCACTGACCGCCGTTCTGCTTACCATGGTGCGCTGGGTCATGATCGCGGAAGTGTCCTCCGTCCTGAGCCTGCTGGTTATCGCCCAGTGCCTGCATGCAGCCTCCTATGGGGCTCTGCACGCTATTTCCGTGCACTACATCCAGGGCTATTTCGGCGCTGAGCATCATGGTCAGGGCCAGGCCTTGTACAGTGGTTTGACGTTCGGGGCAGGCGGGGCGGTCGGCGCCTGGATGTCCGGCTTTATCGTGGATGCTTACGGTACGCCGCCGGCTTTCTGGGCGGGTGCCGGAGCCATGGCCATCGCTTTTGTGGTGGCATGGTTATGGTTGCGCCCGCCGCCCGAGCCGGACAATCTTTAGAAACTCTCTGCTGTTGCGAATTGCGTCGCTGCGCCGGTTCAACGCAATGCGTCGACAATGCCGAGCAGTGTCCGTGCCCCTGGCGATAGCTGGCGCCCTCTGAGACCTACGGCGCCCAGGACCCGGGATACCGGGTGGGGTGTGGCCAGTTTGGTGAGGGAGGCGTCCAGCATGCTTCGGGGCAGAACGCTCCAGCCCAGGCCCACACTGGTCATCATTTTGATGGTTTCCAGGTAATTTGTCGGCATTTCCGGCCTTAGTGTCAGGTCCGCGTCCATGAACAGGCGGCTGATGGCCCGATAGGTGGCGGTCCCGGGATCGGGCAACAGGGCGTTATAATCCGCCAGATCCGACAGTTCGGGCGCAGCCAGGCGAGTGAGCGGGTGGTCATTGCCGACCACGAAGGCCATGGGGTCGTCCCAGCGTGCATGCACTTCAAAGCTATGTTCCATGGCATCGTTCAGGGTCACAAAGGCCAGTTCGGCACTGCGCTTACGCATGTGATCAAAGGCGCTCTCCGAATCCATGAACTGCAGGCTCAGGCTGACGTCCGGGTAGTCGCGATTCAAGCGCCGCAGCCACGCGGGCAGGTGATGCAGTCCGATGTGATGGCTGGCAATCAGTGTCAGGCGACCTCTTATTTCGCCATCATGGGCTGACAGTGACAGGCGGGCATTGTGGAGTTCATCAAGGATACGGCGCGCAAAGGGTATCAGGCGTTCGCCAGTGTCAGTCAGGGCCAGTTTGCGTTGGGAGCGATCGATGACGGGGGCGCCCAGTTGCTGTTCCAGCGTGGCAATGCGTTTGCTGATGGCAGGCTGGGTCAGGTTCAGTGTTTCCGCCGCTCCGGAAAACGAATGTTCATCCACGACAGCGACGAACGCGGCCAGTGCCTGTGTGTCCATGGTTGCTCCTTAAAATACGCCTTACGCATTCTATAATGGAATGGGCTTTATAATAAACATGAATTGCGGTTATGCTATCGAGGGCGTTATCATTACGTCAACAGAGTAATTTGGAACAACGGGTCACCGGAGACTGTGTTATGGCGGGTAAAACCTTATACGATAAATTGTGGGACGATCATCTCGTCAAACAGCGGGACGACGGCTCGGCACTGATTTATATTGATCGACACCTGTTGCACGAAGTGACGTCACCCCAGGCATTTGAAGGGCTGCGTCTGGCCGGCCGGAAGCCCTGGCGCCTCGACGCCAATCTGGCAACACCCGATCACAACGTACCGACCACCGACCGTGAACGCGGCATCGAAGGCATCTCGGACCCCGTGTCCCGAATTCAGGTCCAAACCCTTGACAACAACTGTGACGAGTTCGGCATTCTCGAATTCAAGATCAAGGATCAGCGTCAGGGCATCGTGCATGTCATCGGTCCCGAGCAGGGCGCTACATTGCCGGGCATGACCATTGTCTGCGGCGATTCTCACACCTCCACTCACGGCGCTTTTGGCACTCTGGCCCATGGTATCGGCACCTCTGAAGTGGAGCATGTGCTGGCGACCCAGTGCCTGGTGCAGCAGAAGATGAAAAACATGCTGGTGCAGGTCAACGGCAAGCTGTCTCCGGGCATCACCGGCAAGGACATTGTGCTGGCGGTGATTGGCCGGATCGGAACCGCCGGCGGCAACGGCCACGCCATCGAATTCGGCGGTGAGGCGATACGGGATCTGTCGATGGAGGCGCGCATGACCATCTGCAACATGTCGATCGAGGCTGGTGCCCGGGTTGGTATGGTTGCTGTTGACGACACCACCATCGAGTACGTCAACGGCCGTCCGTTTGCACCCAAGGGTGAGCAATGGGACCAGGCGGTTGAATACTGGCGCAGTCTGCACAGTGATCCGGATGCGGTTTTCGATAAGGTGGTTGAGTTCGAGGCCGAAGACATCAAGCCACAGGTCACCTGGGGCACCTCACCGGAAATGGTCACGGGCGTGACCGGCATGGTGCCGGACCCGAGTCAGGAGCCGGACCCGATCAAGCGCGAGGGCATTGAGCGTGCGCTGAAATACATGGGGCTTGCGCCGAATACGCCGATTTCCCAAATCAAACTGGATCGGATTTTCATTGGCTCCTGCACCAATTCCCGTATTGAGGATTTACGCCTGGCAGCGGCGATGGTGAAAGGCAAGACAGTGTCGCCGACGCTGAAGCAGGCGATGGTGGTGCCCGGCTCCGGTCTGGTCAAGATTCAGGCGGAGCAGGAGGGTCTGGACAAGATTTTTCTCGAGGCTGGTCTGGAATGGCGTGACCCGGGTTGTTCCATGTGTCTGGCGATGAATGCCGACAAACTGGGGCAGGGTGAGCATTGCGCGTCCACCTCCAACCGCAACTTTGAAGGTCGGCAGGGTTTTGGCGGTCGCACCCATCTGGTCAGTCCGGCGATGGCGGCGGCCGCGGCAATTGCGGGGCATTTCACAGACATCAGTGAAATGAACCACTGAGGAGCATGAGATGAAAGCGTTACAGCAGCACAAGGGCATTGTTGCGCCCCTGGACCGGTCCAATGTGGATACGGATATGATTATTCCCAAGCAGTTTCTGAAGTCGATCAAGCGCAGCGGTTTTGGTCCGAATCTGTTTGATGAGCTGCGCTACCTGGATGAAGGTAAGCCGGATCAGGATTCTTCCCAGCGTCCGGTCAATCCGGATTTCATGCTCAATCAGGAGCGCTATCGCAACGCCAGCGTGCTCCTGGCCCGACGCAACTTCGGTTGCGGCTCAAGCCGCGAGCATGCGCCCTGGGCGCTGGAAGATTTTGGTTTTCGGGTGATCGTTGCGCCGAGTTTTGCGGATATTTTCTATAATAATTGCTTTAAGAATGGCGTGTTACCGGTTGTTCTTGATGAGAAAATTGTTGATCAGTTGTTTGCTGAGGCTGAGGCGAATGAGGGCTATGAGCTCGCTATTGATCTGGAGGCCAATACCGTCACGACGCCCTCCGGTGAGTCGTTTACGTTTGCGGTCGATGATTTCCGTCGGGAGTGCCTGTTAAAAGGCCTTGATGATATTGGGGTGACTCTTGAGGATGCTGGTGTAATCAAGTCATTTGAGGACAAGCGGCGGGTGACTGCGCCCTGGTTGTTTGATGCGGGCGCCTGATTCATTGATTAGTCAGAGATTCTCTAAAGAAAAGCCGGCGTTTTGTGATTGGGTGGCACCCCCGCTGCGCCCCGTCGGACTTGAGGGTGCACCCGGCTTAGGGATCGCGTTCAGTGGATATTTTGGAACTGAGTGCGGAATATTTCGAGTGGTGCATGAGCATGTTGCCGTAAGCAGATGTTATTGCAGAGGGACAAACCCGATTGGCTTGTCACTTGTTTAAAAGCGAATAGCACAAAAATTGAAAGGGAAGGTCGGGGAGGTCTTTGGCAGACCGTGTGTTGCCAGGGATGGCAACACCGAGCCTACAGGGACGTATTCACGGCGTGTCTGACAAAGACCTCGCCGACCTGACCTCCGCACCCAAGCGATCAGTCTTACTTTTTATGCTTAGTTGGCATTCAACAAGCCAAAAATATCGAGGAAGAGCCAGAAATGAGCAAGTCAGTTCTATTGTTGCCCGGCGACGGCATAGGCCCTGAAATTGTCAGCGAAGCCGAGAAAGTACTTCACAAGGTCAACGACGACTACAAACTGGGTCTGATGTTTTCCACGGATCTGGTGGGGGGTGCCGCCATCGATGCCACCGGCGACCCACTGCCGGCCAAGACCATGGCTCATGCCCAGAAATCCGATGCCATTTTGCTGGGTGCCGTCGGCGGCCCAAAGTGGGACGACCTGGACATGGCCAAACGCCCGGAGAAGGGCCTGCTTGGTTTGCGGTCCGGTCTGCAGCTGTTCGCCAATTTGCGGCCCGCCGTGCTTTATCCACAATTGGCCAGCGCCTCTTCCCTGAAGCCTGAAGTGGTGTCCGGTCTTGATATACTGATCGTCCGCGAGCTCACCGGCGGCATTTACTTCGGCCAACCCCGCGGTGTGCGCACGTCTGAGAACGGCGAAAGGCAGGGTTACAACACTTACGTCTACAGCGAATCCGAGATCCGCCGGATTGGGCGGGTTGCCTTTGAATCGGCGCAGCAGCGGGGCGGCAAGCTGTGTTCTGTCGACAAAGCCAACGTGCTGGAAGTGACGCGGCTTTGGCGTGAAGTAATGACTGATCTGGCGCAAGAGTATCCGGACGTGGAGCTCAGCCACATGTACGTGGACAACGCGGCCATGCAGCTGGTCCGGGCGCCCAAGCAGTTCGATGTGATTGTGACCGGGAACATGTTTGGTGATATTCTGTCCGATCAGGCGGCGATGCTGACCGGTTCTATTGGCATGCTGCCCTCGGCCTCGATGAACTCGGAAAAGCAGGGCATGTTTGAGCCGTGTCATGGTTCTGCACCGGATATTGCCGGGCAGGGTCTTGCCAATCCGCTTGCCACGATTCTGTCAGCGGCGATGATGTTGCGCTATAGTCTCGGAGCGGAAAAGCCGGCGGCGGCTATCGAAAAAGCCGTCAGCAAGGTTCTCGACCAGGGCTTGCGTACGGCCGATATCATGTCGCCTGACGGCCGCCAGGTCGGCACCCGGGAGATGGGTGACGCGGTTCTGGCAGCGCTTTAATCGCGCAGAAAATTCAAGACCCGACGTTGGCATGATGCGGCCATCGCGGGGCCATCCATCCTGCCCGGAACCAGCGAAACAGGTTCAGGGGCGGGCATAAAACGAGGTTCAAAGGTCGCACATGAAGCGAGTTGGACTAATAGGCTGGCGTGGCATGGTGGGCTCGGTCCTCATGCAGCGTATGCAGGAAGAAAATGATTTCGCTGACATCGATCCGGTGTTTTTCTCCACATCCCAGGCCGGGCAACCCGCCCCGGACGTTGGCAAGGCTGATGTTTCGCCGTTGAAAAATGCCTTCGATCTGGCCGATCTGCAGGCAATGGATGTAATCGTGACCTGCCAGGGTGGCGACTACACCAGCGATGTTTACCCCAAACTGCGCGCTGCTGGCTGGCAGGGCTACTGGGTTGATGCCGCGTCCACCCTGCGCATGGCGGATCACTCCGTTATCGTGTTGGACCCGGTCAACCGTGATGTTATTGACAAGGCACTGACTGACGGCGTTAAAGATTTTGTCGGCGGTAACTGTACCGTGAGTCTGATGATGCTGGCGCTGGGCGGCTTGCTGGAGGAGGACCTGATCGAGTGGGTGGCCCCCATGACTTATCAGGCCGCTTCCGGGTCAGGTGCCCAGAACATGCGTGAGTTGCTGAACCAGATGGGATCTCTGCGGAACAGTGTGGCGCACCTGCTCGATGACCCAGCCTCGGCTATTCTTGAAATCGACCGCCTGGTCACCGAAAACATGCGTGACCATGGGTTTCCCACCGAGCACTTTGAAGTGCCGTTGGCCGGCAGCCTGATTCCGTTTATCGACAAACAGCTCGATAACGGCCAAAGCAAGGAAGAATGGAAAGCGCAATGCGAAACCAACAAGATTCTGGGACGCAGCGCTAACCCCATTCCTATCGATGGCCTGTGTGTCCGGGTTGGCGCCATGAGAAGTCACAGCCAGGCGTTGACCATCAAGCTGCGCAAGGATTTACCGGTCAGTGAGATCGAGTCGATCCTGGCCAAGGCCAATGACTGGGTGAAGGTCGTTCCCAACACCCGCGAAGAGTCATTGGCAGAATTGACGCCCGCGAAAGTCACCGGCACGCTCAATGTTCCCATTGGTCGCATCCGGAAGCTGGCCATGGGGCCTGAGTATATCTCGGCGTTCACGGTTGGTGATCAACTGCTGTGGGGCGCTGCCGAGCCTCTGCGGCGGATGCTGCGAATTCTGCGGGAGCAGTAATTTCGGGCCGGTAATGCGAACCACGTCAGGTTTTCGCGCGCCGGTCAGGGGTGGAAGGCTGCAAATAGCCGCCGCCCCTGTTATTTTCAATATCGATTTATTCACCTTTTGCCGGAGAATGAACCAGGCGGGCCACTAGACTCCTGCCAGTTTGGGTCCGCCACCAGGGATTCGATCTGATTCATTGATAAAAGTGAGTTTATCAACAATACTTTCTCACATTGAAATTCAAAAGCGCCGACAAAAACAAAAAGGTTCTGTCGCGGAACCACGGCGGAAGTCATCCAACCCCGTGCGATTCTGTTTTTAAAACAGTAACGAATTACGGAGACTGGTAAGGAAAAAGCATGAAAGTACGCAAACTTGCGGTTGCCCTAGCTCTTGCGGGAGGGCTCGGTTCCGGTGTTGTACAGGCATTGGGGTTGGGAGAAGTTGAACTTCAGTCCTTTCTGAACGAGACCCTGAATGCGGAAATATCCCTCTCCAGAACCGACGGGGTGGATCCGCAAAATATCACTGCTGAAATCGCGTCGCCTGAAGCCTTTGAGAGGCTTGGTTTAAGCAGGAACTTTTTCCTTAACAAACTAGAGTTCAATGTCGAGACAAAGCCCGGGGGCAACATGGTGGTCAACGTGACCTCCAGCGAACCGGTGCGTGAACCCTTTTTGAATTTTCTCATCGAGGTGTCCTGGCCCAGTGGCCGTCTGCTGCGCGAATACTCTGTGCTCGTTGACCCGCCGGTATACGCCGAGCAGTCCGGCCTGAGGGATCAAGTTGAGGCGCCGCAGCAAACCCGGTCGCGAGAGCCTGAACCTGAGGCCGCTGAGCAATCACAAAGCGTTCAGCGATCGCAAAGACAGTCTGTGCGACAGAGCAGCGATAACGTTCAACAGCGCACCCTTGCGCCAACCAACGCTTCCGACACGCTTTGGGGCATAGCATCCAAGGCGCGCCCAAGTGATGCTGTCACCATGCAACAGACGATGCTGGCCCTGCAGGACCTGAATCCTGACGCCTTCATGAACGGCAATATCAATCGTCTCAAGCGTGGCCAGGTTTTGCGTGTGCCCACCCTGGCCCAAATTCGTCAGCGTAGTCGCGATGAGGCGATTCGCCAGGTCCAGACGCAAAATGATGCCCTGAATCGAGAGCCCGCCGTGGCGGCAAGAGAACCAGCCGACGCCGCGGCCGGTGCGGGCTCAACAGCACCGGGCGGGGACGAATTGCGTCTTGTTGGCGCCGATGAAAACCGGAACGGCGGTGAGCGGGAGAGCGGGTCTGCCGGCAGTGCCGGAACGGGCACGGCGGATTCCGGCCAGGCTGTCGCTGTTGCTCGGGAAGAGTTGGATAGCGCGCGCCGGGAGAATAGTGAGTTGTCATCACGCCTTGAGGACATGGAGTCCCAGGTTGATACACTCCGACGGCTGCTGGAGCTTAAAAATACGCAGCTCGCCGAGATGCAGCAGACCGCCGCCAGCGAAGATGCGGATGGCACCACAGAAGGACAGGAAGCAACCACCGAGCAACCGGTTGCGGCAGATGCCAAGCCGGCGGACGATGCCGGCGCTGACCAGAGCCAGGGCGCTGAAACGGCTACTAGCAATGCAGGGGATGGCACTCCGGCCGATGTGGAGCCGGCCGCTAGCGAGTCTCAGAGCCCGGAAGAAGTACGGCAGGCATTGGAGCAACCCGAACCGGCAGAGCCAGAAGCCCAGGTTCAGACTGAAGAGCCGGCTGCAGAACCGGAGCCCCAGACCCAGAATGAAGCCAAAGATCTGGTTACCACTGTCTTTGATACAGTTGCCCGTAACCCAGGCTATCAGCTTGGTATCGGCGGCGGTATGGTGGCATTGCTGGCGCTGTTATTGTTGCTGGCCCGGCGCAAAGCCAGCCGCGACAAAGAAGAAATGTATGGCCAGATGGGGTTGGAAGCGGATGATGAGCAGGACCTTGATCTTGCGATAGGCGCCGCCAACGCTACCAGCGTCCCGGACGAAGCCACGGATGAGCCCTTGGCAGAAGCGGATGCGTACATTGCCTATGGCCGCTTTGATCAGGCCGCACAAGCGCTGGACGCTGCGATATCCCGTGAGCCTGGTCGCTCGGACCTGCGTTTGAAGTTACTTGGGGTTTACGCCGACAGCCAGGATCGTGATGCTTTTGAGAAACAGCTCAGAGAGCTGGAAGCACTGGAGGATTTCGGCGCCATAGCAGAGGCTCAGGCTTTATACGGGCGGCTGAAAGAGAGTGAGTCCATGCCCAGCATAGATGACCTGGAATCGCAGCTTCGGACCGGCCAGTCCAGCGCGCAGGGCGCTCCTGTGGATGACAACGACGAAGAGGCATTTTCTTTCGGTACCGATTTTGACTCTGGTAATGAGTCCGAACAGGATTCAGATCGTGACGCCGGCACCGTGACCGAAACCTGGGATGAAATTGAACCTCCCCGCGACGAGGAAGACTTCGCGTCAGCCCTTGACGACCTTGAATTGGATGAAGAAGCGCTGTTGGGCGGCCCGGCCCGGGATTCGAAATCGGACGACCAACGCAACGAAGATGATTCACTTGAAGAAGCAACCATCGGCACTCCGGATGACCTGGATTCAGAGTCGGTGGAAACCGACCTCGAAAACCTGGGTCGGGAGCTTGAGGGCTCGTCTGAGTCGTCAGACTTCAGTATCGATTTTGAATCGGCTACAACGCCGGAGGAGTCGGATACACTTTCAACTGCTGATGCATCCGCGGAAGCCGGCGAGCTAAGTGAAGACAATGCGCCAGCAGCAAAGCCGCTGGAATTTGAAGACGAATTCGCCTCGCTTGACCTTGACGAAGTCGAGCTCGATAGCACTGAAAACGAGGACGAGGTTGGCGCGAAAATCCCGGCCGGTACAGAACAGCTAGAGCCGATGCCAACGGAAAATGGATCGCTTGACGAGTCCTTCCTGGACGAGCTTGACGCGGAACTGGAAAAATTCTCAGGCGATTACGACAGCGAGGAAAAACCGGGCTCATCAGATGAGCCGATGGATGAGCTTGAGCTGGATGTGTCGGAGGAAGACCTTAATTTGATGGGAGAGGTCGCTGACAACGACACGGAAGATCGCGAAAGTGAACTGGAGCTTGATGAAGAGCTGGGTCTTGAAGATGCTCTGGCAGATCACGACGTGAATGAAAGCATTGAGTCTGCCGAAGAAGCAACGGGGCATGATCCCGAATTGAGCGAGGCTCCCGTCATCGAGCCGGCCCTGCCGGAGATGGACGAAGATGCCGGTGACAAGCCGTCGGCCAGGGCCACGGAAATTCCTGACATCGATGAGTCGGATTTGGGCGACGAAGACGACTTCGATTTCCTGGCAGGTACCGACGAAGTCGAAACCAAGCTTGATCTGGCGCGGGCCTACGTGGAAATGGGGGACGCTGATGGTGCCCGCAGTATTCTGGATGAAGTGACGGTTGAAGGCGATGACCCACAGAGGGCGGAAGCGGCGAAAATGCTGACGAACCTGTCCTGAGTCTGAGCATACGCTGAGCCACGCTCGACGTCGGCGGTCCCAGGGATCGCCGGCGTTCTGCTTTAGTACGACTCCACGATCCGGAACCTGCCGTGTTTGTTAACCAACCTGAATTAACCACTGACCTGGCCATAGGAAATGGTCGTGTTGCCATTGTTTTTGAATACGATGGCGCTTCCTTTCGTGGCTGGCAGTACCAGAAATCGGGGATAGCGACTGTAGAAAAGGCGTTGAATCTCGCCGTTGCCCGTGTCGCCAACCATCCTGTTGAACTGGTCTGTGCTGGCCGGACAGACGCGGGTGTGCATGCCAGCTACCAGGTAGTCCATTTTGAGACCCCATCGGTGCGCAGCCTGCGGTCGTGGGTGATGGGGATTAACACTGCATTGCCCCGATCGGTTTGCGCCCATTGGGCCGGTAATGTGGACGAGGATTTCCACGCGCGTTTCTCGGCCGTTTTCCGACGTTATCGCTACCTGATTTATAACCATCCGGTCAGGCCGGGTATCATGCGTGCCCAGGTGTCCTGGCAGTTTCGGCCGCTTGATCACAGTATAATGAACGACGCGGCCCAGGCCTTGATCGGGGAGCATGATTTCTCGGCCTTCCGTGCCGCAGGTTGTCAGGCCCGCACACCCAATCGAAAGCTCCAGGCGATTGCAGTGACGCGGCATGACGATTTTCTGGTCATTGATGTTCAGGCTAATGCTTTCCTGCACCACATGGTTCGTAACATTGCGGGTGCCTTGATGGCGGTGGGTACCGGCGAGCGACCGGCGCACTGGATTCATGAGATACTGCAGCAGCGTGACCGAAGGCTGGCAGGGGTAACGGCGCCGCCGGACGGCTTGTATCTGGTTGACGTGGGCTATCCCGCCAGCTTCGGGCTGCCCCTCAGCAGGCCGGGCCCCGGTTTTGCGCGGCCCTGGTTCGAAAATTGAAAGGCAGGTAGTCGAAATTAAATGAAAATCCGTGCAAAAATATGTGGAGTGACGACAAGGGACGATGCACTGGCTGCCGCGACAGCCGGCGCCGACGCGATCGGGCTCGTGTTCTATGAGCCCAGCCCCCGTGCGGTGGATGTCGCGCTGGCCGCTGACATAGCCCATGCCATGCCGGCGTTCGTGAGTGTGGTGGGACTGTTTGTAAACCCCACGGCCGAGCGCGTCAGGTCGATAACGGAGCGGGTCCCCCTGGACTTGTTGCAGTTCCACGGCGACGAGACCGCCGCGTTTTGCGCCGGTTTCCCCCAGCGCTGGATCAAGGCATTACGGGTCAAAAGCCGCGAAGACATTGAAGAGGCCTTTCGTGCTTACCATAATGCATCCGGACTGCTGGTCGATGCGTATGATCCAGGGTTATACGGCGGCACCGGTCATGGGTTTGACTGGTCGCTGATACCCGCGCATCGGCCGTTGCCCCTTATATTGGCCGGCGGTTTGAACTCTGCTAATGTATCGGGCGCGATCGAGCAGGTTAGGCCATGGGCGGTTGATGTCAGCGGCGGTGTCGAGATGACGGGGCCTCACGCACGCAAAGGCGTCAAAGATGTGTCCCGAATTAACAAATTCATGAAAGAGGTTCACCGTGTCAATGAAACTGACTGACGATATGCTTGCCATGCTTCCGGACACTCGCGGCCATTTCGGCGACTACGGTGGCCGCTTTGTCTCCGAGACGCTGATTGATTCCCTGATGACGCTGGAGCGCGAATATACGCGCCTTAAGAGCGACCCGGAATTCCAGGCCACTTTTGATAAAGACCTTGCCGATTACGTTGGCCGCCCCAGTCCGCTGTATTTTGCCGAGCGTCTGACCAAAGTGGCGGGTGGCGCCCAGATCTGGCTCAAGCGTGAAGACCTGAACCACACAGGTGCCCACAAAATAAACAACACCATCGGCCAGGCATTGCTGGCGAACTTCCTGGGCAAGAAGCGTATCATCGCGGAAACAGGCGCCGGCCAGCATGGCGTCGCCACGGCGACCGTCTGTGCGCGACTGGGGCTTGAGTGCCATATTTTCATGGGCGCGGAGGACGTCAAACGCCAGTCCCTGAATGTATTCCGGATGAAATTGCTGGGCGCGGAAGTTCACGCCGTCACCAGCGGCACACGCACCCTGAAAGACGCCATGAACGATGCCATGCGGGACTGGGTCAGTAACGTTGACGATACTTTTTATATTATCGGCACCGTGGCAGGCCCCCATCCTTATCCCTTGCTGGTGCGCGACTTCCAGTCCGTGATCGGGCGCGAGACTCGGGAGCAGTCATTGCGCCAGGCCGGCAAGCTGCCGGACGCGCTGGTGGCTTGCGTTGGTGGCGGTTCCAATGCCATCGGCATGTTCTACCCCTTCCTGACCGATGAAACTGTTGAGATGTACGGCGTTGAGGCTGGCGGTCTGGGCATTGAAACCGGCCGACATGCGGCGCCCTTGTCCGCTGGTCGGCCGGGCGTGCTGCATGGTAATCGCACCTATTTGATGGAAGACGACAACGGCCAGATTTCCGGAACGCATTCGATCAGCGCGGGCCTGGATTACCCGGGCGTCGGGCCTGAACATAGCTGGCTGAAAGATTTGGGTCGTGCCCAGTACGTGTCGGTAACGGATGATGAAGCGATGGAAGGTTTCCGTCAGCTGACCCGCATTGAGGGCATTATGCCTGCCCTGGAGACCGCGCATGCTGTGTCTTACGCCATGAAACTGGCCAAGACCATGGATAAAGACAAAATAATTGTGATCAATGTATCCGGTCGTGGCGACAAAGATATTCAGACGGTCGCTGAACTTGAAGGCATTGAACTTTAACGAGTAGTCGACAGAATCCGGCCCCGGGGCCGGCCCGATTTTGGACAAAGGAGCGGTAATGAGTCGTATCAGCGGTGTGTTCGAGGCGCTTAAAGGTCAGGGTCGCAAGGCGCTGATTCCCTACATCACAGCCGGTGACCCGGCACCGGACCAGACCGTCGCCCTGATGCACACCCTGGTCGCCGCAGGGGCGGATATTATCGAGCTGGGCGTGCCGTTTTCGGATCCCATGGCCGACGGCCCGGTGATCCAGTTGGCCTGCGAAAGAGCGCTTGTGCACGGCACCTCGCTGCGGCAGGTTCTGAAAATGGTACAAACATTCCGCGAGACCGATGGCGATACGCCGGTTGTCTTGATGGGTTACCTTAATCCGATGATCGCCATGGGCTTCGAGGCTTTCGCCGACGCGGCCAAGAGTTCCGGCGTTGACGGTATCCTGACGGTCGACCTGCCTCCGGAGGAGGCGGATGAGGTGGCTCCAATGTTTACTGAGCGCGGTCTGGATGCCATATTTCTGCTGTCACCGACAACGACAGACGAGCGGATTCGCGCCATTAGTGGTCACTCGTCGGGTTATGTGTACTATGTTTCCTTCAAGGGTGTGACCGGCGCCAAAGGAATCGATGTTGACGAAGTGGCCCTCAAGGTCGAGCATATTCATGAATTGACCGCGCTGCCGGTAGCCGTTGGCTTCGGCATTCGCGACGCCGAGACGGCTGCGGAAGTCGGCAGGGTATCCGATGGTGTAATTGTTGGTAGCGTTCTGGTGGATACAATAGCAAATAACCAATCTGATCCGGAGCAACTCAAACGTGCTTTGACGGATCTGTTGCACCCCATGCGTCAGGCGCTGGACGGCCTTGCTTCCTGAGTGAAGGCCCAAAAGCGCCGAGAGCAAGCGGCAAGCCTTTAAAGGACAGGATGACACCATGAGCAACTGGCTGGATAAAATCATGCCGAGCAAGATCCGCTCGGAATCCCTGCAGAGCACTACGGTTCCGGAAGGGCTCTGGAAGAAGTGTCCCAAGTGCGGGGGCTTTCTTTACAAGCCGGAACTGGACAAGAATCTTGATGTCTGTCCCAAGTGTGAGCACCACATGCGTATTTCGGCCCGTCGTCGCCTGGATATTTTCCTGGATACCGACGGGCGGGAAGAGATTGCCAACGAACTTGAGCCCTGGGACAGACTGAAGTTCAAGGACACAAAACGGTACAAAGACCGCCTGGTCCAGAACCAGAAAGTGACCGGTGAGAAAGACGCCCTGGTTGTGATCAGGGGAAAATGCGTGGATGTGCCGCTTGTGGCTTGTGCCTTCGAATTCCGGTTCCTCGGTGGTTCCATGGGACAGATCGTGGGTGAAAAATTCGTTCGGGCGGCCAATGTAGCGCTTGAACACCGTATTCCGCTTGTCTGTTTCTCGGCCAGTGGTGGCGCCCGCATGCAGGAGGCCATTCTTTCTCTGATGCAGATGGCCAAGACGGCGGCTGTGCTTGAGCGGATGAAGCAGGAAGGCATTCCTTATATTTCGGTCATGACCGACCCGGTATTCGGGGGTGTGTCCGCAAGTCTCGCTATGCTGGGGGATTTGAATATTGCCGAGCCCAATGCGCTTATCGGCTTTGCCGGCCCCCGGGTTATCGAGCAGACAGTGCGGGAGAAATTGCCGGAAGGCTTCCAGCGCAGCGAGTTCCTTCTGGCTCACGGCGCCCTCGATATGATTCTGCATAGGCACATGCTCAGAGGGCGAATTGCCGCCCAGCTTTCCAAACTGACCAAGCAGCAAGAGCCTGAAATTGAAGCCCCCATCGAGATTGAAATCTCCGAAAAGCCGGAAGCCGGTGCCGCAGGACGCTAAAAGGACGGGGTCGGGTTCGCCCGGGCCCGGCGCCTCCCTCGATCAGTGGTTAAACTATCTGGAAGCCCTGCACCCGTCAGAAATTGACCTCGGCCTCGATCGGGTTCTGCTGGTGCTCAGGCGGTTGTTGCCAAAACCTCCCAGAGCAAGAATTATCACAGTGGCCGGTACCAACGGTAAAGGCACCACCGTGGCTTGTATCGAAGCTTTGTTGCTCGCGGCAGGGCGTCGGGTCGGTGCCTACACTTCACCTCATCTGAATCATTACAATGAGCGCATCCGGATCCAGGGCCAGGATGTAGAGGATGCGGCCCTCATTGCGGCTTTTCAGCGGATTGACACTGCCCGGGCCGGCATCTCGTTGACCTATTTTGAATTTGGCACACTGGCCGCTTTCCTTGTGATGGATGCGGCAGGCGTCGAGGATTGGGTGCTGGAGGTCGGTCTGGGTGGCCGCCTGGATGCGGTGAATGTGCTGGACCCGGATCTTGCTATCGTCACGTCCGTAGACATTGACCATGTGTCCTGGCTGGGGGCCGACCGTGACAGCATTGGCTTTGAGAAGGCGGGTATCTTCCGGACGCAAAGGCCGGCGATCTACGCCGATAACGATCCACCGCAGTCTGTCCTGCAGCAGGCGCAAGCACAACAGGTCCGCCTTTGGCGATTCGGAGAACACTATTCCCTGAGCCGGAACGGTCGCCAGGTGGATATTCCCGAGCTTGGGCGCTCTGTGCCGCTACCACTTGTGCCATTGCCGGGCACGAGTATTGCCGCGGCCGTGCGGGCCGGGTTGTGGCTTGAGCCGGCCTTGTCTGACCGGGCGATACAGGATGCCCTGGCGCGCGTCCGGGTACCTGGCCGGTTCGAATGCGTTCACAGCCGGCCTGATGTCATCCTGGACGTAGGCCATAATCCCCACGCCGCCCGTTGGCTGGCTGGCCGGCTGGTGGAACGTGCCGGTCCTGGAGCGGAAATCCACGCGGTTTATGCCTGTCTCAGCGATAAGGATGCGGCCGGCGTCGTTAAAGCCATGTCGTCCGTTGTCACCCACTGGTTCCTGGCGGGCCTGGACCCGGTTCGTGCGCCCCGGGGTCTTGGGGTTGATGCCCTTGAGGAAAAGATCAAGGGTGTCCTGCCCGAGGTTGGCCATCAGTGCTTTCATTCCCTGGCTACCGCTATCGATCGAGCTCTTGATCAGGCCCGTCCCGAGGACGTGATCATCATTTTTGGATCATTTTTTACCGTGACCGAAGCCCGGAGCCATCTTGAGTCGCCTGGCCAGTCCGGCTTCCTTAACGATCCTTCATAGTCCATCAGCGTCTTTGAGTTATGATCGGAGGCCGGTTAGTATCCGGGCAAGACTGCAGTGCGACTGTGTCCGGGTTAAAGATGGTCATTGAACGGGGGTATACAGAAAGTGGATGGACTCAAGCAACGTGTGATCGGAGCGCTGGTGCTGGTGTCGCTAGCCATCATTTTCGTCCCAATGATGTTCGACGAACCTCATAGCGAGAGATCATCCCGTGTTCTCGACCTCCCGGAGGAGCCAGCATTCCCCGAGGTCCAGCCGTCGTCCGACGCTGAGACAGTTGTCAGCAAAGAGCCTGCCTATAGAATTGAAGAGTCGGATGACCCAGGCGGTGAGCGTCAGGATCCGGCGAAAACCAATGAAGCGGCCGCCTCGGCTGACGTTCTTGAACCTCAGCCGGCGCCGGACGAGCCGGTACAATCCGCTGAAGCGGATGAGCCTGTTTCTGAGTCGTCAGAAACGTCCGGACAGCCCGAATCGGTTGAAACGGCGGAGTTTGCGCAGACCCTTGAAGGTGCCTGGATCGTTCAGCTGGGCAGCTTCGGAAGTGCTGACAACGCCCGTCGGCTCCGGGATAAGGTTCGGGAGCAGGGCTATGACTCTCATATCCAGCAAGTGGAACGGGGTGATGCCATTCTCAGCCGTGTTTTTTCAGGGCCGTTTGTGGACAGGGCATCGGCTGATAAAGCCAAGAAAATCCTTGATTCGGAATTTGGCGTCAACAGTCTGGTCACCGCCGGTGGCGGGTAAGGACTGTGCCTTTCGCCCTTTACCAGTTTGGTGTGCCGCCAATTCCTGATAGAATCCGCACTCTCGTATTACAGTCAGGTTGCTCATGAACGCGTTGATCTGGATAGATTGGGTCATCATTGCGCTGATCACTGTCTCGACGCTCCTCAGTCTGAAGCGCGGTTTTGTCAGGGAAGCGCTTTCCCTGGTCTTCTGGATTGGCGCTTTTGTTCTGGCAAGAACTTTCCAGCCCCAGATGCAGTCTCTGCTTGAGAGCACGGTTGAAACCGTCATGGTTCGACAGATCGCAGCATTTTCCATTCTGTTTTTTGGGACGCTGGTGATCGGCGCCATCGTCAGTAACATGGCGGGCTCTCTGATCAGAGCAACAGGACTGAGTGCTACCGACCGGGTTCTCGGCATGGGGTTTGGTCTCTTGCGCGGCGTTGTGGTTGTGGTCGTGGCGATCGCGTTCATGCGTTACACGCCGCTTTCGGAAGATACATGGTGGCGGGATTCTGTCATGATCCAGCGTCTGGCTGTCGTGGAAGACTGGTCGAGGCGTACCTTGGGTGGTGACTATGAAGGTTACCTGAGTCCGGCGTCGGAATTGGTTCCCTCGGCCGCTTTGCCGGGTAGTACGACTCATTGATATTTTTGTTCTAATGCGCTGGAGTAGTAAGCATTCATGTGTGGAATCGTCGGAATTGTCAGTACTACCAATGTAAACCAGACGTTGTACGATGCCCTGACCGTACTCCAGCATCGCGGCCAGGATGCGGCGGGAATTGTAACCTTCCAGGATGAGCGCTTTTTTCTGCGCAAGGACAACGGCCTGGTGAGAGACGTGTTCCGCACCCGCCACATGAGACGGCTGGTAGGCAATGTGGGTATTGGTCATATCCGTTACCCGACAGCGGGCAGTTCCAGTTCGGCCGAGGCCCAGCCTTTTTACGTCAACAGCCCTTATGGCATTACGCTGGCCCACAACGGCAACCTCACTAACGCGGATGATCTGAACGAAGACCTGTTCCGCACCGACCTGCGACACATCAATACCAATTCCGACTCGGAAGTTCTGCTCAACGTTTTTGCCCATGAGCTTCAGAAGCTGGGCAAGCTGAATCCCACCAAGGAAGAAATCTTTGCGGCTGTAGCTGCCGTCCACGAGCGCTGCCGCGGGGCCTACGCGGCCATCGCCATGATTACCGGCTATGGCATCGTGGGCTTCCGGGACCCCAACGGCATTCGTCCCGTGTGTTACGGCGTGCGCAAAACCGAAGAGGGTGAGGAATACATGATCGCCTCCGAAAGTGTCGCACTGCGCGCGGCCGGCTTCACTCTGGTCCGCGACATTGCGCCCGGCGAGGCGGTTTACATTGAAACTGACGGTACGCTTTACACGCGACAGTGTGCCCGGCAACCACGCCTGATTCCCTGTATTTTCGAGCACGTGTATTTTGCCCGACCCGACTCCATCATTGATCAGGTCTCGGTCTATAAAGCGCGCTTGCGGATGGGTGAAACCCTGGCTGAAAAAGTGCTGAGGGAAAATCCGCACCACGACATCGATGTGGTCATGCCCATTCCGGACACCAGCCGTACCTCCGCCATGCAGATGGCCCACCGGCTTGGCGTCAAATTCCGTGAGGGCTTCATCAAAAACCGTTATATCGGTCGTACCTTTATTATGCCGGGGCAGACATTGCGCAAGAAATCCGTGCGCCAGAAACTCAACCCGATTGATCTTGAGTTCAAGGGCAAGAATGTCATGCTCGTGGACGATTCCATTGTTCGTGGCACCACCTGCAAAGAAATCGTCCAGATGGCGCGGGAAGCCGGTGCCAATAAGGTTTTCTTCGCGTCAGCCGCGCCGCCGGTGCGTTATCCCAATGTTTACGGCATCGATATGCCGGCGGCCAGCGAACTGATCGCCCACGACCGCAGCATCGAGCAAGTTCGGGAACTGATCGGCGCCGACTGGCTGCTGTATCAGGATCTGCCGGATCTGATCAGCTCTGTCAGCGACGTTAACCCGGACATCGATGGGTGGGAGTGTTCCGTATTCGATGGCTATTATGTGACCGGGGATATTGACGCCACTTATCTCGCAAGGCTGGAGTCCCAGCGTGGTGACGACAGCCAGGCGCTTAACAACGCCGGCAACGACGCGGGTTCCGGTAACGGAATTATTGATCTTTACAACGACGAAGACTGAGGCCAGATAAAATGACCCTGCGACGTGAAGAGAGTGTCTCCATTCCGGAATCGGACCTGGAAGGTGTGTCCGTTGATACGCTGGCTGTTCGGGCAGGGCAGATAAGGACGGAACAGCTGGAACATGGCGATCCGATTTTCCCGACCTCCAGTTTTGTCTATGGCAGCGCGGCTCAGGCCGCCGCCCGTTTCTCTGGAGACGAGCCGGGAAATATCTATTCCCGTTTCACGAACCCCACAGTGCAGGCGTTCGAGGCGAGAATCGCGGCGATGGAAGGTGGCGAGCGCGCGGTGGCGACAGGCTCCGGTATGGCCGCAATCCTGAGTACTTGCATGGCGCTGCTGCAAAGTGGTGACCACATTGTATGTTCACGTGGTGTTTTCGGCACCACCAATGTGCTTTTCCAGAAATATCTGGCCCGTTTCGGCGTCGACACCACCTTCGTCAGCCTGACCGATATGGCCGAGTGGCAGGGCGCTGTGCGTCCGGAAACCCGCATGATATTCATCGAGACCCCGTCCAATCCGCTGTGTGAAGTGGCGGATATGACGGCATTGAAAGCACTGGCCGTTTCGGCAGATGCCTATTTTGTGGTGGATAATTGTTTCTGCACGCCGGTGCTGCAACGGCCTTTCGAATTTGGTGCGGACATTATCATTCACTCGGCTACCAAGTATCTGGATGGCCAGGGCCGATGCGTCGGCGGCGTTGTCGTCGGCTCCAACCAACTCATGGAGGAAGTCTACGGTTTCATGCGTTCGGCAGGCCCCAGTCTGAGCCCGTTTAACGCATGGATATTTCTCAAGGGTCTGGAAACCTTACCAATCCGTATGCGCGCCCACTGCGAGAATGCATTAGAGTTGGCCCAGTGGCTGAAGCAGCAACCCGGTATTACCCAAGTGTTCTATTCCGGTCTCACAGACCATCCACAGCATGAACTTGCCGCCCGCCAGCAGACCGGTTTCGGCGGTGTTCTCTCTTTCACCGTGGCGGGCGGCAAAGCGGCGGCCTGGGCTTTCATCGATGCGACCCGGATGATTTCCATTACCGCGAATCTGGGCGATGTGAAAACCACCATTACTCACCCCGGCACGACGACACACGGTCGTTTGTCACCGGAAGACAAAGAGTTGGCAGGAATCACCGATAGCCTGGTCCGAATCTCCGTGGGTATCGAGTCGCTGGAGGACATCAAGCAGGACCTCAGGCGGGGTCTGGCCGTTCTTTCAGTTTGAGCCTGATCTTTAATCGACCGGGTAGAAACCAAGCCAGGCCAGATTACGTCAGCGGCTTACACGATTTATCAACGGAACAGTCTGATTGCTCATGGCCGAACCGAAAAAAGCGGTATCAGCACCGCAATTGAGTGAAAAACAACAACGTTTTCGGCGTTTGCTTGCCCAGTTTGCCCGGGAAGGCACGGTCATTGGGCTGGTTGCCCTGTGTATTTACCTGGGTATGGCACTGATTACGTTCAGCGCCGGCGATCCGGGTTGGGCCAGCATCGGTCATGATACCCATGTGTCGAACCACGCCGGTCGGACCGGGGCCTGGGTGGCCAGCCTGTTGCGGGACTTTTTTGGCCAGGTGGCCTTTCTTTTTCCGGTCATGATCGCAGGCTATGCCCTGATGCTGTTTCGCCTTCGGCATGAGCCCATGGACGTACACTGGCCCTTGCTGCTGGTTCGTTTTGGCGGATTTGTCCTGATCCTGGCGTCGGCTACCGCACTATTGTCGCTTTATTCCCTGCTCGGCCTGGCGTCCTCGTCGGGCGGAGTCTTGGGCGTTGCCATTTCCGACGCTATGGTTCGATTGTTCAACCTGCCGGCTACGACCGTCTTGCTGATGGCCAATTTTCTGTTCGCGCTTACGGTGACCCTGGGGTTGTCGTGGTTCAATCTTATGGACCGGGTGGGCGGCCTGACACTGCGCTTATTGGGCGCTTCTCGCCGGGCTTTGAAAGCGCCGTTCGTGCGGCACAGCATGGCTGCCAGGGACAAAGAGGCGCCAGCGTCTGCCAAGCCGGCAACCCTGACAAAGCCTGAAAAACCGCCCAGGGCTGAAAAAACAAAATCCGCTGGTGCGGAGCCGCCCATAGTCAACAACCGGGTGTCGGAGCCCTTGGGGCATCGGCCCTGGTGGAAACGAATGCTGGGTATTGGCCGGAAAAAAGAAGAGCTGTCACCCCCGCGCGTCGAACCGGCACTGGATGGACTTATGGGGCAGGTGAGCGACCCCGGGCAGGTTGAAAGCTTCTCTTCCCGCGAAGGCGCAGATACGGATTACACCGAATCCCTTTCCGCCGAGCCGAAACCCAGCAAGGCCAAAGGTGGTTCTCCCAAAGCCGACACCGCTGCCACGACCGGCAAGTCCCTGAAAATCTCCCCCTTCAAACGCAACGAAGAGCCGGCGAGCGCCAGGGGCGAAAAGCAACCCTCGCTGTTCGACAGCATCGAAAGCTCTATTCCGCCCATTTCATTGCTTGATCCACCGGATGAGCGTCAGGAAAGGGGCTATTCCGAAGAGGCGCTGGAAAACATGTCGCGCCTGTTGGAAACCAAGCTGGCGGATTTTGGCGTGTCGGTTGAAGTAGTCGAGGTCAACCCGGGTCCGGTTATTACCCGTTTTGAAATCAAACCCGCGGCGGGCGTCAAGGTCAGCCGGATTTCCAATCTTGCAAAAGACCTGGCCCGATCGTTGGCCGTGCTTAGCGTCAGGGTCGTGGAAGTGATTCCCGGCAAATCTGTGGTCGGTATCGAAATCCCCAACGAAGAGCGGGAGATGGTCCGGCTCAGTGAGGTACTTGGCGCCCGGGTCTTTACCGAGTCTTCGTCGCCGCTGACGCTGGCCCTGGGTAACGATATCGGCGGTAACCCGATGGTGGCCAACCTGTCCAAAATGCCGCACCTTCTGGTGGCCGGCACCACCGGTTCGGGCAAATCGGTGGGCGTGAATGCCATGATACTGAGCATGTTGCTCAAGGCGACGCCGGAGGAAGTGCGTTTTATCATGGTGGACCCGAAGATGCTGGAATTGAGTATCTACGACGGCATCCCGCACCTGTTGGCGCCGGTGGTCACCGACATGAAAGAAGCGGCCAATGCCTTGCGCTGGTGTGTGGCGGAAATGGAGCGGCGTTATAAGTTGCTGGCAAACCTCGGTGTTCGCAACGTGGCAAGCTTTAACCGGAAGGTCAAGGACGCTCGGGAGGCTGGCGAGCCTTTACTTGATCCGATCTGGAAACCGGATGAGTATCTGGATAACGACGAACAGTCGCGGCCGGAACTCGACACCTTGCCGTTTATTGTGGTGGTGATCGATGAGTTTGCCGACATGATGATGATTGTCGGCAAGAAAGTTGAAGAACTCATTGCGCGTATTGCCCAAAAAGCGCGAGCCGCCGGCATTCACCTGATTCTTGCCACCCAGCGCCCGTCTGTTGACGTGATAACCGGCTTGATCAAGGCCAACATACCCACCCGGATGTCGTTCCAGGTATCGTCCAAGATTGATTCCCGGACTGTGCTGGACCAGGGTGGCGCAGAGCAACTGCTCGGTCATGGCGACATGTTGTATCTGCCGCCCGGCTCGGGTCTGCCGGTTCGTGTTCATGGCGCTTTTGTCGATGACGATGAGGTGCATCGAGTGGTCAACGCCTGGAAAGAGCGCGGTGAGCCGGTCTATGTCGATGATGTGCTTAACGGTGCCGAAGGCGAAAATCTTCCGGGTGTCCCTAATTTGTCCGGCGGTGGTGACAGCGAATCGGATTCCCTGTTCGATGAGGCAGTCGCCTTCGTCACAGAAGGCCGGCGGGTTTCCATTTCATCGGTACAACGTAAATTCAAGATCGGTTACAACCGGGCGGCCAATCTGGTGGAGGCTATGGAGGCCTCCGGCGTGGTCAGCTCGGCCGGTAATAATGGTGCCCGTGAAGTGCTGGCGGCGCCACCCCCTCGTGATTAGGAGAATGTTGATGACGTTCAAACCCCTCAGTTTCTGGTTATCGGCCCTGATGGTCATTGCCATGCCGGCGATGGCGCAGGACAAGTCTGCAACGGAGCGTCTGGCCAATGAGCTCCGCAACTACCGCACTTATCAGGCTGAATTCGTGCAAACCGTGTCTGATGGCCAGGGCAACAAGGTCCAGGAAGTTCGCGGCGAACTCAAGGCCAAGCGTCCGGGCCTGTTTTACTGGGAGACCCGGGAGCCCATGACCCAGCTCATCGTCTCCGACGGCGAAGAGGTGGAGGTTTACGACCCGGATCTCGATCAGGTCACGATTCACCCCATGGACGAGCAAATGGCCAACACGCCGGCCATGCTTCTCAGTGGCAAGGTCGATAACCTCGAGGAAACCTATGAGGTGAGCTATCGGACCTTTGGTGGCAAAACCGTTGAGTACACGTTAAAGCCGAAAAGCCCGGATTCGCTTTTTGTTTCTCTGGCCATGACCTTTTACGAAGGCGAATTGCAGGAGATGCGACTGGAGGATTCTCTGGACCAACGCAGTGTCCTGCGTTTCAATCAGATTATCGTTAATGGTTCGGTTTCAGATTCCGCTTTTGAGCTTGATTACCCGGACAGTGTGGACATCATTCGGGATCAGATCTAATGCAGGATGGCTTGTTCGAAGACAAGCGCGGCCTTGAACCCCTGGCGGCACGGATGCGGCCAGGGAATCTGGACGAATACGTCGGCCAGGCCCATTTGGTCGGTCCCGGCAAGCCTCTGCGCCGTTCGGTAGAGCAAAGCCAGCTTCACTCCATGATTCTGTGGGGGCCGCCGGGCGTCGGCAAAACCACCTTCGCCCGCCTTCTTGCCAACCTCGGCGAACTTGTTTTTGAAACCATGTCGGCTGTCATGAGCGGCGTCAAGGATATTCGCGACGTCGTGGAGCGGGCCAAGCTTCGAAAGCAGTCCCAGGGCCGGGACACGCTGCTGTTCGTGGATGAAGTGCACCGCTTTAATAAAAGCCAGCAAGACGCCTTTTTGCCCCATATTGAAGACGGCACCTTTGTGTTTGTTGGCGCCACCACGGAAAACCCCTCGTTTGAACTGAACAGCGCTTTGTTATCCCGCACCCGCGTTTACGTGCTGAAGAATCTGGACGAGGACGATCTGGTGACGCTCCTGCACCGGGCACTTGCGGCACCGGAAGGGCTGAATGGCGGTGTCCGGGTCTCGGAGGCAGTCCTCGCCTTGATGGCCGCCGCGGCTGGTGGGGATGCACGGCGGGCGCTTAATATTCTTGAAATCGGGGCGGATCTGGCCGAGCCGGACCAGGAAGGCAAGCCCAGAATCGGTGAGCAACAGCTGGAACTGGTGCTGCAGACCAGCCTGCGCCGATTCGATAAGGGCGGCGATGTTTTCTACGACCAGATATCGGCGCTGCACAAGTCGGTGCGGGGCTCCGATCCGGACGGCGCACTTTACTGGATGTGCCGGATGCTGGATGGCGGTTGTGATCCGTTTTATGTGGCCCGCCGCCTTGTGCGAATCGCCAGTGAAGACATTGGCAACGCCGACCCACGGGCGCTGCGGCTGACCCTGGATGCCTGGGAGTCACAAGAACGCCTGGGCTCACCGGAAGGCGAACTGGCGTTGGCCCAGGCTGTCACCTACCTGGCATTGGCGCCCAAGAGCAACGCTGTCTACAAAGCCTATAACGAGTGTGTCGCCAGCATTCGTCAGGAGCCCAGCCATGAGGTGCCGGTGCATTTACGCAACGCCCCAACAAAGTTATTGAAAAGCCTCGGCCATGGCGACGAGTACCGTTATGCCCACGACGAGCCAGAGGCATTCGCCGCCGGCGAAACCTACCTGCCGGACGCCATTCGCCACCACCGTTATTACGAGCCAGTGGACCGCGGCCTGGAGATTCGCCTCGCTGAAAAGCGTGCCCGTCTGGACGCTAAAAACGCCGCCAGTGATCGCAAACGGCATCCCTCCAATAACGCTTGAATTCCCGGTGGTGGCAAGTCCCGGCCAGTGCGGTGGTCATAAGAGCCAGTGGCGGTATAATGTCGTTTCCCTAAAAAGCTTTTGATTCATTTTAATAACATCACAGGATAACCATGCTCGACCCGAAACGTGTTCGCAATCAAACGGATGAGATCGTACGCCGACTGGCGGTCAAGAATTTTGCCTTTGATCAGGCCGCTTTTGAGTTACTGGAAGAGCAGCGCCGAGCGCTGCAGGTACGTGCCGAAACACTCCAGGGCGAACAGAACAAGCGGTCCAGATCCATCGGTAAGGCAAAAGCGGCGGGGGAGGACATCCAGCCGTTGCTGGACGAGGTGGAAAAAATCAAGAAGCAGCGCGCCGAAGCGGAAGAAGAATTGCGTGAGCTGCAACAGGAATTGAATGCCTTTCTGGCGGGTTTGCCCAACATCCCGGACGAGTCCGTACCTGAGGGTCAAAGTGAAGACGACAATGTCGAGATCCGCCAGTGGGGAACTGTGCCGTCCTTCGATTTTGAACCACGGGATCACGTGGCTCTGGGCGAACGCCTGGGTGGCCTGGATTTTGAAACCGCCAACCGGCTGGCGCATTCCAGATTCGCCGTCATGAAAGGGCCGGTGGCGCGGCTGCATCGTGCGCTTGCCCAGTTCATGCTGGACCTGCACACCGATGAACATGGTTATACCGAGACGTATCTGCCATACCTGGTCAATGCCGATACCCTGTTCGGCACGGGCCAACTGCCCAAGTTCGAAGAGGACCTGTTCCGCATGGCAGGCGACCAGGCGCTGTATCTGATTCCGACGGCGGAAGTGCCCGCTACCAACCTTGTCAGCCACAGCATTCTTAATGCCGGCGACCTGCCTTTGAAGTTCGTGTGCCATACGCCATGCTTTCGCAGCGAAGCGGGCTCTTATGGGCGGGACACCCGCGGATTGATCCGGCAGCACCAGTTTGACAAGGTTGAGCTGATTCATATTGTGCGCCCGGAGGACTCCGAGCAGGCGTTGACGGAATTGACAGGCCACGCCGAAACCGTGCTCCAGTTACTGGAACTGCCGTATCGGGTGATGGAGCTTTGTGGCGGCGACATTGGCTTTGCGGCGGCTCGCACCTATGACCTGGAGGTGTGGCTGCCGGGTCAGGGCAAATACCGTGAAATTTCGTCCTGCAGTAATACGCGCGACTTCCAGGCCCGCCGTATGCAGGCCCGTTGGCGCAACCCCGAGACCAACAAGCCCGAGCCGGTGCATACGCTTAACGGTTCCGGCCTGGCTGTCGGCCGTGCCCTGGTTGCGGTTATGGAAAACTATCAGCAGACCGACGGCAGCATTCGCGTACCCGAAGCCCTGAAGCCTTACATGGGAGGGCTGGACCGGATTCAATGAATACCTGGAATGAGAAAAAGCCAACACCGCCGAAGCGTCGCGGGTTATCGCTTCCAACTCGCTACCGGGTCAACGCCATTACCGGGAACCCCAACAACTCCCGGGGTGAAGTGTTTCTGGTGGGGGCCGGTCCCGGTGACCCTGAGTTACTGACCCTCAAGGCCTATCGGATCATTAACAGTGCCGATGTGGTGGTCTACGATAGATTGGTCTCCGGCGAGATTATGGACCTGGTTCCGCCGGAGGCGGAGCTGATTCACGTTGGCAAGCAGAGAGCCAACCATACCCTGGCACAAGACAAAATAAACGATCGTCTGGTGGAACTGGCCCTGGCGGGTAAAAGGGTGGTCCGGCTGAAGGGCGGCGATCCCTTTATTTTCGGCCGGGGCGGGGAAGAACTTGAAACCCTGGCCGAAGCCGGGGTGCGTTTTCAGGTGGTGCCGGGCATTACGGCCGCCTCGGGCTGTGCTGCCTATGCCGGCATTCCCCTCACTCATCGTGATTATGCCCAGTCGGTCCGCTTCGTGACCGGTCATCTGAAAAACGACACCTGCGATCTGCCCTGGAAAGACTTCGTCCAGAACAACCAGACTCTGGTGTTCTACATGGGCCTGGTGGGGCTTCCCATCATCACCCGTGAATTGATGGCTCAGGGCATGGATGATCAGATGCCGGTGGCACTGGTCGCCAAGGGCACGACGCCGGATCAACGGGTGGTGGATGGGGAACTGGGCAATATTGTTGAGAGAGTACAGCGCAGCGGGGTCCAGGCGCCCACGTTGATCATTATCGGTCAAGTGGTCAGGCTGCGTTCCCGCCTTGACTGGCTGGGCGCGGAGTTCAGAGAAGAGCCGCAATAAGCTGTAAAGTTGCGCAAAAAAATGCCCCGCACAGGCGGAGCATTTTATTCGTCACAGGGCGATGGTGCTGTCCTGTTACCTCACACGTTTGGGCAGAGAGTCCCGGATTTTGTCACTAAGGTCGCGCAAGGCCGTTTCTGTCGTGGGCCAGTCAATACAGGCATCGGTTACGGACACGCCGTACTTGAGGTCAGCAAGATTCTCCGGAATAGACTGCTTGCCCCAGTTCAGGTGGCTTTCCACCATCAGGCCCTGAATGGACTGGTTGCCCTCCAGAATCTGGTGAGCAATGTCCTGGATGACCAGCGGCTGGATGCCGGGATCTTTGCTGGAGTTGGCGTGACTGCAATCGACCATGATGGATTTGCGCAAGCCGGCTTTCTCCAGGGCCTGTTCACACAAAGCAACGTTCACGGAATCATAGTTGGGCTTGCCACCGCCGCCTCGCAACACGGCGTGACCGTAGGCGTTGCCCTTGGTGCGAACAATGGAAACCTGACCTTTCTGATCGATACCCAGAAAACTGTGGGGATGGGAAACTGACCCCATGGCGTTGATGGCAACGTCCAGGCTGCCGTCTGTGCCATTCTTGAAGCCGATGGCCATGGACAAACCGCTGCTCATTTCACGGTGAGTCTGGGATTCAGTGGTGCGGGCGCCTATAGCCGACCAGGAAATGGTGTCCTGCAGGTATTGCGGTGAAATCGGATCCAGCGCTTCGGTGGCTGTTGGCAGGCCAAGTTCGGCAATATCCAGCAGCAGACGGCGACCAATGTGCAGGCCCTGTTCTATGTCAAATGAATCATTAAGGTGGGGATCGTTGATCAACCCTTTCCAGCCTACCGTGGTCCGTGGTTTTTCAAAATACACACGCATGACAATGCAAAGCGTATCGCTGAGTTCGTCCGCCAGTACCTTGAGTTTGCTGGCGTATTCATGGGCCGCTTTGACATCGTGAATCGAGCAGGGGCCCACGACCACGAACAAGCGCTGGTCTTTGCCATCCATAATGTCGTAGATTGCCTGGCGACCACGGCTGACCGTTTCAGCGGCCTCACTGGAGAGCGGCATCTCTTTCTTCAGAGCCTCCGGTGTAATAAGCGCTTCCTGACTGGCCACGTTGACGTTCTCAAGTTTATTGCCGGACATGTTGTTTAAATCCCCGAAAAGTTCCACCCCGGCGCCTTGCCATTGGTTGCAGGCCGGCCCTGACGGGTTATGTGATAGCGGTTTTATGGTTCGATATATTGCTTTATTTACCCGATCATTGCAACGGACGCAGTGGCTCGGGACACCGGTCTTTATGGACGTGAGCGCAGTCTCATGATAGATATGCCCGCAGGTAATGGCCCTGTCGTGCCAACCCCGTATTACAGGCTGGACTGAATGGCATCCGAACACTCTCAAAAACCACCCACCGCTCAAGGCGGGATCGACGACATCATTGCCGGGATCCGGGTGCCTGAATTGCCCTACCCGGTTGGCCGCATCGAAGCCTCTGAACGCCCGGACTGGCGGCCATTTCTACTGTCCTGTTGGCAGGAGCAGTGTGACGAGGCGGTGATCCAGTGCATGAAGTCCATGTCCGTGACCTGGACCGTGCCACAGGTCAATGCCGCTTATCTGTCCGATCGGATCATGGATGTATTTTTACGCACATCCGGACTGCATCCATTACTGGTGAAGCGTATAGCGCGCCTCAGATTCCTGGTTGCCTGGCGGCTCGAGGAAAAGGGCGCCGAGGCTTTCGATGACGGCATCCGCGACTGGCTCGACAGTCTGGTGGATTTGCGTGGCTGGAGTGATTCGGGGGGCCGCTCCGCACGCGGGGTGCTGGAACAGTTTGAGGCGATGGTCACGGTTGTGGCGGAAAGCTTCACAAGCCAGTCCATGCAGCCTTTTATCCAGTTTGCTGGCCAGTGGCATGACAAGGCCCACCAACGGAAGAAGCGTTCCGCCCAGTTGCATGAACGGCTGCTTCTGACTGAGCAGGGCGCTGCCCGCCAGCGCCGGGCTGAACAAGCCTCGCGGGCGGCGGTGGGTCGGGCTCTCCAGGGCCGGACGCTACCGCCGGCGGTAATCAACTTTATCAAGGACGTCTGGCTGCCGTTGCTGCGTCATATTGCCTGGCAAACCGGCCTCGACAATGATAACTGGCGTCATGCCAAAAAGCTTCTGGAATGGCTGGTCTGGGTCGGTGATCCGGCCTTGTCGCGAAAAGACCGAAATCGTCTTTATCAAGTGGGTGAAAAACTCAGTGATCATCTAGACGGTATTTATGCTCGCGTTCAGGGGAAGCCATTGCCGGAGGAAACCCTGCGGTCAGTGGAATCCATTCTTGTGGCCCGGCTTCGGGGTGAGGAACCGGCGGTGGTTGAGACGATCAGCGAAGACCAGCCTTTTGTTTTCGACCGCCATTGGCTTATGTCTGATACGGCTGATCCGGAATCGGTGGCACGCTGCCGTGGCTACTGGTTCGTTGCGGGAGAGGGTGACAACGAGCAGCGCCGGTATTTTCTGGATCTGTTGACCGACTCGGCCGAGGTTCTCTGGACCAATGGCTTTGGTGTGAAGCTGGGGGTGGAGCCCTGGCCCGAGACGCGTGCCGCGATTGAACGGGGAGACTTGCGCGGTTTATCTGAACCTAACCCTTTTGGCGCTTTGCTGTCGGATACCCTGCAGGCCCTGGCCAAAGTGCTCAAGAGCCAGCGGCGCCTGCGCGCCAGGGCGGCCGCGCAGGCAAAAGCAAAGGCGGAAGCCCTGCGCCAGGAACAAGTGGCTTATGAGCGTGCCCGGCAACAGGAGGAAGCCGAGCGAGCGGAGGCGGCGGAAAAGCAGCGTACTGAAGCCGAGGCCCGTCGTATTAAAACCGCGAACGACGAACGCCAGGCGCTTGAGCAGGCCAATTGGGCCGAAGCGGAAGGGCTCGTCAACCGCGTTGAGCCTGGGGGCTGGATTGCTCTTGAGAGGGCCGACGTGAGCCGCCTCAAACTGGCCGTGCGCATCAACGCGTCGAAGAAGCTCATCTTCGTGGATCGGCTGGGCCTGAATCGGACGGAATTCAGGATTGATGACCTGATCGCTCTGGTGGCTAGAGGCGAAGCCAGGGTTTTACAGAAAAAACAGGCCTTTGACGACACCCTCTCCCAGGTCGTGGGAGGGATTCGC
>JAGXLV010000032.1 GCA_018334495.1 Oleiphilaceae bacterium
CAAATCCTTTACAGCGTGTCATCGCGATACCCGCACCTTGGTCGGCATCTTCCAGCGCAATACCCGGGCCTGGCCCTGATCACTCAATACGACTTTGTCCGGGTATATATTGACCAGTCGCACGCCCCCGAAGCGCTCTCCCTCGATGCGCGTGATGCCATCGATCACCGCCGCGCGGCGACTGGGTCCGATCAGAATGGACTCCAATGAATAGGAGCGGGCTTGCGAGGGTTCCGACACGGCCCGCCTGAAATCCGACGGCCGGGTTGGGTCCTCCAGAGCCGAGGCCAGCGGTACGCCCAGGGCGAGAACACAGACCGTCATTCGTATCAACAACATGGCATCAGACTCCCAGTCCGGCTTCGCTCAGGCTCAGAGTGCGAACCCGCACCCGCGCCTCTGCTTCGGGAAATTCACTGACCTCATAAAGCAACTCGCTCCAGCCCAGGCGCTGATCCAGGCCTTCCAGCCTTTCCAGATAGCCGAGCAGTTCCAGATAGCGGCCGCTGACGGTCAGCTCGACATCGTGAGCGTAAAGAAGCGGCTCCTGGGCTTTGTCCTCCTCCCCGGCATCGGTTTCACCGTATACGGGCACAGGGTCCATAAGATCCAGCCGAACCAGCTCCAGGCCCTGCTGAGTGGCCAGTATGCGCCGCAAAAGCGAGACCATGGCCTCTGGCGAAATCAACCGGTCGGTCATTTCGGCCAGCTCCCGGTCGAGATTCGACAGCCGTGCCCGGCGCTGGGCCAGGCGCTCACGCATGGCCTCCTCCGGATCGTCCTGAAGCTTTTGCGACAGGCTTTCCTGCTGGCGCTGCCACTGCTCGTAGGTCTGGTTCAGCTCGGCTTGCCGGTTGCGCAACTGCTCGTTTTTCGCAAGCACCGGTGCCACCGCCAATTCCCAGCCCACAAAAAGCACCAGCAATACGCCGGTCACCAAAATCAGCAGGCGCTCCCGTTTCGGCCTGACGTTATACCATTGCGCGCCCTGGTTCAGGCGATTTTTAATGGCACTCATGAGCCTTCCTCGCCGGCGCGGCTGGAGGCCACATCGAAGTCGATCCAGCGACCGGACTCACTGCGCTGCAGGTTCAGGCGCTCAAAACGCCGGCCACTGAACACCGCCTCTTCACCGAGGCGCTCCAGATAGACCGGCACCTGATCACCGGCCCCTGCGCGCCCGGAGAAACGGACACGGTTGTTGATCAAGTTCACCCTGAATCCGGTCAGCCAGACCTGATCCGGGATCTGCCGTGCAAAGGCCTGCAGGTAAGGCGAAAAGCGGCTGTCCTTGTTGCCCACCAGCTGAGCCACTTCCGCCAGCAGGCGTTGGCGCTGGGCAACGTCTGCGGTGACACGGGCGACCGCATCAATGGTGCGCGGGTCCACCTGCTGGGCTTCCAGCTCGTCGGTCAGTTTGCCAACTCGGGCTTCGATCTGCCGGATCTGCGCCTGCACGGTCTGTACCCGGGCCTCAATCTCCTGTGCCTGATAGCGCACGAACACAGCACTTGCTGCCAGAGCGATCATGGCCAGAGCAAGCACCAGGACCAGCGTTCCTGCCTGCATCGGTTCTGTGCTGGGTCGCAACTCGGCGGTATAGAGATTGACCTGTTGCGTCATGACACATCACCTTCCGACACTGGCAGGATTGCACTCCAGGCAGCGAGGCAACGACTGTCCAGGGGCGCACTCAAGCCATGATCCGACCAGTCGATGGTTTCAAGTGACGGCGCCATATGCGCCGACAGCATGGACGCAAGCGGCAACATGGCATCTCTTGCCACCAGGTGGATCGCTGCCGGAGGCACCTGCCCCAACTGGCTTTCAAAGTAGTCCAGGGAACGCTGCATTTCCAGGGCCAGGGATTGCACAGCGTTATCCTGCTTTGATGCGTCTCGCAGGTCATCCGCCACTACGTCGAGCCGGCGCGACAGATACAGCGTCGCGCCCTTGCAGATCACCATCTGGCCATAACGGTCACGCAGATGAACGAGCGCGACGGCGCGCTTGCGGGGATCCAGCGAACTGGCGAAATTGCGCAGGGCCAGCTCGGCGACGTCGATTTTTTCGAGCTCCAGGCCAACCTCGTTGACAAGCGCCACAAGCCCGGCGACCCAGGTTTTGCGGGTCGCCACCACGTTAACCAGATTGCCCTGGCCACGGGAGGCGTCGGACGGAAAGGGAAACACATCGCAAATAGCTTCGGCGGGGCTGTAATCAAGGAGGTCTTTCAGTTTCCAGCGCAATGCGTCTGCCAGCTCATCGTCGGCCAGCTCACGGGGGCGCTCAAGCTGAAACACACTGTACTGATCCAGCGGTAAAACCAGAGTCGCCTTCATTCCGGACCAGCCGCGTTCCGCAACCAGTGCCGCCAGGGACTCCTCCCGGGCGTCGGAGGTGCACTCCAGAAATCCGGAAGCGGTGTCCGCGGACGAGTCCTCCGGGCGCACGGACCAGGCGATGCCATCGGGCCGTGCCTCAAGGCAAACCCGGCCATTGCTTGCCGATCGTCTGAACAGCCGTTTTACAAAAGACGCCGTCACGCGGGAACCTTCTTACTACAAAATGGATCATCATGAATAGTAGTTTAAAAAACCGCCGTAACCTTGGGTTTTAGCGCGATTTAACCAGATTTTTCAAAATGAAACGTTTGACAGGACAGAACTGGCCCAAAAACACCGGCAAATCAGACGCCGTTGGCGTCAAGGCAAAAGCCGGTGTTTTCCGGGTTGCGCGAACAGGCGCCAGGCCAAACCCTGGCAGCTCCCGAGCTTATTTCGCGCGCCCAGCGCCCTATTTACGGCAAAGAAGTCTGTGCTTTTCGCGGGAAATTGGCAAGTTACGAAACGGCCGGTGCCTCAAGCAGGCTGATAACGGCAGGGGGAACAAGACACCTCCCCGTAAAGATGACAGGGAGGCGGGATCGGGAGCAGTGCCCCTTGTGGCTCATCCGCTAACCCTCAGGGGGCCAGGTTTGCAGCACTTCAACAAAGCGACTCAGCCAGGCATTGGTCTGGCTGCCATCAAGAACCCGGTGATCAATGGTGAGGGAAACATAGGCCATCGGTCGGGCCTGAAAACTGTCGATGCCGTCCACTTCCCGAACGACAACCCGTTTTTCCAGTGCCCCAATACCCAGAATAGCCGACTGGGGCTGATTTATAATGATGGGTGAGGCGAACAGCGATCCGGAAACGCCGTGGTTGGAGATGGTAAAAGTGCCACCCTGCACATCACGGCCTTTAAGAGCATTGCTCCGGGCCGCTTCGGTAAGCGCCTGCAGACGATTGGCGATACCCAGCAGGGACAAATCCTGTGCCTTATGGATCACCGGTACGATGAGCCCTTTCTGACCAAGCGCGGCGCCGACTCCAATGTTGATGTCCTTGAACAGTTCCAGGTAATCCTCATGCCAGCGGCTGTTCACCTCCGGTGCCGCACTCATCGCCCTGACAGCGGCCGCCACAAAATAGGCGGTAAAGGTGAGGTTTACCCCCTGATCCGCAAATTCTGCCTTGTGCTTCTTGCGGTGCGCGATGATGGCACTGAAATCGGCCTCGAATACGGCGGTCACATGGGGCGCTTCGGTGACCGATCGCTGCATGTGCTCGGCAATGCTGCGCCGCATCCGGCTGTGGGGAACCTGGGCGGACACTTCCGGCCCTCCGCCCGACTCCGGCAAGGACGCCGGGGTCGGGCTCGGTGCCGCTGCCTGCTTTGCCTCCGGGGCCTCGCTCGCTGCCCTGGCCCCTGTAGCGGCCCTTTCAGGCTCCTGTTCCATTGCCGATAGCGCCTGGACCACATCCGCGCGAGTCAAACGGCCGTCCTTGCCGGTACCCTCGATTTCAGCGGGCTCCAGATCATGCTCCGCCACCAGGCGCCTCACGGCAGGGGACAGGCGCATTTCACGGCCGGATGCGCTGGCAGTTCCGGTCACCGGCTCGGGAGCTGTTGGCTGTTCCGGTTTTTCCGGCTTCTGGGCAAAGCCGCTTTCCATTTCTTTCGGCGGCTCTGCTCCGCCGGCGGATTCCCGGGCAACCCGGCCAAGCACCGCTCCTGGCTCGGCCTGGGCGCCTTCCTCCAGAACCACTTGCAGAATGCCATCGGCGGGCGCGGAGACTTCCACCACGACCTTGTCGGTTTCCAGCTCGACCACCGGCTCGTCCTTGCTGACGAAATCGCCGGGCTTTTTCAGCCAGTTGCCGACCACCGCCTGAGTGCCTTCCTGCTCCAGCGGTGCGATGATGTCCCGGGCCTGGCTGTTTGCATTCAGATCAGTCATTTCAGAACTCCACCAGGAAATCGATTTTGGCGCGGATATCCTCCACCGACGGCAAGGCATACTCCATCAACAGAGGGTGATGGGGACTCGGTATGTCCGGCATGGTCAGGCGGGCGACCGGGCAATCAAGATCAAGGAACACCTCATCGGCCACAACAGCGGCAATCTCGGCGCCAAAGCCGGCGGTACCCAGGTCTTCGTGCACCACCAGGCAGCGATGAGTGCGCCGCACTGACGCCAGCACGGCTTCCCGGTCCCAGGGCATCAGGGTGCGCAGGTCAATGACATCCACAGACCGGCCTTCCGCCGCCTTCTGGCAGCGCTCAACCATGGCGCCCCAGGTGATGATGGTTAAGTCATCGCCCGCCGCGACAGTGCGAGCTTTGCCGAAAGGCAGAACGAAATTGTCGCCCGGATAGGGCCGGCGTGCGGAGGCGGCATCCAGCATGGCGCGGTGCTCAAAAAAGATGACCGGGTCATTGCCACGCAGGGAGGTCCGTAACAGACCCACCGCATCTTCAGCGTTGGAGGGCACGGCCACTTTCCAGCCGGGCGAATGCACGAACTGGACCTCATTGGTCTGACTGTGCCAGGGGTCGCCGCACTTGAAGAAACCGCCCGGAATCCGGACCACCATGGGTGCGGCAAAGCGGTTGTTGGTGCGCCAGCGCATGGTGCCGCAATCGTTGATCTGCTCGGCGGCCGGATCAGCGTATTTGCGGAACTGGATCTCCGGCACCGGCATGAGGCCGGCCATGGCCATGCCGACCGCACGACCGATAATGCCCTCTTCGGACAAGCTGGTGTCGAACACGCGCTCCTCGCCGTATTTATCCTGCAGGCCCAGGGTGACCGCATGCACGCCACCTTTCGGCCCCACGTCCTCTCCGAAAACCAACACCCGCGGGTTGGTGGCCAACTCGTGGTCCAGGGTCCGGCGGATCGCCGCCACCATATTGATGCGCTGCCCCTCCGGCTGAGGTGTTTCCTGCGATTCCGGCGGGGTATAGCCTTTGGTCCACTGGCCACCCCGCGTCTGGAGCTCTTGTTCGTGAAAGACGTTTCGGGTGACGCGTTTCGGGTCACTGACCGGACGCGCCTCCGCCTCTTCCCGCGCCTTTTCAACGGTCGCCCTGGCGTCTTCCTCAAGACCATCCCATTCCGCGCCGGTCATTATGTCCGGGACCAGGTATTCCCGCAGGTGGGGCAAAGGGTCTTTCGCCCACTCGTTCTTGACGAATTCAGGCGTCTTGTAGGTTTGCGTGTCCTGGAAGCTGTGACCCTGCAGGCGCGGAACCTTGAGGCGGAGCAGGCAGGGGCCCTGCCGCGAGCGCACGTGTTCGATGGCATCGCTGATCAGGGTGGCGCTCTCTTCCGGTTTGGAGCCATCGCCAGTAATAATATGCAGGCCCCCGAAACCGGAGAGGTTCTGCGCTATGTCACCGCCAGGCGTCTGGAAACTGGAGGGCACGGATATGCCATAGCCGTTATCTTCTATGTAGAACAACATCGGCAGCTTTTGCGTGGTGGCGGCCGTAAGCGCGGCCCAGAAACCGTTGGTTGCCACCGAGCCATCGCCCCCCAGAACAACGCTCATGGCGTCATCATAACCGGTGTCCTTGAGCACTTTGCTGTAGTACTCGACAGCTTGCGCCCAGCCCGCCGTCGGAGTGTACTGGGCGCCGACACCGCCACACATGGGCAAGGCTGCCGGGCCACCGGGGTTGGGGTAGTTAAACACCACGCCAATATCACGCCCGTCAGAATAGCCGCCCGCCCGTGCCATTGAGGAGCCCAGGGCGTCGGCCAGGTCGACCCCCATGGCCAGCAGCAATGGCCGGGAACGGTAATAGCCGCAAGCGGCGTCGTTGTTATTGGTCAACTTCAGACCCAGCAGAATCTGGGCGAGATCGTGACCCCGGGCGGAGAACTGATAAAGCACTTTCTTCTCCGGCACAAGCACTTGCTCTTCCAGGTCATCCAGCGCGCGGGAAACATGCATGAGGTAAGCGACTTTTTTCCAGTCGTAGGCCTGGGAAGCCGACCTCGAAGCGCTCGATTGGGGAGTTTTTCTCTGATGTGCACGCATGTTGCTGTCCTCGCGAAAGTCGCCGGGTAAGGGAATACAACAATGGTATGCGGGACTGTTAAAAAAGTGCTTTCCCTTTTAACCAGATTTAGGCACTTTGAGGAAAATCAATCCGGCCGGGCGCCTCATGAAAGAAGAAACCTCTTTAGACCCTTTTGCAGTGAAAATCCTCGGTGAGCTTCAGGTGGACGGACGGCTCACGGTACAAAATCTGGCCACCCGGATCGGGCTCTCCACCACCCCCACCTGGAACCGGCTGCGGGAGCTGGAGCGCGCCGGCGTTATTCACCATTACGCCGCCATACTGGACCGGCATGCCGTGGGTCTGGACAGCTGTGTGCTGGCGGAAGTGAACCTGTCTCGCCACATGGAGAATGTGGTGGAAGAATTCGAGCAGGCGGTACGCGAGTGCAGCGCCATTATTGAGTGCCAGAGTACCACCGGTCAGGCTGACTACCTTCTTAAGGTGGTGACGCCCGACATCACAGAATACGATTCGTTTTTGCACAATGTCATTTTCAAGCTGCCCGGCGTGCGGGAAATCCGCTCAAGCGTGGTACTGCGGGAAATCAAGAGTCAGTCGCCATTGCCTCTGGCGCATCTCCCCGGCAAACAATCGGGCAAATCATAACAGTGGCTGTCATGGCGCCCGCACGGTGCTCACCACGCCGGCTGATCCTTGGCTTACTCCGCCACAGGAACGGCGAGGGTGTTCTTGATTTCTCTCAGGGCGAAATTGGAGTTCACTTGAGCAATGCCTTGTAAGGTAAAAATCTTGTCGTTGAGGAAGCGGTCGTAGGCGGCCATATCCGGGACGACCACGCGCAGTATAAAGTCAGCACTGCCGGTCACGGCAAAGCACTGGAGCACCTCGGAATAGCTGCTCACCTGTTGCTCGATGTCGGCCGTGCTGTCGATGGTGTGACGCAGAAGCGATAAATTGACCAGCACGCACAAGCCCTGCCCCAGACGCTCCGGATCCAGCCGCGCGCTGTAACCCAGAATGACGCCCTTATCTTCCAGGGCACGGACTCGCCGCCAGCAGGCCGCCGGAGATAAACCCACCGTTTCCGCCAGCATCTGATTACTCAGACGCCCGTCATCCTGCAATACAGAGAGGATTCGGCGGTCAATTTTATCCAATTCGAGCTGTTTCATTCAGTAACACTCGCTTTTTGAGAAAGGTTCTTTCCATTTATTTTCCTTTATCAAATTTTATTGTGCAAACGTCGACAACAACTGCTCAGAAAGCAAGCACATTTAACCGGTTTATCCCTAGAATCTTTAGATATCGCACCCATGGTCGTATAGAGAAGCGTTGTCATAAATGGCTGTAAAGCAGTCCGCTCAAGAGGATTAGCCGTCGGTCGTGCCACTGATTCCACCCGTCATTGTCGAGGAGGCAAAGCATGTTTGAACACCTAAAGGTTCTGCCACAGGATCCGATCCTGCAGCTGATGCAAAGCTTTCGGGAAGATCCGCGTCCGGACAAGGTGGACCTCGGTGTCGGCGTTTACCGGGATGCCGCCGGAAACACGCCCATCATGGGCGCTGTCAGGGAGGCCTCAAAACGCCTTCTGCTGTCTGAAACCACCAAGAGTTATGTAGGACCAGCCGGCTCACAAGGCTTTAACTCGGGTCTGACCGAACTGCTTCTGGGTGCCGACAGCGCCTTGTCCCGTGACCAACGCGTGTCCACCATTCAGACCCCCGGCGGTTGCGGGGCCCTTCGCATGGCGGCGGAGTTCATTAAGATCTGCAAACCGGACGCGAGCGTCTGGGTCAGCACCCCCACCTGGGCCAATCACTTACCCTTGCTGGGTGGGGCGGGCTTGAGGATTCGCGACTACCCCTACCTGAACAGGCAAAGCCTGGAAGTGGACTTCGACGACATGATGGCGACCCTGGAGACGGCTCAGAAAGAGGATCTGGTGCTGCTCCACGGTTGCTGCCATAACCCCTCCGGCGCCGACTTGACGATGGACCAGTGGCAAGACCTCACGGCACTGATCCAGCGCAAACAACTGCTGCCCTTTGTCGACATGGCGTACCAGGGTCTGGGCGATGGCCTGGAAGAAGACGCCCGGGGTTTGCGGTATCTGGCGGAGGCGGTTCCTGAAATGCTGGTGGCCGCCTCCTGCTCAAAGAACTTCGGCCTGTACCGGGAACGCACCGGCGGGCTCATGGTGATTTCCGACAACGCAAAGAATCATGCCGCGGCGACCAGTCAGTTGTTGAGCGTGATTCGCGCCCACTACTCCATGCCGCCTGCCCACGGGGCGGCGCTGGTGGAAACCATCCTCCAGAATAAAGAGCTCAACCGGCAATGGCAGGACGAACTGAATGGCATGCGTGAGCGCATTCGACAGCTGCGCCTGGACTTCGCGGACAAGCTCGCGCCAGCCGGGGATTTTGACTTCATCGCGCGTCAGAAAGGCATGTTCTCGTTTTTAGGGATCAGCGAAAAGCAGGTCCATTACCTGAGGGAACAACACGGCATTTACCTGCTGGAGTCCAGCCGGATCAATATGGCCGGCCTGTCTGACGAGACTCTGCCCCGGGTTGCGGCGGCAGTCCGCGAAGCCCTGGACTCAGCCTGAAGCGCACCAGAGCAGCGGGCCTTGTGCCTTGCTGAAACCACACCCCACAGAAAAACAATAAAAACAGACTGGAGATATCTGAATGAATCAGACCGACAAACCCCACCAGCAGGCATCGACGCTCTGGAGCTCCCGGATGGCCTTCATACTGGCCGCCGCTGGCTCTGCAGTTGGCCTGGGCAATATCTGGAAATTCCCCTACATTACCGGCGAAAACGGCGGCGGCGCTTTTGTCCTGGTTTACCTTGCCTGTATCGCGCTGATCGGCATTCCGGTACTGATCGCCGAAACCATGATTGGCCGGCGGGGCGGACGCAGCCCCATCGGCACCATGCGCCACCTGACTGCCAGCGAGGGCACGTCCCGGGGCTGGCGGGCCATTGGCTGGAACGGGGTGATTGCCTCCTTCCTGGTATTGTCCTTCTACTCGGTCATCGGTGGCTGGTCGCTGGTGTACATCGGCAAGACCGCCTTCGGGGCGTTTACCGGCGTTGATGCCGATGCCGTTGGCGGCCAGTTTGGCGCCCTGCTGGCCAGCCCTGTTCAGCTTCTGATCTGGCACAGCGTGTTCATGGCCATTGTTATTTTCATCGTCGGCAGGGGTATCCGGGGCGGACTGGAGAAAGCGGTTAAACTGCTGATGCCCATACTGTTCGTATTGCTGATCGTCATGGTGATTTATGCCATGACCACGGCAGGCTTCAGCGAAGGTGTTAACTTTCTGTTCTCGCCGGACTTCAGCAAACTGACCACGGCCGGCGTACTCACGGCTCTAGGCCATGCGGCCTTCACTCTGAGCATCGGCATTGGCGTTCTCATGGCTTATGGCTCCTATTTGCCACCGAACGTCAATATTGCCCAGACGGCGATCAGCATTGCGATACTGGATGTGGCCGTTGCCCTGTTGGCGGGCCTGGCGATCTTCCCACTGGTATTTGCCAACGCCCTGGAGCCCGGTTCGGGCCCGGGCCTGATCTTCGTTACCCTGCCACTGGCCTTTGGCCAGATGCCCGGCGGTATCTTTTTCGGAACCCTGTTTTTCGCCCTGCTGCTGGTCGCCGCCGTCACCTCCGCCATCTCCATGCTGGAGCCGGTGGTGGAGTGGCTGGAGGAACACAAGGGCGCCAACCGCTTCAAAAGCGCCCTGTTTGGCGGGCTCGCTATCTGGTTCATCGGGATTGGCACGGTGTTGTCTTTCAATATCTGGGACGACGTCCACCCACTGAGCTTCATCGCGGCGTTTGAAGGCCAGACGGTCTTCGACCTGCTGGATTTCCTGGTGTCCAACCTGATGATGCCGTTAGGCGGCCTGGCCATTGCCCTGTTTGCCGGCTGGGCCATGCAACGGGCACGACTGCCCGAGGATATCGGGCTTCAGGGTGCGGTTTACGACGGCTTCATGTTCGTGCTGCGCTACGTAACACCGGCCGGCATTGCCGTGGTGTTCCTGTATAACCTGATTTAACCCTGAGTTGATTTAATTCTGAAGACTGGCGGGAGCCGAAACAGCCCTCCCGCCTTTTCCCGTCCCAAAAAGAAAGGCCCCGAAAACCGGGGCCTTTTTTCTGTCAACGTATTGAAACGTTACAAATCACAGTTGCTATGATCTAGAACGGAATGTCATCGTCGAAATCATCGACCGGCTCGGGCATGGGTCCGGCGCCCTGGTTTTGCCCTTGTGACGGCTGATTATTATACCCGCCGCCTTGCTGCTGGGGCGCGGTATTCTGGGCTGCCGGTTGCGGCCGGCCTGCCGGCGCCCCCTGATTCGCTCCGGAATTGTCACCGGCGCCTTTGCTGTCAAGCATCTGCATCTGGCCGTTGATGTCTACGACCACTTCGGTGGTGTACACGTCCTGGCCCTCTTTGTTCTGCCACTTCCGGGTCTGGAGCTTGCCCTCGATATAAACCTTGGAGCCCTTGCGCAGATACTGACCCGCAATTTCGGCGATCTTGCCGAACATGACAATGCGGTGCCATTCGGTTTTCGGCACTAACTGACCACTTTGACGATCCTTGTAGCTCTCGTCGGTGGCCAGATTCAGGTTTACCACGGCGTTGCCGTTGGGGGTGTAACGGGTGTCCGGATCCTGTCCGAGATTACCGATGAGAATGACTTTGTTAACGCCTCGTGCCATGATTTGCTCCTACTGTCGGCTCCGCTGAGGGTGATTGTCTGTCGCATCAGCAAGCCACTGTCTTTGTATTTACCGGCAGTCCGTCGCCGGTCTCTGAATATCTGGTGTCCCGCCTGGTTAATTCGCTAATCGATTGCAGGCTTCTAAGCTGCAGGCTGCACGAAGGCGAGCTCCTCGAGTCGCGACTTGTCAAAGCGCTGTCGGTCCACTTTCAGGTAAGCCGTCTGTTCCCCCTCCAGGATCACTACGTCTTCGACGCCCGGCAAGCTGCGCAAACCCTGGTCGACCTCCCCTACAGACAAGCCGGCAGCGGCCTTTAACTGTACCACGAAACTGGCCGCGTGGCTCGGCTTCGACATGGTCAATGCCACCCCCAACCAGAGCACCAGGACGACCGCCATCATCGCCAGAACGCCATTGAAGCCGAACGACTGCAGCAAGATGCCGCCCAGTGCACCGCCAATAAAAGCACCTGAAAACTGCGATGTGGAATACACGCCCATGGCCGTGCCCTTGCTGCTGGCGTTGGACTCTTTGCTGATCAGGGATGGCAGACTGGCTTCCAGCAGATTGAATGCCATAAAGAACAGGAACAGCACAAAACCTATGGAAACAATGGTTGGAGAGGCCGCAGCCAGACCGACGATGGCCAACAGCAGCAGCGTAATGGCGCCGCAGAGCACAGCCTTCATCTGACGTTTTTTCTCGCCCAATATGATAAACGGCACCATGGCGAAAAAAGACGCCACCACCACGGTCAGGTACAACCACCAATGCGAATCAGAGGCCAGCCCCACTTTGTCGATCAACAGGCTGGGCACAACCAGGAACATGGCCGTTAACACGAGATGCAAGGCAAAAATTCCAAAGTCGAGCCGCAACAGGCGGCCGTCCGTCAGCACTCGACCCAGCATGGCGCGGGCAGGCAGGGAGTTCGAGTGGCTGGCCGCAAGATGAGGTTGTGGCACCGCCCGGTGAACCAGTATCAGGGCAATAAGCGCGAGCGCCGCCGTAAAAAAGAAGATGCCCGATAGGCCAAAGCGGTTGCCGATCAACGGACCCAGCACCAGCGACACCGAAAAAGACAAGCCGATGGAGACACCCACCAGGGCCATGGCCTTGGTGCGCTCCTCCTCCCTGGTCAAATCACTAAGCAGCGCCATGAGCACACTGGCGATGGCGCCGGCCCCTTGAAGAATCCGTCCCGCAATCACACCGTATATTGAGTCGGAAACGCCGGCAAGCAGGCTGCCCAGTGCGAACAGGACCAGACCAATGTAAATGAGGCGCTTGCGGCCGAAACGGTCGGACAGCATCCCGAACGGAACCTGCAAAAGCGCCTGGCTGAGACCGTAGCCCCCGATAGCGACACCGATCAACGCGGGGGTGGCACCTTCAAGATCGTCAGCCAGCAGGACGAAGACCGGCAGCACCATGAAAAGCCCGAGCATGCGCATGGCGTATACAGAGGCAAGTGTGGCTACAGAACGTTTTTCTAATGCATTCATGGAACCTGCAGTTTCCTCGGATCATTCATCATTGATGCGCCTGCTTCAGAGCGACGCGCATTGTATCAGATGCACACAAGGCCGTTTGCATTTCACCGCCGCCGACCGAACGCGGTATACTGATCGTTTTTCTAACGGGGAGTAATATGGACCGTATCCAGATCAAGGGCGCTCGCACCCACAATCTGAAAAACATCGACCTGGATATGCCACGGGACCGCCTTATCGTGATCACCGGCCTGTCTGGCTCGGGCAAGTCGTCTCTGGCCTTTGACACCCTCTACGCGGAGGGGCAAAGACGTTACGTTGAATCACTGTCCACCTACGCGCGCCAGTTCCTGTCCATGATGGAAAAGCCGGACATGGATCATATCGAAGGCCTGTCGCCCGCCATATCCATTGAACAGAAATCCACGTCCCATAACCCACGTTCTACGGTGGGAACCATCACTGAGATCTACGATTACCTGCGTTTGTTGTACGCGCGCGCCGGCGAGCCGCGCTGCCCGGAACACGGCCAGCCCCTGGAAGCCCAGACCGTCAGCGAAATGGTCGACCAGGTCATGGCCATGCCCGAGGACAGCAAGCTCATGATTCTGGCGCCGGTGATCCGGGATCGAAAAGGCGAGCATCTGAATGTCGTGGACACCATGCGCAGCCAGGGTTTCATCCGTTTGCGGGTGGACGGCCGGGTTTACGACATCGATGACATTCCCGATCTGGACAAAAAGCGCAAGCATCACATCGATGTGGTGGTGGACCGTTTCAAGGTCAAGCCCGGCCTGGGCCAGCGCCTCGCGGAGAGCTTTGAAACCGCCCTGGCCCTGGCCGATGGCATCGCGCTGGTCGCGCCTATGGACGGAGATGGCGAGGAACACACATTTTCCGCCCGATTTTCCTGCACCCAATGCGGCTACGCGTTGAGCGAACTTGAGCCAAAACTTTTTTCGTTCAACAATCCCGCGGGTGCCTGCCCGACCTGCGACGGCCTTGGCGTGAAGCAGTTTTTTGACCCGGAAAAAATTGTCCAACACCCGGAGGCGACCCTGGCAGAAGGCGCCATAAAAGGCTGGGACCGGCGCGCGGTGTACTACTTCCAGCTGCTCAGAAGCATTGCCGAACATTACGGTATCGACATGGACACGCCCTTTGTCGATCTGCCCGGGGATTTCCGCGAAACCATTTTGCACGGTTCTTCGGAAAACATACCCTTCCGCTATGTGAACTCGCGCGGTCAGATCATGGAGAAAGCCCATCCCTTTGAAGGGGTTCTGCCCAATCTCGCCCGCCGGTACCGTGAAACGGAATCCCAGAGCATGCGCGAAGAGCTGGCCCGGCACCTGAGCACCCAGCCCTGCCTCGACTGCGGCGGTTCACGACTCCGTCGCAGTGCCCGCAATGTGTTTATCGATGAACGGCCTCTGCCGGAGGTGACACGGCTGCCCGTGGGTGAGGCTCATGATTATTTTGAACATTTGTCCCTGCCCGGCCAGCGTGGCCAGATTGCTGAAAAAATTCTCAAAGAGGTTCGTCAGCGCCTTCAGTTTCTGGTCAATGTTGGCTTGCAATACCTGACCCTGGAGCGCAGCGCCGATACCCTGTCCGGGGGCGAGGCCCAGCGTATCCGCCTGGCGAGTCAGATCGGCGCGGGCCTGGTGGGTGTCATGTACATTCTGGACGAGCCCTCTATCGGCCTGCACCAGCGTGACAACGACCGACTTCTCGGCACCCTGTACCATCTGCGGGACCTGGGCAATACCGTCATTGTGGTGGAGCATGATGAAGAAGCTATCCGCGCCGCCGACCACGTCATCGACATTGGCCCGGGAGCCGGGGTCCATGGCGGTCGGATCATTGCGCAGGGTACCCCCGAGGACATTATTGCGGCACCGGAATCCCTGACCGGCCAATACCTCAGCGGCGTCCGGGAAATCGCGATCCCGGCGCAACGAGCCAAGGGCACGGCCCAGACTCTGTCCCTGACCGGCGCGACCGGAAACAATCTGCAGAGCGTCGACCTCCATCTTCCGCTGGGCGTCATGACCTGTATTACCGGGGTGTCCGGCTCGGGCAAGTCCACCCTGATAAACGGCACCCTCTATCCAGTGGCAGCCACGCGCCTGAACAAGGCGACGACGCTGAACCACGGTCCCTATGAGTCATTAACGGGTCTGGACCAACTGGACAAGGTCATTGATATCGATCAAAGCCCGATCGGTCGTACGCCACGCTCCAACCCGGCGACCTATACCGGTCTGTTTACCCCCATTCGGGAGTTGTTTGCTGGCACACAGGAAGCTCGCTCACGCGGCTACAAGCCGGGCCGCTTCAGCTTTAACGTCAAGGGCGGTCGCTGCGAAGCCTGCCAGGGCGACGGCATGATCAAGGTGGAAATGCATTTCCTGCCAGACATTTACGTGTCCTGTGATGTCTGTAAGGGCAAACGCTATAACCGGGAGACCCTGGAAGTCAGATACAAGGGCAAAAACATCAACGAAGTGCTCGAGATGACGGTGGAGGAAGGGCGGGAGTTCTTCGACGCCGTGCCATTTCTGGCGCGCAAGCTTCAAACCCTCATGGATGTGGGCCTGTCCTACATTCGCCTGGGGCAAAGTGCGGTTACCCTGTCCGGCGGTGAGGCCCAACGGGTGAAACTCGCCAAGGAACTGTCAAAAAGGGATACCGGCAAGACCCTTTATATTCTTGATGAACCGACCACCGGTTTGCATTTCTACGACATTCAGCAGCTGCTGACCGTACTCCAACGGTTGAGGGACCACGGCAACACCATTGTGGTGATCGAGCATAATCTCGATGTGATCAAGACCGCCGACTGGATTATTGATCTGGGCCCGGAAGGTGGATCAGGTGGTGGCCAGATCATCGCTCAAGGCACGCCGGAACAAGTGGCTGACAATAAGGCATCGCATACAGGCCAATACTTGAGCCCCATTTTGGAGCGTGCGGTCCAGCGTCGCAGCAAGGCCGGGTAGCGGAAGTGCGTTCGCGCCCATTTCTCTGATTCAGGGGCATAAAAAAAGCCGGGGGCTTTCGCCACCGGCTTTTTTAAGAGCGGACGGATGTCAGTCCTCCGCTTCTTCCGCTTCCACTGGGCGTCCGATAACCTCGACAAACGCCATAGGCGCATTGTCTCCGGCACGGAAGCCGCACTTCAGGATGCGAAGATAACCACCCGGACGCTCAATGAAACGGGGACCAAGCTCATCGAACAACTTGGCAACCACTCCGTCGTCACGAAGGCGTGAGAACGCCAAACGACGGTTCGCGACCGAATCTTTCTTCGACAGCGTGATCAACGGCTCAGCTACGCGACGAAGTTCTTTCGCCTTCGGCAGCGTTGTCTTGATCAGCTCATGCTCAACCAGTGACGCAGTCATGTTACGAAACATGGCCTTGCGATGCGCACTGGTCCTGCTGAACTTACGACCACTTTTACGATGACGCATTGCTCTGATTCCTTACCTTAAACTACCAATTCGGCGATTAACCGCCCAACACCCGATCGTCGCCACGAAGGCTTGCCGGTGGCCAGTTATCGAGACGCATACCCAGGGACAGACCGCGAGAGGCCAGTACATCCTTGATCTCGGTGAGCGACTTCTTGCCCAGGTTAGGCGTCTTCAACAGCTCCACTTCCGTGCGCTGGATAAGATCGCCGATGTAGTAAATATTTTCAGCCTTCAAGCAGTTCGCTGAACGGACTGTCAATTCCAGATCATCCACCGGACGCAACAATATCGGATCAACCTCTTCCTCTTCTTCAACGCGCTCCGGCTCTTTCTCGTGATCGAAATCGACGAAAACCGACAGTTGTTGCTGAAGAATGGTGGCCGCGCGACGAATCGCGTCCTCCGGATCAATTGTAGCGTTGGTTTCCAGATCGATGACCAACTTGTCCAGATCCGTGCGTTGCTCTACCCGTGCACTTTCCACGGCGTAAGACACCCGGCGGACCGGACTGAAGGTTGCATCCAACTGCAAGCGCCCGATCGCACGGGTCTCATCTTCCTCAAGCCCCCGCTGGTCGGCTGCCTCGTAACCGCGACCGCGAGCCACCTGAAGACGCATGTTAAGTTCACCGTTGGCGCTAAGGTGACAAATAACATGGTCAGGGTTCGCAACCTCAACGTCGTGACCCAGCTTGATGTCGCCGGCCGTGACAACGCCCGGCCCCTTCTTGCTGATTGAAACCTCGGCATCATCACCGCTGCCCAATTTGATGGCGACGCCTTTGAGATTCAGAAGAATCTCGATGACGTCTTCCTGGACACCCTCGATGGCACTGTACTCATGCAACACACCGTCAATCTGTACCTCGGTAATGGCACAGCCAGGCATTGAAGACAAAAGTATACGGCGCAGTGCGCTGCCCAGGGTATGTCCGAAGCCCCTTTCCAGGGGCTCCAGAGTCACTTTGGCGCGTGTGCCGCTCGATTCCTTCACGTCAATCGTACGAGGTGTCAATAACTCATGTACTGAACGCTGCATAGACGCCCCTATTCTATCGTTGCTACTTTACGTTCCAAATCAGGCTTTACTTGGAGTAAAGCTCGACGATGAGGTTCTCGTTGATGTCGGCCGGCAGTTCAGTGCGCTCTGGCATTGACCTGTACACGCCGGACATCTTGGTGGCGTCCACATCTATCCAGGTGACCGGCGCGCGATTGGCGGAAATATCCAATGCGCCTTTGACGCGCAACTGGTTTTTCGCTTTCTCACGAACACTCACAACATCGCCCGGTTTAACCTGATAAGACGGAATGTTAACCATCTTATCGTTCACCAGGATCGACTTGTGGGACACAAGCTGACGGGCTTCCGCTCGAGTTGAACCAAACCCGATACGATAAACGACGTTATCCAGGCGACCCTCAAGCAGTTGCAACAGGTTTTCACCGGTCGCTCCCTTGATACGGGCCGCGTGGGCGTAGTAATTCCGAAACTGCTTTTCGAGTACGCCGTACATACGACGAACCTTCTGTTTTTCCCGGAGCTGTACGCCGTATTCTGACAGACGACTGCGACGCGCACCGTGCTGACCCGGAGGGGTCTCAAGGTTACACTTCGAATCGAGAGCGCGAACGCCGCTCTTCAAAAAAAGATCTGTCCCTTCACGACGAGACAGCTTACATTTTGGACCTATGTAACGTGCCATATCTTACTGTCTCCTTTAAACGCGGCGCTTCTTGGGCGGACGACAGCCGTTATGGGGAATCGGCGTCACATCGGTGATGTTCGTGATCTTGTAACCGCAGCCGTTAAGCGCGCGTACAGCGGATTCACGTCCGGGCCCTGGACCCTTAACCTCTACATCCAGGTTTTTAAGGCCGTATTCAGCAGCCGCATTACCGGCTCTTTCAGCTGCTACCTGCGCAGCAAAAGGTGTGCTTTTACGTGACCCACGGAAACCTGAACCACCGGAAGTGGCCCAGGACAGGACGTTGCCCTGCCGGTCGGAAATTGTCACGATCGTGTTGTTGAAGGACGCGTGGATGTGCGCGACGCCATCAACAACCGTTTTCTTCACCTTTTTACGGGTACGTGTACCTGGCTTTGCCATGATTGCCTACCTGTTTACTTGCGAATAGGTTTGCGAGGACCTTTACGGGTGCGGGCGTTGGTCTTGGTGCGCTGGCCACGGACGGGAAGCCCATGACGATGGCGCAGACCACGGAAGCAACCGAGATCCTTCAAACGCTTGATGTTCATCTGAACTTCACGGCGCAGGTCACCCTCAACGGCCAGCTTGCCCACTTCACTACGAAGTGTCTCAAGCTGCTCGTCGGAGAGGTCTTTAACCTTTACGTCCGGCTTAACACCGGTTGCGCCGCAAAGCTTCTGGGCTGCTGTCTTGCCGACTCCAAATATGTAAGTCAACGATACAACAGCATGTTTGTGATCGGGTATATTGACACCGGCTATACGTGCCATCCAAATTACTCCGCGTTCAAAGCTATGCTGTGTGAATTTTCCGCCACAAAAGGGCGCGCAATAGTAACGCCTGATCCATTGAAGATCAAGCCCTACTACTCCGTGCTCCCCGCGACAAGACTGAAATCCTGGTGGATATCAGCCCTGACGCTGCTTGTGACGAGGCTCCGAGCAAATGACCCTTACTGAGCCATTGCGCCGAATTACTTTGCAGTTACGGCAAATTTTCTTTACCGAAGCGCGTACTTTCATTGTCCACTCCAGTTTTCAAGGGGAACTGTGATCAGTTCCGACTATAGCCCTTGAGATTCGATTTCTTCATCAGCGATTCATACTGATGCGACATCAGATGCGATTGCACCTGCGCCATGAAATCCATCACCACGACTACAACAATCAGCAGAGACGTACCGCCCAGATAGAAAGGTACGTTTCCCGCCACCATCAGGAACTGAGGAAACAGGGACACTGCTGCGATATACATTGCACCAAACAACGTCAGACGCGTCAGAACACCGTCAATGTACTTGGCCGTCTGCTCACCGGGCCTAATGCCCGGTATGAAGGCGCCAGACCGCTTGAGGTTGTCAGCCACTTCTTTGGGGTTGTACATCAACGCCGTATAGAAGAAGCAAAAGAACACAACCGCAGCGGCGAACAGAATGATGTAAAGGGGCTGACTTGGAGCCAACGCCTGGGACACATCACTCAACCACTCCATCCCTTCGCCCTGGCCGAACCACTGGCCGATAGACGCTGGAAACAGCAGGATCGACGATGCAAAGATCGGCGGTATCACACCGGCCATATTGACCTTGAGGGGCAAATGGCTGGACTGCTGCGCAAACACCTTTTTACCCTGCTGCCGCTTGGCGTAATTGATGGTCAAACGTCGTTGACCGCGCTCCATGAACACCACGAAACCAATTACTGCGACTGCAAGAATAGCAATACCAAGCACAACCAAAAGGCTCATTTCGCCGGTTCGGGCCTGAACCAGTGTCTGGCCGATGGCTCCCGGCAATCCCGCCACTATACCGGCAAAAATCAGTAGGGAGATACCATTGCCGACACCGCGCTCGGTAATCTGCTCACCAAGCCACATCATGAATACGGCGCCGCTCACGAATGAGACAACCGCGACAAAATGAAAGCTGAAGCTCGCGTTAAAGGTCACGCCTTGGGAGGCCAGGCCCACAGCAATCCCGGTACCCTGAATCAGGGCCAGAAACACCGTTGCGTAACGTGTATATTGACTGATCTTCCGGCGGCCGGCTTCGCCTTCCTTCTTCAACTGCTCAAGCGTCGGATTAACCGCCGTCATAAGCTGCATGATGATGGAAGCCGAGATATACGGCATGATCCCGAGCGCCAGTATACTCATCCGTTCCAGGGCGCCCCCGGAGAACATATTGAACAGACTCAGGATAGTGCCCTGGTTTTGCTCAAACAGTGCCGCCAGACGATCCGGGTTTATGCCCGGCACCGGTATATGCGCACCGATTCGGTACACAAGCAGTGCCAGGAAAACAAACCAGAGCCGCGAACGCAGCTCTGAAAGTCCTTTCCCCGCGCCCGCAGGCGCTGATGCTGTCTTGGCCATTTAGTCCTCGACTCGCCCTAGTCTTCGACTTTACCGCCCGCGGCCGTAATGGCCTCGCGTGCGCCTTTGGTCACTTTCAGACCTTTGACGGTCACCGGACGAGTCAGTTCACCAGACAGGATCACCTTCGCGCCACGAATCTCATCACGGATAATGTCAGCTTTCTTAAGGGCTGCAAGATCGGCAATGTCACCTTCCACATTCGCCAGTTCGTTCAACCGAATTTCGGTAACATAACGCGCCTGACGCGATGTGAAACCGAATTTCGGCAGACGACGGGCCAACGGCTGCTGACCGCCCTCGAAACCTGGCGCGACACTGCCACCGGAGCGGGCCTTCAGACCCTTGTGACCACGTCCACCAGTCTTACCGAGACCGCTACCGATACCACGGCCGCGACGCTTTGCGTCTGGCCGTGAACCGGGATCTGGACTAAGTTCGTTCAGATGCATCTCAGTTCTCCTCAACCCGAACCATGTAATAGACCCGGTTAACCATACCGCGAACCGAAGGTGTATCTTCCAGTTCGACTGTATGCCCAATCCGACGCAGACCCAGACCCTTCACACAGGCTTTGTGCTTACGCTGGCAGCCAATCGGGCTGCGGGTCAGTGTTACTTTAAATCTTTTTGTGTTCGCCATGACTTCAACCCAGAATGTCTTCCACGGTCTTGCCGCGCTTGGCTGCGATATCTTCCGGCGCATGCATTGCCTGAAGACCCTTGATAGTGGCACGGACTACGTTGACCGGATTGGTCGAGCCGTAACACTTTGACAGTACGTTGTGAACACCTGCCACTTCCAGTACGGCACGCATCGCGCCACCGGCGATGATACCCGTACCGTCGGAGGCCGGCTGCATGTACACCTTGGAAGCACCATGATTGGCCTTTACGGCATACTGCAGTGTGGTGCCGTCCAGCGGCACATCCACCATGTTCTTGCGTGCAGCTTCCATCGCTTTCTGGATCGCAACCGGCACTTCACGCGCTTTGCCACGACCGAAACCGACACGACCTTTGCCGTCACCGACCACCGTCAGTGCGGTAAAAGCAAATATACGACCGCCTTTGACCACTTTGGCAACACGGTTGACCTGAACCAGCTTTTCCTGGAGCTCAGGCGCCTTCTGTTCGTTAACGCTCATCTTCTCCACCTCTTAGAATTGCAAGCCAGCTTCACGGGCCGCATCGGCCAGCGCCTGGACGCGACCATGGTAACGGTAACCGGAACGGTCAAATGCGACCCGCTCCACTCCAGCCGCCTTGGCACGCTCAGCAACAAGCTGACCGACCTTTTTCGCGGCGTCCACGTTACCGGTTGCACCAGTGCGCAAGTCCTTATCCAACGTGGAGGCAGAGGCAATTACCTGACTGCCGTCTGCTGTCGTGATCTGGGCATACATGTGCCGAGGTGTGCGATGCACACAAAGGCGGGTAGAACCCAGCTCACGGATTTTGGTGCGCACTTTCCGTGCGCGACGCAATCTTTCTGTATTCGCGCTCATAATCCCGCCCTATTTCTTCTTGGCTTCTTTACGTCTGACCTGCTCGTCCGCATACCGAACACCCTTGCCCTTATAAGGCTCTGGCGGACGGAACGCACGGATTTCAGCAGCGACCTGGCCAACCTGTTGCTTGTCGAACCCACGAATGACAACTTCCGTTGGAACCGGAGTTTCCGCGGTGATCCCCTCGGGCAGCTCATAAGACACCGGATGGGAAAACCCCAGCGTCAGATTAAGCTTCTTACCTTGCGACTGGGCACGGTAACCTACGCCCACAAGCTGCAGCTTTCGCTCAAAACCTGCACTCACACCCGTTACCATGTTGTTGACCAACGCACGGGTTGTGCCTGCAAGAGCACGGGACTGCTTGGCACCATCACGAGCGGCAAAGCGAAGAACATTGTCTTCCTGCTTGACCTCAACGATTTGATGCATGGTGAATTGAAGCGCTCCCTTGGAGCCCTTCACACTAATTTCCTGTCCGTTCAGCTTTACCTCAACACCGGAAGGCAGCACGACAGGATTATTGGCAACCCTGGACATGTGATTCTCCTAAAATACGGTGCAGATGACTTCGCCACCCACGCCGGCAGCACGTGCGGCGCGGTCTGTCATAACGCCCTTGGACGTGGACACGATCGCGACTCCCAAACCACCGGATACTTTCGGTAGCTCCCCAGCGCCTCTGTAACGACGCAGACTCGGGCGACTGACCCGCTTGATTTGTTCGATGACCGGCTTACCCTCAAAATAACGGAGAGTAATCGTCAGTTCGGGCTTGGCTTCAGCTGAAACAGCAAAATCCTGAACGTAACCCTCGTCCTTAAGGACCTGGGCCACAGAGATTTTCATCTTTGAAGACGGCATGGCCACATCACTCTTGGCCGCCATCTGGGCATTACGGATGCGCGTAAACATATCCGCAAGCGTATCTTGCATACTCATCGGTGTGAGTCTCCTGATCTTTTTAGTTGTGCAGCGGTGGAAAAACTGCACCGCTTACCAACGGGCACTGACTGGAGCGCCTGTATTACCAGCTTGACTTGGTCAAACCCGGAACGTCACCGCGCATGCCAGCTTCACGCAACTTAATGCGTGACATCTGAAACTTGCGGAGTACGCCGTGAGGCCGACCCGTAATCTGGCAACGGTTCCGAAGACGCACGGGACTGGCATCACGAGGCAGTTTTTGCAACCGCATCTGTGCGTCCCAGCGCTCATCATCGCTGGTATTCGGGTTTTTGATAATCCCCTTGAGTTCAGCGCGCTTGGCTGCAAACTTCGCAACGGTCGCTTCGCGTTTGAACTCGCGGTTTTTCATGGAAACCTTAGCCATTACATTCGTTCCTTATCTCTTGAACGGAAAGCCAAACGCCTTCAACAAGCCGCGGCCTTCTTCATCCGACGGAGCCGAGGTCGTGATGGTAATATCCATACCGCGAATCTTATCGACTCTGTCGTATTCGATTTCCGGAAAGATAATCTGCTCACGCACACCCATGCTGTAATTGCCACGGCCGTCAAAGGATTTCGGGTTCAGACCACGAAAGTCACGAACACGCGGAATCGCAATGTGCACCAGGCGGTCGAAAAAGTCCCACATGCGCTCACCGCGCAGCGTCACTTTACAACCAATGGGCCAGCCTTCGCGGATTTTGAAGCCCGCAACCGACTTCTTGGCCTTGGTAATGACAGCCTTCTGACCTGCCAGCTTCTCGAGATCCGCGATAGCGTTCTCAATCAACTTCTTATCACCAACGGCTTCACCAACACCCATATTCAGGGTGATCTTCTCGATGCGCGGCACCTGCATGACGTTCTTGTAGCTGAACTCTTTCTGCAGGGCGGGCATCACTTCCTGTTTGTACTGCTCTTTCATGTTAAGCATCGTAACCACCCCGCTTACTGGCTATCGACGACTTCTTTCGTGGCCTTGAATATCCGCATCTTTGCTCCGTCTTCCTTGATCTGGAAGCCGACGCGATCGGCTTTGCCGGTCTGCGGATTAAAAATAGCCACGTTGGAAGCCTGGATAGGCGCTTCTTTTTCGACGATGCCACCTTGGGTGCCGACCATCGGGTTAGGCTTGGTGTGTTTCTTGATCATGTTGATCCCGGAAACAATCACCCGACCATCGTCTTGAACTTTCAAGACTTTACCACGTTTACCTTTGTCTTTCCCCGTAGTGACGATTACTTCGTCATCTCGTCTAATCTTTTTCATAACCGGCCTCTAGTCCTTACAGTACTTCGGGTGCCAGCGAAATAATCTTCATGAACTTTTCAGTACGCAGTTCGCGAGTCACGGGCCCGAAAATACGGGTGCCGATCGGCGCGTCCTGTGGGTTCAGAAGTACAGCCGCGTTACCGTCGAAGCGAATCAACGAACCGTCCGGGCGACGAACGCCCTTACGGGTGCGCACGACAACTGCTCTAAGAACCTGGCCTTTCTTCACTTTGCCGCGGGGAATGGCTTCCTTAACGGTCACCTTGATGATATCCCCCACGCCGGCGTAACGCCGATGTGAACCGCCCAGGACCTTGATGCACATAACCTGACGTGCACCGCTGTTGTCCGCGACTTCAAGCATTGTTTGAGTCTGAATCATGGTTATTCTCCAGCAGAAACCACTTTGCCTTTACGACAAGACTCACCGTCTGGGCGAGTTATACTTTCGATGCGGTTTCGACGACAGCGACCAGAGCCCAGCTTTTGGTCTTTGAGACCGGGCGGGTTTCTTCGATCGTTACTATGTCACCAATGTTGCACTGATTGTTCTCATCATGAGCATGAATTTTGGATGAACGCTTAAGGTATTTCCCGTATAGCGGGTGTTTAACCTGACGCTCAACCAGAACCACAATGGATTTATCCATTTTGTTACTCACGACCTTGCCGCTTATGGTTCTGGCAGTTTGGGTAGCTTCGGTCATGTTACTGTCCTGCCTTTTCATTCAAAACCGTTTTGACGCGAGCAATATTGCGCTTCACGTCGCCGGTTAGATGCGACTGATTCAGCTGACCTGTCGCCTTTCGCATGCGAAGATTGAACTGCTCTTTACGCAGATCGATCAGCTCTTTGTTCAGCTCGTCGGCTGATTTTTCACGCAGCTCTGTGGCTTTCATCACATCACCGTCCTCGTAACAAAGGTGGTCGACACAGGCAACTTGGCAGCGGCCAACGTGAAGGCTTCGCGCGCGATTTCCTCGGAAACGCCTTCCATCTCGTACAACATGCGGCCTGGCTGAATTTCAGCGACCCAGTACTCAACAGAGCCCTTACCTTTACCCATCCGTACTTCAAGCGGTTTACCGGTGATCGGCTTATCCGGGAAAATCCGGATCCAGATCTTGCCGCCCCGCTTGATACGACGTGTCATTGTACGACGCGCCGCCTCGATCTGGCGCGCGTTTACACGACCGCGAGACGTCGCTTTGAGTCCGTATTCACCGAAGCTCACCTTGTTAGCGCGGTGTGCCAGACCGGTGTTACGGCCTTTAAATACCTTGCGAAATTTGGTGCGTTTTGGCTGCAGCATTCGAATGCCCCTTTACTTAGAACCCTTCTTGGGCGACGCCTTCTTGGTGGCACGAACTTCTTCCATACCCCCAAGAATCTCACCTTTGAAGATCCATACCTTGACGCCGATGATGCCGTAAGTCGTCTTCGCTTCATAAGTCGAGTAATCAATGTCTGCACGCAGTGTGTGCAGTGGAACTCGACCTTCGCGATACCACTCTGAACGGGCTATCTCAGCACCCCCAAGACGACCGCCAACCTGAATCTTGATACCCTTGGCACCCTGACGCATGGCGTTCTGTACCGCACGCTTCATGGCGCGACGGAACATGACTCGGCGTTCAAGCTGGCCGGCTACGTTTTGCGCAACCAGGCGGGCATCCAGATCCGGCTTACGGACCTCTTCGATGTTGATATGCACAGGCACACCCATCATCTCGCCGACTTCGCGACGCAGACGGTCAACATCTTCACCCTTCTTCCCGATAACAATACCCGGGCGGGCAGTATGGATCGTGATACGGGCGTTCTGAGCAGGGCGCTCGATCACAATCTTGCTGACAGACGCCTTGATCAGGCGCTTGTCGAGGAATTCACGAACCCGAATGTCGTTCAGCAGGTTTTTCGCGTATTCCTTCTTCTCGGCATACCAGATTGAGTTGTGTTCTTTGATCACACCCAATCGCATGCCGGTTGGATTTACTTTATGACCCATCTGAGCATCTCCTACTTGTCGGCGACCTTGACGGTGATGTGGCAGCTGCGCTTGAAAATACGATCAGCGCGCCCCTTCGCTCTTGGCTTGATACGCTTGAGCGTCGGACCTTCATCCACACAAATCGTGGCGACCCGTAACTCGTCAACGTCCAGACCATCGTTATGCTCAGCATTGGCAATGGCGGACTCAAGAGCTTTCTTGATCACAACCGCTGCCTTTTTTGGGCTGAAGGTCAGAATGTTCAGGGCGTCCTCAACAGCTTTTCCGCGTACCTGATCTGCGACAAGACGAGCTTTCTGTGCAGAGAGGCGAGCGCCCTTATACTTAGCCGCTACTTCCATTTTTATTCCCCTCGCGATCAGCGTTTAGCTTTCTTGTCGGCAGAATGGCCACGGTAGGTGCGCGTCAACGCGAACTCACCCAGCTTGTGGCCGACCATGTCTTCAGTGACATGAACCGGCACGTGTTGCTTGCCGTTGTGAACTGCAATGGTCAGGCCTACCATCTCCGGAAATACGGTCGAACGACGTGACCAAGTCTTGATTGGTCGCTTGTCGTTCGTTTCCAGAGCCGCCTCGACCTTCTTCAACAGATGCAGGTCTATAAAAGGACCTTTCTTTAAAGAACGTGGCACAGCATTTTCCTCTATGTAGTCGTTTACTTGGCTGAACGACGACGTACGATCATTCTGTCAGTACGCTTGTTCTTACGAGTCTTATGCCCTTTGGTTGGGACACCCCAAGGAGTAACAGGGTGGCGTCCACCAGAGGTACGCCCTTCACCACCGCCATGCGGGTGGTCAACTGGGTTCATAGCAACACCACGCACTGTTGGACGTTTACCGCGCCAACGTGATGCACCCGCTTTACCAAGCCGCTTGAGAGTGTGCTCACTGTTGGAGACTTCACCCAACGTGGCACGACAGTCAACAAGCACCTTACGCATTTCACCTGACCGAAGGCGTATGGTTGCATACGCACCTTCACGAGCGACCAACTGCACGGATGTACCCGCACTGCGGGCCAGCTGGGCGCCTTTACCAGGCTTGAGTTCGACGCAGTGAATCACGGAACCGACCGGAATATTCCGAACCGGCAGTGTGCTTCCTACTTTTATCGGCGCGTCGACGCCGGAGCGCACAGGGTCTCCGATCTTTACGCCTTTGGGAGCGATAATATAACGACGCTCGCCATCGGCGTACTTCAGGAGCGCGATGTGCGCGGAGCGGTTCGGATCGTACTCCAGGCGCTCGATAGTCGCCGGGATTCCATCTTTCATCCGCTTAAAGTCGATAATACGGTAGTGCTGCTTATGGCCCCCGCCAACGTGACGGGTAGTGATTCGACCAAAGTGGTTGCGACCACCGGATTTGCTTTGTTTCTCAACCAACGGCTCAAACGGGCTGCCAGTGTGCAAGTCAGGGTTGTAGAGTTTTACAACGTGACGGCGGCCAGGAGATGTTGGCTTGGTTTTGACGATCGGCATATTACGACCCCTTTACCTTATTCCACATCCAGAAAATCGATGTCCTGACCTTTCGCAAGCTTGACGTAAGCCTTGCGAATGCCATTACGCTTACCGAACCCATGAGCAGTGCGCTTAAGCTTGCCCTTGCGGTTCATAATCTGAACACCTTCCACGGTAACGTTAAACAGTTGTTCAACGGCCTTCTTTACTTCTGGCTTGGTCGCATCAGGCGCCACTTTAAAAACAACCTGACTGCGCTCAGCCGCCATCGACGTCTTCTCTGAAACGTGCGGGCCTAACAAAACCTGATAGATACGTTCCTGATTCATCCCAGCATCTCCTCAATTTTCTTAAGAGCCGGAACAGTCACCACGACCTTGTCAAAGGCCACCAGGCTCACCGGATCCAGGCCGGCAACATCGCGCACATCAATGTGAGGCACATTGCGAGAAGCCAGATGAAGATTCTGCTCAACGCTTTCTGACAGAATCAGGGCATTGCTCAGCCCGAGATCCTTAAGCTTGGCGTTGAACGCCTTGGTTTTGGGAGAATCAACCGTCAAATCGTCGACGACGACCAGGCGCTCCTGGCGAACCAACTCGGAAAAAATGGAACAAAGAGCCGCTCGATACATCTTGCGGTTAACTTTCTGCTCATAGTTCTGGGGCTTGGCGGCGAATGTAACGCCACCTGACCGCCACAGCGGGCTGCGAATGGTGCCAGCACGGGCACGACCGGTGCCCTTCTGACGCCATGGCTTCTTGCCGCCACCACGAACTTCCGACCGGGTTTTCTGTGCACGAGTACCCTGACGCCCACCAGACATATAGGCCGTAACCACCTGGTGAACCAGCGACTCGTTAAAATCTTTGGCGAACATGGCGTCGGAAACCGAAATCCCCTTGCCACTTCCTGTAATTGTTAATTCCATCGCACCGCTCCTCAGGCTTTAACTGCTGGCTTGATGACAACATTGCTGCCCGTTGCGCCGGGTACGGCACCACGAATCAGCAACAAGTTGCGCTCAGCGTCGACACGGACGACCTGAAGGTTCTGCACGGTAACTTGCACATTACCCATCTGGCCCGCCATCTTTTTGCCCTTGAATACTTTACCCGGGGTCTGGTTCTGACCAATAGAACCTGGTGCCCGGTGAGACAGGGAGTTGCCGTGAGTGGCGTCCTGCATGGCAAAGTTCCAGCGCTTAACACCGCCCTGAAAACCTTTACCCTTGGACGTCCCGGTAGCATCAATCACCTGACCGTCTGTAAAAACAGAGGCAGTAATCTCGCCACCGGCTGCCAGGTCATCGCCTTCGCCGTCTGCAAGACGAAACTCCCAGAGACCACGACCGGCTTCGACACCGGCTTTGGCAAAGTGGCCGGCCGCGCTTTTGGCAACACGAGAGGAACGACGCTTGCCCACAGTTACCTGAACCGCGCGGTAGCCATCAGCTTCGAGGGTCTTCAGCTGGGTAATGCGGTTGGCTTCAACCTCAATTACCGTTACGGGCAGAGACTGCCCGTCTTCCGTAAAAATACGGGTCATACCGGCCTTGCGGCCGACGATACCAATTGCCATGTTTCACCTCTAAGTGTACGGGGCTTGCACCCTCTATGGCCTTATGACAGTTACACTGATTAACGCTGAGCGTTAACCGAGGCTGATCTGGACGTCTACACCCGCCGCAAGATCCAGCTTCATAAGAGCATCTACTGTCTTTTCCGTCGGCTCGACGATGTCGAGCAAACGCTTGTGTGTACGAATCTCGTACTGGTCGCGCGCGTCTTTGTTAACGTGCGGTGAGACCAGAACCGTGTACTTTTCCTTCCGCGTCGGCAGAGGGATAGGTCCACGCACCTGAGCGCCGGTACGTTTTGCCGTATCGACGATCTCCTGCGTTGACTGGTCGATCAGGCGATAATCAAACGCCTTCAACCGTATTCTAATTTTTTGGCTTTGCATGATGCACCAAACTCCACTCGTAGCAGCTACTTTAGCCGACCTTGAAAAAAGGAGCCGCATTGTATGCATAATACCCAACCCTGTCAAGCAAGGTCGGGAAGCTGCAACAGCGCAGACAATACACTCCCGGATAGAAAAAGGGGCTGCAAGCTGCAGCCCCTTTTCTGCAAGTAACCGAGCGAGCTTTACTCGACGATCTTTGCAACAACCCCTGCACCAACGGTGCGGCCACCTTCGCGAATCGCGAAACGCAGGCCTTCTTCCATTGCAATCGGCGCAATCAGGGTGACGTCCAACTTAACGTTGTCGCCA
>JAGXLV010000106.1 GCA_018334495.1 Oleiphilaceae bacterium
AGCTCCTTGCCCACACGTTCCCGGGTTTGCTGACTCTGGCTCTCGTTCAATTCAACTCGCACGACGACGTGATCCAGGTTGCCCTCCTTGAACACCTCGATCTCATAATGAGGCGCGAGCTCATTCACCTTCAGAACCTGCTCTTCAATCTGGCTAGGAAAGACGTTGACCCCGCGAATGATCAACATGTCATCACTGCGACCCGTTATCCGGTCTATTCGACGCATGGGGCGGGCGGTGCCCGGCAGCAGCCGGGTCAGGTCCCGGGTGCGGTAACGCAGGATCGGCAGCGCCACTTTGGTCAGTGAGCTGAACACCAGCTCGCCATACTCACCATCCGGCAGTACTTCGCCGGTGTTCGGGTCTATGATTTCCGGGTAGAAATGATCTTCCCAGATAGTCGGTCCATCCTTGGTTTCGGCGCATTCCATACCCACACCCGGACCCATGACTTCCGAAAGCCCGTAGATATCCAGGGCCTCAATGCCCAGGCGGCCTTCCAGCTCGGCGCGCATGCTGTTGGTCCAGGGTTCAGCGCCGAAAATGCCCAACCGCAGTGGCAGCTTATGCGGGTCCAGGCCCTGGCGGTCCATTTCATCGGCGATGTTGAGCATGTAGGAGGGCGTCACCATGATAATGTCCGGCTCAAAATCGTGAATCAGCTGAACCTGTTTCTCGGTCTGCCCGCCCGACATGGGAATTACCGTGCAACCAAGACGTTCCGCGCCATAATGAGCGCCAAGCCCCCCGGTAAACAGGCCATAGCCATAGGCAACATGTACCTTGTCGCCGGCATGGCCCCCGCCAGCGCGAATGCTACGAGCAACGATATCCGCCCAGGTATTGATGTCGCCCTGGGTATAACCCACTACCGTGGGTTTGCCCGTGGTGCCACTGGAGGCATGAACCCGGACGACGTCCTTCATAGGGGTGGCAAACATGCCAAACGGGTAATTGTCCCGGAGATCACTTTTGGTGGTGAACGGGACTTTGGCAAGATCCTCAAGAGAATTTATATGCATCGGCTTGAGATCGACGTCGTCAAACGCTTTCCGGTAAAACGGCACGTTGGTGTAGGCATGAGTCAGGCTCCAGCGCAGACGCTGGAGTTGCTCGTGCCGGAGTTCGTCGATACTGGCCGTTTCCATGCGGTCGAGTTTGCCGATTTTTTTCAAGGGTAGAGTCATGATTCAATCCTGCGTTGTCTTGATGCTGACTGCGAAAAATAGTTTATCCGCGGCGTCTGTCACAGAGCGCTATCAACGCGCTCAATGATCATGGCAATGCCCTGCCCGACACCGATACACATGGTGCACAGTGCGTAACGGGCGCCCAGGCCTTCCTGGTGGCGACGCTCCAGATCATTGATCGCCGTGGTCACAAGGCGGGCACCGCTCATGCCCAACGGGTGACCCAGAGCAATACCGCCACCGTTCGGGTTAACGTGCTCGGCATCATCGGGTATGCCCAGGTCACGCAATACGGCCAGAACCTGGGAAGCAAAGGCTTCGTTCAGCTCGATAAGATCCATGTCTGCCAGCTTCAGGCCGGCAATTTTGAGGACTTTTCGGGCCGCCGGCGCCGGCCCAATACCCATAATGCGCGGCTCGACGCCGGCGGCGGCCATAGCGACCACACGGGCCCGGGGTTTCAGGTGGTATTGCTTGAGGGCATCGCCGCTGGCCAGCAGCAGGGCGCAGGCGGCATCGTTAACACCGGACGCATTACCTGGCGTGACCGTGCCGTTTTCCCGAAAGGGTGTAGGCAGTTTGGCGAGCTTCTCCAGGCTGGTCTCACGGGGGTGCTCGTCAATATCGACAACCAGGGGCTCTTGCTTACGCCGTGGCACCCACACCGGGGTAATTTCCCGGCCCATACGGCCGCTTCTCTGGGCGGCCGCCACCCGTTCCTGACTGCGCAGGGCGTAGGCGTCCTGGTCTTCCCGGGAAATCTTGAAATCAGCGGCGACGTTTTCCGCCGTTTCCGGCATGGAGTCCACACCGTACTGTTTCTTCAACAGCGGATTCACGAACCGCCAGCCAATGGTGGTGTCAAAAATCTCGGCGTTACGACTGAAGGCCTGCTCGGCCTTACCCATGACGAAAGGCGCCCGCGACATGGACTCGACGCCGCCGGCAACCATCAGCTGGGCCTCGCCCGTGCGAATGGCCCGGGCGGAGGTCCCGACCGCATCCATGCCTGACCCGCACAGCCGGTTAATGGTGCTGCCGGGCACGTCGACGGGAAGTCCCGCCAGCAGCAGCGACATGCGGGCCACATCGCGGTTGTCCTCGCCGGCCTGATTGGCACAGCCATAATAGACATCATCAATCTTCGACCAGTCCACCCCGGGCTGCCGTTCCATCAGCGCCTTGATGGGTATCGCACCAAGATCGTCAGCCCTGACCGACGCCAGCACGCCGCCATAACGGCCAATCGGTGTGCGGATCGCATCCACGATATAGGCATCCCGCAAGCTGTTACCTGTGCTCATGATTCTTCCCCCGAGTAGATGACGGTGCCGCTGACCTGGTAGGAACGGCCTCGAAACAGGGCAACCGTGCGGCCATCCTGATTGGTTAATGTGATGTCGTAGATGCCGGTACGCTTGCCACGGGATTGCTCCTGCGCAACTGCCGTCAACACATCGCCCTCTTTGGCGCCGTACATGTAGTCAATGCTGCAGCCGGAGGCAACGGTGGCCTTGTCATAAGAGTTGCAGCTGAAGGCAAAGGCTGAGTCGGCCAGCGTGAACAAGTAGCCGCCATGACAGGAACCGTGGCCCTGGACCATATCCCCGGTGACGGTCATGGTGAGCACGGCTTTACCCGGTGCCACCGAGACGATGTTCATTCCCAGTTTCTGACTGGCGCGATCCCGCGCGAACATGGCCTCGGCGCAGGCTTCCGCCAGCTTTTGCTTGTCGGCATCGGTCATGAGTAAAACCCCTTTTGGGCAAAATGATTTTTCCTGAGCAGCAATGCGGGCCGGTAACGGTCTTCACCATAGCTGTTCTGAATATTGCTGAGCACCCGGAAAACAACGCCGGCACCAAGAAGATCACTCCAGCCCAAAGGACCATTGGGGTAGTTCAGCCCCGCCCTCATGGCGAGATCGATATCGCCCATTGACGCAACGCCCTGGAGCGCCGCATCGGCGGCTTCATTGGCAAGCATGGCCACCGTGCGCATGACCACCAGCCCGGGGCGATCATCGACCAGGCTGACGGCGATGTTCGCTTTCTGGAATAAGGCACAGGCATCGTCAATGGCCTTGGTTGCTGCCTGACCGGCAGCGGTGACGGCGAGCCGGGTCGTGGTGCTGTAATCAAACGCCAGGTCGAACAGAACCAGATTATCAACACCGTCTGCGGCGGCCCTTTCAGACGCCATGCGCCCATCGGTTAATGCCAGTACCGCCTCGCCGAAACGAAGCTGGCCCGGGCCGTCCCGCTCAATAATCTCAAAGCCGGCAGCGCCCAGCCGTTCCACCAGCACCGCTGCGGGCCCAAGCTCGCCTTCCACGATTAACCGGGTCTGGTCGCAAGGCCGGGCGGATTCCGTTTGGGCCACGGGACGCTCGATGCCCTCGCCATAACTGAAAAAGCCCTGGCCACTTTTGCGACCCAACCGTCCGGCTTCCACCAGCTCTTTCTGAACCAGAGAGGGCAGGAATCGCGGGTCCTGATAATAGGCATTGAAAACAGAGGTGGTTACAGCGTAATTGACGTCGTGGCCGATCAGGTCGGTGAGTTCGAATGGCCCCATGCGGAAACCGCCGGCCTCACGAATAACCGCATCCAGTGTGGCGGCACTGGCGGTTTGCTCCTGGAGCAGACGAAAGCTTTCCGCATAGAAAGGCCGGGCCACCCGATTCACGATAAACCCCGGAGTCGAGGCAGCCACCACCGGCTTCTTGCCCCACACGGACGCCGTGGCATAGACCCGGTCGGCGACGGCTTTATCGGTCGCCAGACCCTTGACCACTTCAACGAGCGCCATCAATGGCGCTGGATTGAAGAAGTGCATTCCCACCAGACGACCGGGCCTTTGCATCCTGGCGCCAAGGGCCGTGATGGAAATGGACGAGGTGTTGGTGGCCATGATGGTGTCTTCGCCGCACAGGTTTTCGAGTTCGTTCAGCAGAGCGCGTTTGATTTCAAGATCTTCAATGATGGCTTCGATGACCAAACCGGCGTCCGCCACCTCTGAAAGCGCGCTAACCGGGTGAATTCGACCGATAATGTCATCCACTTCCTGCTGCTGCATCTTGTTCTTGTCAACACGACGCTGAAGCTGCTTCGCCACGCCATCGCGCCCGGTTGATGCCGCGCCCTCGCGCTGGTCGTGCAGGTAAACCACGTGACCCGCCTGGGCGGCGACCTGCGCAATACCCGAGCCCATGGCGCCGGCACCAATCACCGCAACGCGTATCTGTTTATCAAGTGCTTGCATGTCTTATTTCCCCTGAAAGGATGGCGTGCGCTTCTCCATGAAGGCCGCGACGCCTTCACGGTAATCCTCGGTCCTGCCCGCCAGGCGCTGGAGATCCCTTTCGAGATTGATCTGCTCTTCAAAGCTGTTGGTGGCGCTGGCGTGGAGTGCCCGCTTGATCAGGGCAAGGCCTTTGGTGGGCTGGTTGGCAAAATGCCGGGCCATGTCCATGATTTCGTCCATCAAGCGGTCATCGTCGACGCACTGCCAGATCATGCCCCAGTTCTCAGCCTGCTCGGCACTGATCTTGTCGCCCAGCAGCGCCATGCCCTTGGCCCGGGCCATGCCGGCCACCCGGGGCAGAGTCCAGGTGCCGCCGGAATCCGGAACCAGGCCAAGCTTGCAGAAAGCCTGCACGAACTTGGCGGAGCGTGCGGCAAGCGTGATATCACACGCCAGGGCAATGTTGGCGCCGGCGCCGGCAGCAACACCGTTAACCGCGCAGAGAACCGGCATGGGAAGATCCCGCAGGCTGCGCAGCAGCGGGTTGTAGTATTTTTCTATGGAAAGGCCCAGGTCAGGCGCAGCTTCTCCCGGAGCCACTGTGCGGTCGGAAAGGTCCTGACCGGCGCAAAAGCCACGCCCGGCTCCGGTAATGACCAGCACACGGACCGAACTGTCTTTACGCACCTCACTGATGGCCGCCCGCATTTGTTCATGCATCTCGACATTGAAACTGTTCAGGCTGGTCGGACGATTCAGGGTAAGCAGAGCCACACCCTGATCGATTTCGAGAAGAATGCTCGGTTGAGTCATGGCGTTGTCCTGTTGTCGGATATGGGTTGTCGATCCAGCGGTCTAGCGGCCGGTAAAATGGGGCTTGCGCTTCTCACGAAACGCATCCAGCCCTTCCTGCCGATCGGCCGTGCCGGCCAGCACCGTGAAAGCATGTCTCTCAAAACGTAAGCCGTCAGCCAGGTTCAGGTCGTTGGCCTTGCGAACGGACTCCCTGGCAAGCCTGACCGCAATCGGTGCTTTGCCGGCAATCGTCCGGGCGATCTGCACAGCGCGCTCAAGGGTGAGTTCGGGCTGACAGATTTCGCTGATCAAGCCCGCCTCCAGGGCACGTTTGGCATCGATGGGCTCGCCGGTCAGTACCATTTGCATGGCCAGCCTTTCGCCAACCGCACGCACCAGGCGCTGGGTGCCGCCGGCACCCGGCATGATGCCAAGGTTGATTTCGGGCTGACCGAACCGGGCCGTGGTGCCGGCAATCATGATGTCCGCATGCATCGCCAGTTCGCAGCCACCGCCGAGCGCGAAGCCGTTCACGGCAGCAATGATCGGTTTGTTGAAGCGGGAGATACGCGCCCAGTGAGTGGTGCGGGGGTCTTCCAGAATGCCCACCAGGTCTCTGGCGGCCATCTCATTGATGTCGGCACCCGCCGCAAAGGCTTTCTGGCTGCCGGTAATCACAACGGCCCGGGTCTCGGCATCGGCTTCCGCTTCGTCAAGAGCAGCAGACAGGTTGCCCAGAAGTTCGGTGTTCAGGGCGTTCAGGGCTTCCGGACGGTTGAGGGTAAAAACGCGGACGCCGTCTTTCGGTCCTTCGATGAGCAGGTTTTCTGGCATAAGCAATCCCTGTGGCCTGTATGGTCTGGAGCCTGTCTGCGCCACCTGAAAGAAGGCGCTGTTGCTGCGAACTGTTTAAGTGACAAATCATTATATCTAAGATTTGATACTGGTCAATGCGTATATCTTATACTTCTGTATCACTTTAGGCGCCGAAATTACTCGCACTTGGAATAACCGGATGGCGGCATCTCCCTCTTATGTTCAGGCTGACAAAGGCCAAACGCTGCCAACCTGTTAGCACCCGATCGTCTAAAAGACGGGAATTTTAAACGAAAAATGACACATAAAACCTGTCAACTTGCTAGTTACCCAGCTCAGAAAAGTTTTGCTGAGGGCATTTTCCGGTCTCGTGACGGGCCAGGTGTTGCGGTGGCAGGGATATACCTTTTTATGGCGGGAATCTACAAGAGCGGACTGCGACGGAGTGATAGCTTGAATATGAACGTTAATTTGCCTGCGCTTAAAAAAACATAAGAGGCCAACATGCACTCCACGAATTCAAGAAACATCCTTGCGTACCTGAAGCTTAGCGGTTTGTCCGCGGCCATTTTGGCGGCCTCGCCGACCCTATCCGCCATCGAGGTGGCGGATACCGGCAACTCCAAGGTTAATGCCACCTTTGAAGCCATACTCGGGGCGTTTCACAGCGACAAATCCTATGACTTGTTTGGCAATGTCGATGACGAAGCAGCCACCTGGCAGGAAGGCTACGCCAAGTACGGATTTGAACTGGCGCCTGAATCTTTCGAGGAAGGGCGCTTCTACGGCAAGATCAATTTCATCACCACCTTTACCGAGGGCGACGGCGACCCCAGCGGCTTTACCCGGGGCGACGAGACTCTGACCAACCTGGAGGACGGCTACCTTGGTTATCGTCGCGACGGCGTGATGATCGGCGCAACAGCCTGGAACCTGGATGTCTCAAGTGGTCGCCAGGTCATCCAGCTGGGCGACGGTTTCATTGTCGCAAGCGACGCCCTCAGCTTTGGCTCTGGTATTGGCGAGGATTTCGACCGTGGCGGCGCCTATTATCTGGCGGGCCGGCGGGCATTCGACAATACTTTCCTGGCCAAGGCGTTCAATGACACCTGGCAGGCGCAAGCGGGCTGGCTGCAGTCTGACAACCGCGCGCAGGCCGAGACCGAACTGG
>JAGXLV010000033.1 GCA_018334495.1 Oleiphilaceae bacterium
ACCACATTTACGCAGCACGCTTTCTGGGCAGTTTCGTGGACAAAAGCATCGGTTGGGTTCATGTTGACATGGCGTCATCCGGCACTCACAAGGGCGGTCTGGCTCATATACCGACCGACCTGCAGGGCTTTGGGGTGCGCTTTGGCGTTGAATGGTTTGGCAGGATTGCAAAGGAGCAGGGGTAGCTGGCGCTATGAAAACACTGAGCGGCCGGTCCTCCTTGTTCAGGGGCGTGCATGCGGTGTTGCGGACACTGGCGGGTGAGGAGACTTCCGAGCCGGGCGCCTGTGGTGTGGCCGAAGTCGCAGCAGCGGCAGAATTTCATCTTTCGGCTTTCTCTTATGTGGCTGAAGAAGAGGCTGAGGAGGCAGACGAAGAAAAAGCCGAAAAATGAATTGCGTAGATTGTCTTTGCGTATTTTTTAACCATTAAAGCCCGAGCGGGGCTTGGAATGAGGACATTTCGTACGCATACCTTTGGGGAAGGAACCTGAAAAGAGGCGCGTATGCCAAGGAAAAAGATCAAGCTGGACCACCAGATCGAGAACCTGTCGATCCTCAATGAGAAAGGCAAACTCGACAAAGACCTGGTCCCGGAAATCGATGACAAAACGCTGCTGCGTATGCATCGCACCATGGTCCTGAGTCGCCGCTTTGACGAGCATCAGCTGCGCTGGCAGCGCCAGGGACGGATCGGAACCTTTGCCCCGGCCAAAGGCCAGGAGGCAAGCCAGGTTGGCTCGATTGCGGCCATCGAACCCAGCGACTGGATGGTGCCCAGTTTCCGGGAAACGACCGCCGCTATCTGGCGGGGTACGCCGCTGACCGGCCTGCTTCTGTACAACGCCGGTTACAATGAAGGCGGCCGCATTCCGGACGATCAGAACGACCTGCCTATTGCCATTCCGGTAGCCTCGCAGATCAGTCATGCCGTTGGTATTGCTTACGCCATGAAGTGCCGAGGTGAAAAACACCTCGCCATGACCTATTTCGGCGATGGCGCCACATCCGAAGGCGATTTTCATGAAGGTCTGAATCTTGCCCAGGTGTACAACACACCGACCGTTTTTATTTGCCAGAACAATCAATGGGCTATTTCCACGCCGCGAGAAATTCAGACCCGCACCAAGACCCTGGCTCAGAAAGCTCTGGCTTATGGCATGCCGGGTCTGCAGGTCGACGGCAACGATCTCCTGGCGGTTTACGCGGCCACAAGGGAGGCCGCAGACCGCGCCCGAAAGGGGGATGGCCCCACACTGATCGAGTGCGTCACCTATCGTATTGAGGTGCACACCACGGCAGATGACCCCAGCAAGTACCGCTCGGAAGAGGAGGTGGAGGCCTGGAAAAAGCGTGACCCAATCGTCCGTTTTGAGCGCTACCTCAAGACTAAAAAACTGCTCAGCGACGACGACATCGAAGGCATCGACGAGGAAGTGATCAAGGAAGTCAAAGGGGCCTGGAAGGAAGCCGAGGATCAAATGAAACAACTTGGCGATCCGGTCGACATGTTCGATCACCTCTACGCTGAGCGCCCACCTTATCTTGAAGAACAACGCCAGGACATGAAGCAATCTCTGGAGGCGCGCCGTGGCTGAGCTGACGATGATCGAGGCCATTAACCTGGCATTGCGCCAGGAAATGGAGAAAGATGAGAGCGTTTTCGTGCTGGGAGAGGACGTCGGCTATGAAGGCGGGATTTTTCGCACCACTGAAAACCTGTACGACCAGTTCGGCAAAGAGCGAGTGATGGATACACCTATGGCCGAATCCGCCATTCTGGGTATGTCCCTTGGCATGGCCGTTTACGGCCTGAAGCCGGTGTGTGAAATGCAGTTTTCGGGTTTTAGTTATTTCGGTTTTCATCAAATGGAAAGCCAGGTCGCGCGCATGCGATGGCGCTCCCGGGGCCGCTATACGGTGCCCATGGTGTGCCGCATGCCTTATGGCGGTGGCGTGCGTGCGCTGGAGCACCATTCCGAAAGTCGTGAAGTTTATTACGCTCATACCCCAGGGCTGAAAATCGTTATCCCGTCAGGGCCGCGCAATGCGCGCGCCCTGCTGGTCAGCGCAATACGGGACCCGGACCCGGTGATCTTCTTTGAAGGCAAAAGCATCTACCGCAGCTTTCGCGAAGAGGTGCCTGATGAGGAGGAGACATTACCCATCGGCGAATCCCAGGTGGTGCGCGAAGGCGGCGACCTTACAATGATCACCTACGGCGCACTGACCCACCGCGCTCTTGAAGCCGCGGAGACGTTGTCAGAAGAGGACGGCATCGAGGCCGAAGTCATCGACCTTCTGACGATTTCCCCCCTGGACGACCGCAAGCTGAGTGAGTCGGTGCGCAAGACCGGGCGGGTGGTCATTGTCCATGAGGCGCACCGCAGCTTTGGCCCCGGGGCCGAGATCATCGCGCGTATTAACGAAAAATCGTTTTTCTATCTGGAAGCCCCGATCCAGCGCGTGACCGGTTATGACGTTATCACCCCCTATTTTGCCCGGGAACAGGATTACATTCCCGATACGAGTCGCATACTCCAGGGCGCGCGGCAGGCACTGAGTGCATAAGGAGCAATTTTCGATGGCCAAGGAATACAAGCTGTCAGATCCCGGTGAAGGGCTCACAGAGGCTGAAATTCGCGAGATCCACGTGTCCGAAGGGGACCGTGTCGAGGACGGCGATCCGCTTGTGAGTATTGAGACGGACAAGGCCGTCAACGATATCACCGCCCCATTCGACGGCACGATTGAATCCGTTGAGGTCAAGAAAGACGACTTTATCAAGGTTGGCGACGTGCTGGTTACTTACAGTGACGGTGAGGAGCAAACCGAAAGCAAAGCCGAACAGGAGCCCCAAGCCAAAAAAGCAGGCTCGAAAGAGCGCACAGAAAAAGGTGCAACCCACGAGCAGGAAAAAGCCGCGACCGAGCGCGTGGACACGGAAAAGCCTGACAAGCGGGAGAAGGAAAAACACGAGAAAGAAAAAGAGGAAAGCGGGGATTTCGGTCCGGCGGGTCCCGTGCCGGCAGCGCCCGCGACCCGGAAACTGGCCCGGGAAAAGGGCGTCGATCTCCATGAGGTGGCGCCGAGTGGCCCGGGCGGTCGGGTCACCAAGGAGGATGTAGAAGCGCTCGCGGAAAGTGGAGGCAAAGAGGAAGCCGAACCGTCACGGCGTCAGGCCGGAGTGGAAAAGCCGTTGCCGGATTTCAGCCGATGGGGCGCAATAGAGCGTGAATCCCTCAGTGCAATGCGTCGTACCATTGCGCGCCGGACGAGCCAGTCCTGGTCGCAAATCCCCCATGTCATGCATGAGGACGTCGCCGATGTGACGGAACTGGAACGATTCCGTCGTCGCCACAAAAAGCGGGTGAAAAAACAGGGCGGCAAACTGACCCTCACGGTTCTGGTGCTCAAGGCCGCCGCCGCTGCGCTCAGGCAGTTTCCAAGATTCAACGCCAGCCTGGATGTGGCTAACGATGAGATAATTTTCAAGCACTATCATCACCTGGGGATCGCAGTGGCAACCGATCAGGGCCTGCTGGTACCGGTGATTCAGAATGTCGATCATAAATCCATCGAGCAATTGGCCATCGAGACGGTGACGATGTCCGATAGCGCCCACCAGGGCAGGTTGAAGCGGGAGGACATGGAAGGCGCCTCCTTCAGCGTCACCAACCCGGGTACCATTGGCGCCACCAGTTTTACGCCGATTATCAATTATCCCGAAGTGGCCATTCTGGGAGTGTGCAGCACGCGGCTGGAAACCGTGACGGTCGGCGACCTGGATGACCATGAGCTGCAGACCCGGCTGCGCCTGCCCCTTTGCCTTGTTTACGATCACCGGGTTAACGATGGCGCCGATGCCGCCCGGTTCCTCAGAGCTGTTATCAGGATGCTGGAGGATCCGGAAGCCCTGCTGTTGTCGGCTTGAGACCCGAAAAACCCCGGGCGCGCCCGGAAACACAGCAGAATGGATGGCATAAAGCGCCGGGTTGGGTATTATGGGGAAAAGCCGTCAATGGGGCGGCGTTTACACTGATCAAGGGTACAAGGCACGGGTGAGTCATGACGACTAATCAGGCAGGCAGAGGCAAACTGGACCGGGTGCTGGAAGAGCAGCGCCAGTACATTGCCCAACGAGAAAAAGGCTACCGGGAGAAGGCGCTCAAGCTTTATCCCTGGGTCTGCGGACGTTGCGCGCGGGAGTTCGATCGTCGCAATCTCAGTGAATTGACGGTGCATCATGTCAATCACGACCATGATTACAATCCATCGGATGGCAGCAACTGGGAGTTGCTTTGCCTGTATTGCCACGATGAAGAGCACAGCAAGTTTGAAGCTTATGTGCGTTACGGTGCTACCTCAGAGACGAAACGGGAAGCGGCTACCTTTAACCCTTTCGCCGGTCTCAAAGACGCGCTTAATAAATAGCTGAAGCCCACCGCCGAAAAACAAAACGGGCCTGGCACTTGCGTGCCAGACCCGTTCTGCAGTGGCCAGGTAACCCCTGGCCCTTCAAATCACACTGCTTGACGCAGCGGTCATCGCTTAGCTGTGCGGCTGGGCTGAATTATGCCAGGCCAGTTTGGCGCGCATTTGCTTCAGATTTTTCCTGATGGCATTACCAGCCTGACGAGCTGCTGCGCGTGTATACTCTGCCCGAACATCTGTACTGTTGTGCAGAATGCTGGAGGGCGCGGTGTAAAGGTTGTTTCTTTCGGTGGTTCTCATGTGAGTTTCCTCCATGGTTCGGGTGACTTGTGTAGGGAACTATATAGATTTATATTTGCAGTCCATATACGTTAAAACTCATATAACCTTGCGAATTTGCAGTCACGATGGATTGGGATTATTTAAGATATATTCACGCACTGGCGACCGGCGGCACACTGACCCGGGCTGGTGAAATTCTGGGCGTACATCAGACCACGGTCCTGAGGCGGCTGGACCAGATAGAAGAACAATTGGGAGTCCAGTTGTTCGAGCGGACCCGGGAGGGTGTGCTACTGACTCTGGCAGGGGAAATAGCCTTCAAGGAGGCCGACCGGCTGAGTGCCGATATGCAGAATCTGGAGCAGACATTGCGGGGCCAGGATGCCTACCCGGTGGGTAATGTGCGCCTGGCTACCACCGACACTTTGCTCAACTGCCTCATTGATCCAATTCTGACTGAATTGGTGGGGCATTATCCGGGCATACAGCTGGATATCGCCACCGGCAATGAAGTGCCTGCCACCAGTCGTCAGGAAACGGATATCGTGCTTCGACCTACCAATGAATCGCCGGAAATGCTGGTAGGGCGTCATATCGGCGTTATTGAATCAGCCATTTATTGCGCGAAACTTTATCTGGACTGCAATCCTCAGTTTGACCCGGAACATCCCGAGGCGCAGGCATGGGTCGTGCCCGATGGCAGCTTCAATCCTATGGCGACCGGCCATTGGTATGAAAAGAACCTGAAGGAATACCAGCCTGTGATTCGTTGCAACGGGCTCTTCAGCATGTACACACTGATTCGGGCCGGCAGTGGCGTGGGGGTTTTGCCCTGTTATATAGGAGAGGATGACCCGGACCTGCACCGGTTATCGCCACCGCTGGCGGGGGAAGGCGTTGATCTGTGGCTGATGACCCATCGCAACCTCCGCCAGGGCGCTGTCGTGAGAACGGTTATGGATTTCATAGGCGAGCGGCTTCAGACCATGCAGCACCGGCTCGAATGCCGGAGCGCGCCGACTTGAAAGAGTCTTAACTCAGGCGCTTGGCGGCGTAGACGAGAACCAGAATCCAGATCCCGCTGAAAATCAGATCAATACCGATCAACAGGCCCAGAACCCAGGGCACGGTAACCGTGACCTGGAAGAGGATCAGCAGGCCCAGAGCCAGCGACAAGAGTCCGCTGGTGAAAATCCAGCCCCAACCCAGGGCCGGCCGTACCTTCCAGGCGAAGGTGATTTTGACGACGCCGGTGAGCAACAGGTATACCATCAGCAGCGTGGCCAGGGTCACGGCGCCGGCAGGTGGATAGAAAATCATAAACCCGCCCAGGATGAGTGCCAGCGATGCCAATAAAAGGCTGGGACCGAAACCGCGCCACTGAGGGACGGAAAACGCCTGGAAAACCTGGGTGACCCCTATGATGATCAGGATCAGACCGATGGCCATGTTCAGTGACAGGGTCGCGACCCAGGGGAAGGCAATAGCCGCGAGCCCCAGCACCAGAAACAGCACACCGAGGCCAAGGAACCAGTTGCTTTTGCCTTTGATACCACCGGTCAGCCGGTTTTGAACCTCAATCTCGTAATAGTCTATCTCTCCTGCCACCTTGCGCCCTCCTTTTGTGTTGTTTTTGGCAATTGATCTTCTCCCTCCCAAAGGCTCTATTGCGGTGTCGGGTCAGGTTTCAACCCTGGCAGTCGAACGCTTTTGGGCTAAATGATAATTATTGCCATTTAATTCGAGAGTAAAATCCGCTAACCTGCCGGGCTTTTGCGACCTGAGAACAAGATACCATGCCTGACCATCCTGCCAGTACCACAAGCAGTTTTGCCGCGCTCGGCCGCCTGTTGCGCTACGCCCGTGGCTATCGCCGGCAGATCATTGCAGCAAGCACCTGCTCCATTATCAATAAATTATTCGATATTGCCCCTGAAATTCTCATTGGTATTGCGATTGATGTGGTGGTGAACAAGGAAGAAAGTTTTGTTGCGTCCCTGGGCTTTGAGTCTCCCCAGGAGCAGATGCTTATCCTGGGCGGGCTTACTTTCTTTATCTGGGCGGGGGAGTCCCTGTTCGAATACCTCTTCCAGATCCTCTGGCGCAATCTGGCCCAGCGCCTGCAGTCGGATATGCGACAGGACGCTTACGAGCACGCCCAGAAACTGGACATGAGCTTTTTTGAGGCCCGCAGTTCCGGCCAGTTGGTGGCGACCATGAACGACGATGTTAACCAGCTTGAACGCTTTCTGGACGGCGGCGCCAACGCCATGATCCAGGTGGTGGTAACCGTGCTCGCCGTGGGCGCCGTGTTCTTTGTTCTGTCGCCGCTGATCGCTTTGCTGGCCTTTACGCCCATACCCGTCATTATCTGGGGCGCCTTTTATTTCCAGCGCAAGGCGGGTCCGCTCTACGCCGATGTGCGGGAGAAAGTGGGCGACCTGTCCAGCCGTCTGGCCAACAACCTGGGTGGCATTGCCACCATCAAAAGCTTTACCGCCGAGCAGCGTGAAGCCGAGCGCCTGAAGGCCAGCAGCGAGGCCTACGTGGAAGCCAATCGCAAAGCCATTCGCATCAGTTCCGCGTTTATACCGGTCATCCGTATGGCCATCCTGGCAGGTTTTCTCGCGACCTTTATCGTCGGCGGCATGATGGCCCTGGACGGCACCCTGAACGTGGGGGCCTATGGTGTGCTGGTGTTTCTGACCCAGCGCCTGCTCTGGCCCCTGACCGGCCTGGCGGAAGTGATCGATCTGTTTGAGCGCGCCATGGCCAGCACACGTCGTATCCTGGATTTGCTGGCCGAGCCGGTGCATGTGCGGGATGACAGTGCCCGGACTTTGACCCAGCCGGTTCGGGGTGAGGTGGAGCTTGAGGGTGTCGGCTTCCGCTATGCCTCCAGCGGCGCCGGTATCGAGAACATTACCCTGAAAGTGCCGGCGGGCCACACCCTGGCGCTTGTCGGCGCCACCGGTTCCGGAAAGTCCACATTGATCAAGCTCCTGTTACGGTTTCATGACCCCAGCGGGGGCGAAATTCGCATTGACGGCCAGCCCATACAATCGGTGAGTCTGAAATCGCTGCGAGAGGCTATCGGGTTGGTCAGCCAGGAGGTTTATCTGTTCGAAGGCAGCATTCGGGACAATCTTGCCTACGGTCGGCCCGAGGCCAGCGACGACGAGATCATTGAGGCCGCGCGTACGGCTGAGGCCTGGTCGTTTATCGAGGGTCTGCCCCATGGCCTGGACACCCAGGTGGGCGAGCGCGGCGTGCGGCTTTCCGGCGGCCAGCGCCAGCGCCTGTCTCTGGCCCGGGCCTTGCTGAAAGATCCCGCCATTCTCGTGCTGGATGAAGCCACCAGTGCCGTGGACAACGAGACCGAAGCGGCCATACAGCGGTCTCTCAAACGGATTGGCCATAATCGCACAGTCATCATGATTGCTCACCGTTTGTCGACAATTGTAGACGCAGACACCGTTGCGGTTGTGTCGGACGGCCGGGTGATTGAGTCGGGTAACCATGACGAGCTGCTTGCCCGCGGCGGTGCCTACGCTTCCCAATGGCGGGTCCAGACCGGTCAGGTTTGATTCGTTTATATTGATACTGATTCGCATTTAGATTATTCTTGCGAGGCTTTTCACTATCCACGTCTCCCCGAATCCGGGGAACCCGGGAGCCCGCATGTCCACGTTTCTCGAAGTCCAGCAGCTTGGTGTCCGCATTGGCGCCACGGCCATCCTCAATGAGGTCAGCCTCCGTTTTGCGGAAGGCGAGGTCACGGCTCTGTTGGGTCATAATGGCTCCGGTAAATCCACCTTGTTGAAAGTGCTGGCTCGCCAGATGCCGCCCTCCAGCGGTTGCGTCTCGCTGAAGGGACGGAACCTCGGCGCAACCGGCGCTCGGGAATTCGCCCGCACGGTGGGTTACCTGCCGCAGCATCCCCCTGCTACCGATGGCCTGACCGTCCGCGAACTGGTGGCTCTGGGGCGTTATCCCTGGCGCGGGCCCCTGGGCCGTTACGGCAAGGAAGATTTCCGGTTGATTGAACAGGCCGTGAGCGAAACCGATTTGACCGGTTTCAGCGACCGCTCGGTGGACACGCTTTCCGGCGGTGAGCGCCAACGTGCCTGGATCGCGATGTTGCTGGCGCAGCAGACCCGTTGTCTGTTGTTGGATGAGCCCATTTCCGCCCTCGACGTGCGCCATCAGATTGAAACCCTGCGCCTGATCCATCGCCTGGCGGCAGAGCGCGAGCTAACCGTGATCATGGTGCTTCACGATGTCGACCTGGCGTCACGTTTTTGCGACCGCCTGGTGGCTTTGCGCGGCGGCGAGCTGATCGCCGATGGTACTCCCGCCGAGATCATGACCCGGGAAACGCTGCAAAAGATTTACACAATACCCATGGGGGTAATGGAAAGGGCGCCGGGGCAGTGGATATCCTATGTGCACTGAGTCTGGCCATCTTTTTACCAGCCGTGCACAAGGTCAACGTCATCACATCAGGTTTCTGGCGGGCGTCTTTCTGTTTCTTTTCACGAGTCTGGCCCAATCCGCGGTATGGCAGCACGAACGCGGGCAGCTCGTGCTTGAGGGTGCGCCGGAGCGAATCGTAACGCTGAACTGGGCCGCCACCGAGTCACTGCTGATGCTCGGTGTTAACCCGATCGGCGTGGCCGACCGGGATGATTACCCGATCTGGGTGCAGCAGCCGGTTTTGCCAGCCGGATCATATGATGTGGGGGCACGCCGATCCCCGAGCCTGGAAGCCATCGCCGAACTCAAACCCGACCTGATCCTGGCAAGTGGCCAGTTGGTGCCTGCCTGGGACTTGCTCGACAGCATCGCCCCCACCTATGTCATGAGCATTTACGATGACGGTGCGAGACCGTTTGAACGGGCCCGCACCTTGCTGCTGACACTGGGTAATATCCTCGAGCGTGAAGACCGTGCCAGGGCCGAACTCCGGGAACTGGACGAGATCATGCTCGAAAACCGAGGGCGATTGGAGGCGGCAGGACTGACCGGCAAACCCATCGCTCTGGTGAATTTCCTGGATGATCGTCATGTGCGCATTAACGCGCCCAACGGTATTTTTCAGGCTGCCCTTGAAGGGCTGGGCCTGGACAATGCCTGGCAGAAGCCGGGTAATTTCTGGGGTTTTTCCACAGTCGGTCTGGAGGCCCTGGCCGCTCAGCCTGACGTTCGTATTGTCGTGATCTCGCCAACCGCGCCCGGTCTTGCCGGGCAGTTGTCTTCCAGTCCGTTTTGGACCCACTTACCGGCGGTCCGCCAGGGCGAGGTTTATCAGGTGGAGCCGGTGTGGGCGTATGGGGGCGTCGGTGCCGTCAAGCGCCTGGCGGTATTGCTGACGGAGACCTTGTTAGCGGGAGGCCAGACTAATGTCCGCTAATGGCTTCCTGCCATATTCCCGTCGCCTACCGGTCGTTGCTGTTCTGTTGTGGTCACTGGCTTTAGCCGGCGCTGTGCTGCCCTGGCTTGATCAACTGAACCTGTCAGGCCTGTTGCAGGCTTTCTGGTCAGTGAATACCGATGACTACCAACAAGTTGTGCTGCGTTACAGTTGGGCGCCCCGCTTTGCCATGGCCATTCTGATCGGGTTTGGCCTCGGGCTTGCCGGGGCAGTGCTTCAGCAGGTGCTGGGTAATCCTCTGGCCTCTCCCACCACGCTGGGCGTCGAGGCTGGTGCCCAGTTCTCGATCGGTGTTGCGACTCTGTATGCGCCAGCGCTGCTGGCCTTCAGCCCGGATTTGACGGCGGTAGCCGGCGGCCTTATGGCGGCGGGCCTGGTCGTGGCGCTGACCAGAAAGCTGGGGTTTTCGCCGGTCACGGTCATTCTGGCCGGTTTGGTGATCAGCTTTTTCCTGGGCGCGCTCAATGCCGCACTCATGCTGCTGCACGGCGATTACCTGAGCAATCTCTTTATCTGGGGCGCGGGCTCGCTGGTGCAAAACGACTGGTCCCAGTTTCAGGACCTCTGGCCTCGGGTGGTGATCATCGGCATTGCTCTGGTGATGCTGATGAAACCGCTTCAGTTGTTGCAACTCGGCTCGGAATCCGCCCGCTCCCTGGGTATCAATGTGGGTGTGCTGCGACTGGCTGCGCTTTTGTTGGTGGTGCTGATGACGGCTTCGGTCGTGAGCCGGGTCGGGGTCGTGGCCTTTATCGGACTGGCGGCGCCAGTATTGGCGCGCCTATTGGGTGCGCGCACGCTGGGCCAAAAACTGCTCTGGAGCACTTTGCTCGGCGGTGGCCTGCTTCTTCTGGCGGACACCTTTGCCCAGTGGGCGACAGTTTGGGCGGAGGGCACGCTGGTGCCCACGGGAACCGCCACGGCGCTGATTGGAGGTCCGGTTATACTTTTGGCGCTCAGGGGTATGCGGAATAATCGTCACATGCCGGGAGAGAGCGCAGGGCCGGCACATTTCCTGCCGCGACGTCGCCCGCTCAAAAATACCCTGCTTGCCGCCGCTGCGGCGTTACTGATGATCGTGATCCTGGCATTGGGCTGGTCACCGGGGCTGGAGGCCTGGCACTGGACGCCGCCATGGGAGTGGCCCCAGGTCTGGGACTGGCGCGGGCCACGGTTGCTCGCCGCCATTGCCGCGGGCGTGGCACTGGGCCTGGCGGGCACGATCGTTCAGCGCCTGACCGGCAATGTCATGGCCAGTCCGGAAGTGCTTGGCATCAGCGGGGGCGCCGCCCTGGTCATGGTTGTGTTGATTCTGCTTGGCATTAATCCGGGCCGTACCGTTCAGCTGCTCGCAGGGGCCATTGGCGGGGCCGCGGTGCTGGGTTTTCTGCTGCTGTTGTCCCGCCAGCATCGTTTTGCGGGGCACCAGCTGCTGCTTGGCGGTGTGGCCATTTATGTTTTCATGGATGCCGGGTTGCGCCTTGTCATGGCGGGTGGCGGCACCGAGGCTATCCGGCTGCTTAGCTGGATGTCCGGCTCCACCTGGCTGGTCAGCGGTCCGGAGGCTCTGGCATTGGCCGGTGTGACGGCTGTGCTCGCGGCACTGGCCGCAATGGGTCGCCGCGCTCTTGTACTCTTGCCGCTTGGTGAGGGTTCGGCCACTGCGCTGGGGCTTTCGGTGGCGAAAGCGCGGCTTTTGCTGCTGTTATTGGCGGCATTCCTGACCGCGGCTGCAACGGTGATTATCGGGCCGCTCAGTTTCGTTGGTCTGATGGCTCCCCATCTGGCACGGGTGCTCGGCCAACAGACCGTGGGCCGCCAGCTTGTTATGGCAGCCGTGGTCGGCGCTGTTCTGCTGGCCCTGGCCGATTACCTGGCACGGGTTTTGATCTTTCCCAATCAGCTCCCGGCGGGGCTCCTGGCTGCCCTGATAGGGGGCGGTTACTTTCTCTGGGGGCTGAGCCGCCATGGTAAGCACTGAGTCCTGGCCGTCCCGCTATTGTCACCTGCTCGAAAGTGCGGGGCTGTCAAAAGCGTGTCTTGCTGACAATGCCAGTCCGCCAGAGGGTGATGGCGCCGGCATGTCTCTGGCAAGCTGTCTGGAGCAGCCGGAGTCGCTGCGGGGTATTCTGCAAATGACGGCGGGCGAGCCAAGGGATTTCCGTGCAATCCGCATACAGGCCTCGGTGCTGCATCAGAACCTGGTACTCAGCATCATTGCACCCCTGACCATCAGATTGCTCCTGGACGGCCAAAGCCAGGCTCCGGAGCCTGGGCACATTCGCCTGCATTGCGCTGATGGTGCCACCGGATGGACCTGTGCAGAAGCCGGTCCGGCAATCGGTGTGGCCCCGTTCACGGAGGCCATGGCCGCCCGGGCCAAAGACTGGTATCCGGTATTTCGCCAGGAATTCGGTGTCAGCCCCGGCGCTTACTGGAGCAGTGTCGGCCTGGCGCTGTGCGCGCCCTTCTCAGCGCTTTACGACAAGGCTCCGCCGGACACTCTGTGCCGGGAAGCGACCGAATGGCTGGCGCAATTTGATTGCGATGCGAAAAAGTTTATTGACTGGATACCCGCCGAGTTCAACCAGCACCGCTGCGCCATACCGCAGCGCCGCGGCTGTTGCCTGAAGTACAAACTTCCGGAAGGGAATTATTGCGGAACTTGCGGTATTTACCGGAAGGAACGGATGAACTGACCGGGTTGTCCGAGGTAGGTGCGGGGGCCCAATTTGCCCCCGCAACGTCTTTTGGTATCAGTAGGTCCAGCTGACGGTCAGGTTGGCATTGGCCGGTTCGCCATAGTACCCCTGCGCCGAGGCGCCGAATTTCTTAAGGCTTTTGATGTATTTCTCGTCAGTCACGTTGTTAACGTTAAGCGTTGCATTCCAGTTGCGGGCAAAGTCGTAGCTTGCCATCAGGTCCAGCAGGTAATAGCTGTCCTGCTCGGTTTCGATGGGCTCACCGGCGTTGGGCCCGGTGGTGGCAAGCCCTTGGTCCTGGCTGATGTCCGACTGCCAGCGCACCTGTCCGCCGAGCTCCAGCCCGACGACCCCGGGCACCTGCCAGACGCCCCGCAGGTTGGCCAGGTGCTCGGGAATAAACGGCTTGGTGGATTCGCCGTCTGCGTCCTCGATGTTGACGTAAGTGTATCCGGCAAAGACTTTCACGCTGTCACTGATTTCACCCGCCAGTTCCAGCTCCAGGCCCTCGCTGGTGATGCCGTCAACTGGCCGATAAAAATTGTCGGTTGAATTGGGGAAAGTGCCGGCCGCTTCCGCGACATTGTCCTGTTCGATGCGAAAGAGGGCTGCGGTGGACATCAGGCGTTTGCTCAGATACTCGCTTTTCAGACCAAGCTCGTAGTTGGTGCCCCGGACCGGATCAAGACGATCCCGGTTAATGTCCACTTCAGTCTGCGGGTCGAAAATGCGGGTATAGCTGCCGTACACCGAGTGGTTGCGGTTGATGTCGAAAATCAGGCCCGCATAAGGCGTTTCCTCGGCATCGTAACGGGTGTTTTTGGTGTTGCCGTAGTTTTCGCCCTCGCTGTCGATCCAGGTCAGCCGTAAACCGGTAATGGCGGTGAGGCGGTCGGTCAAAGTCCAGCGCGCGGCGGCATAGGTACTGGTTTCGTCGTCGGTCCAGTCGGAGCCGCCACCGTCGCTATCAAAAGCGGGCCTGGGGAAGTCGCCGGTCCAGTCCTCAAGGGGTGGCAGGCTGGGGAGGCTGTCGCTGGTAAAGAGTGATTGGTCCTCGACTTCCGAGCGCGACCAGCTCGCGCCCAGTACCAGTTCGTGAGTCTTCTGGAAAAGATCGAAGGGCCCCGAAGCATTGGCATCGAACACCCACTGCTCGGTATTCAATCCGTAGTCGCTGGGGAACGGGTTGAGCCCAAGTCCCGTGTCCGGGTCCGGCGTTCCGAACTGATAGAAAAGTTCCGAATCGCTGTCCAGCTCCAGCCGCATGGCCGTTGCCTTCGCCCGCCAGCCCCCGGCCAGTTCCTGCTGCAGTTCGACAAAGCTGTTGTGCTTGGTGTTGTCCCAATAGGACCAGTCAGAGGCTGTGCTGGTGGAGCGTTTGAAATCCGTCGCCGAGCCATCGCTATAAAATAGGGGTAGGGCACCCCAGAGCGGGCTATCCGCGTCGGAGGTCTGGGTGGCGTGGCCGAGGGTAAGCAGTGTGGTGTCGGTCAGGTCCGCTTCCAGCACACCATAGAACATCTGTTTTTCATGCGCGTACCGGTCGAGATGGGATTCCCTGTCCTGATAGCCGGCGACGACACGGCCTCGAACCTTGCCCGACTCCGTTAGTGAGCCGGACAGGTCGCCGACAATCCGTCGATTATCGTAGGAGCCACCGGTGACTGACACAGCGGCGCGGGTATCGGCGGTGGGCCGCTTGCGAATGAAATTGACGGTGGCGGACGGATTGCCTGTGCCGGTCATCAGGCCGTTGGCGCCGCGCAACACCTCCACCCGATCATAGAATGCGGTGTCCATATCGCCCTGGACGTTGTCATAGGTCTGGGGCAGGCCTACGCCGTCAAACTGAAAGTTGACAATATCAAAGCCCCGGGAGGTGTAGTAGGTCCTGTCGGTTTCCACCGATTCCACCGTGACGCCGGTGGTGCCTTTGAGAACGTCATTGACGTCCGTCAGATTGAAGTCCTCGATCTGCTCGCGGGTTATCACCGAGACCGATTGCGGCGTTTCGCGATGGGACAGATCCAGTTTCAGCGATGTACTGGTTGAGCCGGCGGTATAGCGCTCGGTGGATTCCGAAGAGGGTTCGCTTCTCTCACCAGACACCCTGATTGCGTCCAACTGAAGGGGATCGGATTCCTGGGCCACAACAGAAGCCGGTAGAGATGTGCATATAATGGCTGAAATCAGCGCTTTTCGGCGAAATATTTTAGCCGAAGCGGGGTAGGTCATTGTTCGTTCTCCAATGGGTCAGGGTACAAATTGGAGAGAATGATAATAAGAATGATTAATATTCGCAATACGGTCAGGACAGGTATCGATGACTTTAGGGCGACGTCCGCTTGCGCATCAGCCGGAATTTGCATCCGGCAGCAGCTCGCCAAGGGTACAGATGTCACCACAGTGATCCGGGGCATAACCGGGAAGCTTATTGATTTCGTTGATGAAGTCCGGGGACCGCATCAGATCCAACAGTTGTCGCATGTTGTTCTGGATCAGTTGCTCTTCCCGGCAGATCAGCAGGTAATGCTCGGTGGCCAGCGGCGTGAATGCGAGACCGAACTGCCTTGCGCCCGCTTCCACGCCAAAGCCCGCGTCGGCCATGCCGGCAGCAACATAAGCGGCCACCGCGGAGTGGGTGAACTCTTCCCGATCGAAGCCGTGGATCTGTTGTTCGGCTATCTGTTCCTGCTCCAGCAGCATGTTGAAGAGGATACGGCTGCCGGAATGTTTATCCCGATTGATGAAGCGAATGTCAGGATTGGTGAGGTCTTTCAGGCTGTGTATGGCGGCGGGATTGCCGGCAAGGGTCATCAGGCCCTCCCGCCGGGTGACAAAGCGTATGACGCGAAGGTCGGGTGCCTGAAGCACAGAGTGATAATGTTTCAGGGCTTTGCGGGCGAGCTCCGGACAGGTCGGCAAGTGAAAGCTGGCAATGTCGCAGTCACCCCGGTTGAACGCCACGAGCGCCTCTTCCGGGTTGCAGTACTGCAGGTTAAGCTCAAGCCGGTCGGAAAATTCCGGCAGCAGCGCCACCGCAAACCCGTGGCTGGCATGGATCCGAAGCACAGAGTGAGCCCCTTCGAGTAGTTGCTGGAGCTGATTGTTGAGTTCCGAGGCCATGCTGTCGATTTGAGGGCCCAGACGCGCTCTTACCCGCTGCTCGGCCCAAAGCAGCTTGGCGCCCAGAGGTGATAATCGGGTGCCCTGGCCCTTGCGCATGACAACCAGGGGCAGGCCGAAAAAGTCGGTCCAGCGATTGAGCAGGTTCCAGGCATGGCGGTAGGAGATTCCCGCTTGGGCGGCGGCCCTGGTCAGTTTGCCGGAATCCCGGATGCCTGTAAGGAGGCTGAACATGACGGGTTCGAAAATCTCCCCGGACTCGGTCCGGAAGATCCAGGTGGGCGTTACAGAGAGCTTTTTCTTATGCATGATATTTCATATTTATCCGCCGTTAACTAAGTGCTAAATTCAATTATATCGTAGCAAAACCAAAAAAATTTATGAATGGGCGTGCCTATGTCAGTGCCAAAAACGTCAGCACAGAACATCACTTCAATAAGTCCCGCCATCAGAGCCGGTTTCGAAGACTGGACGCCGGCTTTGGTCAAGCAGGAAATCGATGCGCTCAAAGACAAACCCGGAGCCATGTTGCCGATACTGCACGCGATTCAGGACCGCTTTGGTTACATCCCCGAAGCCACAGTGCCCATTATCGCCGAGGCTATGCGCCAGACTCGCGCCGAGGTTCACGGCATTATCAGTTTTTATCATCACTTCCGTACGCATCCGGTGGGTGCCCATGTGATCCATATATGCCGCGCCGAGGCTTGCCAGTCTATGGGTAGCCGGCAACTGGAGTCCCATATCAAATCCCGGCTCGGTGCAGATTATCACCAGACCAGCCGGGACAACGAGTTTACGGTGGAGCCGGTCTACTGCCTGGGCAATTGCGCTTGCGCGCCCTCCATCCGGATCGGGGACGACATCCATGGCCGGATGAGCCCGGACAAGTTCGACCGTCTCGCGGACCGCCTGACCACCTCGACTCTGGAGCTCAAGTAATGTCGGTGAAACTCTTTGTTCCCTGCGACACCACCGCGCTTTCTTTAGGTGCCGACCGGATCGCCGCTGCTTTGCAGCGTGAAGCGGACAGCAGGGGCGCAACCGTCGAGATTGTCCGCAACGGCTCCCGGGGTCTGTTCTGGCTGGAGCCTCTGGTGGAAGTGGAAACCGCGGCCGGTCGCCTGGCCTATGGTCCCGTGGAGCTTGAGGACGTGGCTGCCCTGGCGGACTCGGGCCTCTTCGAGGGCGCTCAAAGTCACCCCCTTGCATTGGGTTTGACCGAAGAAATTCCCTACCTGAGCCGGCAGCAGCGGCTGACCTTTTCGCGCATTGGTATTACTGATCCTCTGTCACTGGCGGATTACCGGGCTCACAGTGGCTTCGCGGGACTGGAAAAAGCCCTGAAGCTTTCGCCCCAGGCCATTGTCGACGAGGTCAAGGCTTCGGGCCTGCGCGGCCGCGGCGGCGCGGCTTTTCCCACCGGCATCAAATGGCAGACAGTACTGGCCGAACCCGAGGGCCGGAAATACATTGTCTGCAATGCCGATGAGGGCGATTCCGGCACTTTTGCCGACCGCCTGGTGATGGAATGTGATCCCTACATGCTGATCGAAGGCATGACCATCGCCGGCCTGGCGGTGGGTGCGAGCCAGGGCTATGTCTACCTACGCTCCGAATACCCGGTTGCTCACCGTATGTTCAAGGAAGCGCTCAAGCGCGCTTACGAAGCCGGCTATCTGGGTGCCGATGTGGCAGGCAGCGGCCGGCGTTTCGATCTTGAGGTCCGTCTTGCCGCCGGCGCTTATATCTGTGGGGAAGAAACCTCCCTGCTCGACAGCCTGGAAGGCAAGCGCGGTATGGTTCGCCCGAAGCCGCCATTGCCGGCCATAGAAGGTCTGTTCGGCCGCCCTACCGTGGTTAATAACGTGCTTTCCCTGGCCGCTGTGCCCTTTATTCTCGACCAGGGCGGAGCCGCTTACGCGGATTACGGCATGGGCCGCTCGCGGGGCACACTGGCCTTGCAAATGGCAGGCAATATCAAACGTGGCGGCCTTATTGAACTGGCATTCGGCATTACCCTGCGGGAGCTGATGGAAGACTTCGGGGGCGGCACTTTTACCGGCCGGCCCTTGAGGGCGGTTCAGGTCGGTGGCCCATTGGGCGCTTACCTGCCCGAAAGCCAGTGGGACTCCCCCATGGATTACGAAGCCTTCGCTGCCTTTGGCGGTGTGGTGGGCCACGGCGGTGTGGTCATGTTTGACGACACCGTGGACATGGGCGAACAGGCCCGGTTCGCCATGGAATTCTGCGCCGTTGAATCCTGCGGCAAATGCACCCCCTGCCGGATCGGTTCGGTGCGGGGTGTAGAAGTCATTGACCGGATTCGCGCCGGTGACAACCGCGAGGCCAATCTCGAACTGCTCACCGAGCTGTGCGAGACCATGGTCGACGGCTCTTTATGCGCCATGGGCGGCATGGCGCCGTTCCCGGTTCAAAGCGTGATGAAGCATTTTCCTGAAGACCTGCAAGCCTGACCGGCTGGCCAAGGCGGAGAAACCTTATGTTGAATTATTTCGATCCCGGTAAAAGCGTTCATACCTTCAATCCGGACAGGGATTACGGTACGCCCGTCAGCCTGTCGGAAACCCGGGTGGCGGTCAGTATCGACGGCGTTGACATCAGCGTGCCCGAGGGCACCTCGGTACTTCGTGCTGCCGCGCTTGCCGGCATCAATATTCCCAAGCTCTGCGCCTCGGACAATCTGGAGGCCTTCGGCTCCTGCCGCATGTGCGCTGTCCAGGTGGAAGGCAGGCGGGGCTATCCGGCGTCCTGTACCACGCCTGTCGCCGAGGGCATGAGTGTCACCACCCAGAACGGCAAGCTGGCCAAGCTGCGGCGCAACATCATGGAGCTGTACATCTCCGACCATCCCCTGGACTGTCTGACCTGTCCGGCCAATGGCGATTGCGAATTGCAGGATGTGGCCGGTGCGGTGGGGCTACGGGAAGTGCGTTACGGCTTTGAGGGCGAAAACCACCTGGATGCGGAAATCGACGACTCCAACCCCTATTTCAGTTTCGACCCCAGCAAATGCATCGTCTGTTCCCGCTGCGTGCGCGCCTGTGAAGAAGTGCAGGGCACCTTTGCGTTGACCATCGACGGCCGCGGTTTCGACTCCAAGGTTTCCGCCAGTCAGGACGAGGATTTCATGGATTCTGAGTGTGTGTCCTGCGGCGCCTGCGTTCAGGCCTGCCCCACCTCCACACTGATGGAAAAGAGCGTCATTGAAGTAGGCACGCCTGAGCACAGTGTGGTGACCACCTGTGCCTATTGCGGTGTGGGCTGCTCGTTCAAGGCTGAGATGAAAGGCGACCAGCTGGTTCGCATGGTCCCCTATAAGGGTGGCGACGCCAACCACGGCCATTCCTGCGTCAAGGGCCGGTTTGCTTTCGGTTACGCCACCCATAAGGACCGCATCAAGGAGCCCATGATCCGGGATTCCATTGATCAGCCCTGGCGTGCCGTATCCTGGGAAGAGGCCATTGGTTTTGCCGCGCGCCGGCTCAAGGACATCCAGGCCGAGCACGGCCGTGAAAGCATTGGTGGCATTACCTCGTCACGCTGCACCAACGAAGAAACCTACCTGGTACAGAAGCTGATCCGGGCCGCCTTCGGCAACAACAATACCGACACCTGTGCCCGGGTTTGCCACTCACCCACCGGTTATGGCCTCAAGACCACCATGGGCGAGTCCGCCGGTACCCAGACCTTTGATTCGGTGATGCAGTCGGACGCCATACTGGTGATCGGCGCCAATCCTACGGATGCCCACCCGGTGTTTGCGTCCCAGATGCGCAAACGCCTGCGTCAGGGCGCCAAGCTGATCGTCGCTGATCCGCGCCGTATCGATTTGCTGGCAACCCCTCACGGCGGCGAAGGCATTCACCTGCCGTTGCGGCCGGGCACCAATGTGGCCCTGGTCAATTCTCTGGCTCACGTGGTTGTCGATGAAGGCCTGGAAGACACGGACTTTATTGAAAGCCGGTGCGACAGCGCCGCTTACGGCAAGTGGCGGACGTTTATCAGCGAAGACCGTAACTCGCCCGAAGCCATGGAATTGGTCACCGGTGTGCCCGCTGAACATGTCCGCAAGGCGGCAAGGGTTTACGCTGAAGCCGGCAATGGCGCAATCTATTACGGCCTGGGCGTTACCGAGCACAGCCAGGGTTCCACCATGGTCATGGGCATTGCCAACCTGGCCATGGCCACCGGCAACATCGGTCGTGAGGGCGTGGGTGTTAACCCGTTGCGGGGCCAGAACAACGTTCAGGGTTCCTGCGACATGGGCTCTTTCCCCCATGAACTTCCGGGTTACCAGCACGTTGCTGATGAGGCGGTTCGCGACAAGTTCGAGAAGGCCTGGGGCGTGACGCTGGACAGCGAACCGGGCCTGCGGATTCCCAACATGTTTGATTCGGCCATTGCCGGCAAATTCAAAGCCATGTATGTGCAGGGCGAGGATATCGCCCAGTCCGACCCCAATACCCATCACGTGGAAGCGGCGCTCAGGTCCCTGGATTGCCTGATTGTTCAGGACATTTTCCTGAACGAGACGGCCAAGTTCGCCCACGTTCTGTTGCCGGGCTCCACCTTCCTGGAAAAGAACGGCACCTTCACCAACGCCGAGCGCCGCATTAATCGGGTTCGCAAGGTGATGCCGCCGGTGGCGGGTAAGGAAGACTGGGAGGTGACGATGGATCTGGCCAATGCCCTGGGCTATCCCATGAACTACGGCCACCCATCCGAGATCATGGATGAAATCGCCCTGCTGACCCCGAGCTTCACCGGCGTCAGTTACGCCCGGCTGGAGGAGCTGGGCAGCATCCAGTGGCCCTGCGATGGGGAGCATCCCGATGGCACACCCACCATGCACACACTGGACTTCCCCATCGGCAAGGGCAATTTCGCGGTCACGGAATATCTGGCAAGCGAGGAGCGCACCACACGGCGATTCCCGCTGTTGTTGACCACCGGTCGCATTCTGAGCCAGTACAACGTCGGCGCTCAGACCCGCCGCACCGACAACAAGACCTGGCACGAGGAAGACCTGTTGGAACTCCACCCCAGCGATGCCGAATTGCGTGGCGTGAAAGAGGGCGACTGGCTGGGCATTGCCAGCCGCGCGGGCCAGACGGTGTTGCGGGCAAAAATCAGTGACCGCATGCTTCCGGGCGTGGTGTTCACCACCTTCCACCATCCGGGCAGCGGCGCCAACGTGATCACCACCGACAACTCGGACTGGGCCACAAACTGTCCGGAGTACAAGGTCACTGCGGTGCAGGTGGAAAAAGTATCCCAGCCCTCCGAGTGGCAAAAAGAGTTCCGCGCCTCCGACAAGCGCCAGAAGGACTACCTGGATCAGTCGGCCGCTGAAGCACCTGTCATATCCAAGTGATGGTGACATTGAGCGGGCGTGAGGAAACAGAAGCTGAAGCGGTGACCGGGAAAATATCATCAGGCCGGTTACCGCTGGTCCCAACCCGCGTCGATGTCCGTGGCAGGGAGCGGCAGGATGGGATTGCCGATTGGGTGGCTGAGGAAACACCGGTGGCCATGGTCTATAACGGCATTTCCTATGCGGTGATGATGGCGACGCCAGCAGACCTGGAGAATTTTGCCCTGGGGTTTAGCCTGACCGAGGGCATTATCAAAAGTCCGGATGAGTTGTTTGATATTGAACTCAGCGATAGCGCTGAAGGCATCACTCTCGATATGCGGATTGCGGGTGAGCGTTTGGCTGGACTGCGGGAGCAGCGTCGGAATATGGCCGGGCGCACGGGTTGTGGGCTTTGCGGTACCGAGTCACTGGCTCAGGCCATGCGTCCGATTCCGTGGGTCGGCTCTCCTGTCTCGATATCGGATGAGGCGATTCAATATGCGATCGCGCGACTCAAGGCGCATCAGCCCTTACAGGCTGAAACTGGCGCCACTCACGCCGCCGCCTGGTGTGATTTGCAAGGCCGGATTCTGGTCGCCAGGGAAGACGTGGGCCGCCATAATGCCCTGGATAAGCTGATCGGCAGTCAGCACGCCAGCGGAGGGATATTTGGCGAGGGCTTCGCGTTGATTTCCAGCCGCGCCAGTTTTGAAATGGTCCAGAAGTGCGCGGCCGTCGGCATTGGTTGCCTGGTGGCGGTGTCGGCGCCGACGGGGCTGGCGATTCGAGAAGCCCGCAAAGCAGGCATGATTCTGGTGGGCTTTGCCCGGCCAGGGCGGCATGTTCTCTATTATTCGGGTGCTGAACCCGGCAACAACGAATCCGTGCGGGAGTACAGTGTGTGAGCGACCAGCAACTGCAGAACCTGATCAAGATGATCAATCAGATCAGCGCGAACAATCTTCACCATGGTGACGAAAGCCAGGCCGCCGACGTCGTCGCGGGGCACCTGAAGAAATTCTGGGCCAGGAGCATGAAAGAACAGCTCATTGCGTACGCGGATGAGGACGGTGGCGACCTCGCGCCCGTGTCCCGTCTGGCGGTTCAGAAATTGAAAGCCTGAGCCAAGCCAGTCCCTTGAGGCTTGCCTCCCGCCTGTGGCTTAACGGCTGTCCCTGTATTAATCTCTCACCTGACCCAGCGGGCAATTATCGCGCAAGCAAACCTGAGAGGACAACGTGTGCTTCGACTGTACAAAATCCGGAACGGCCGAATCCGTGAGCTTGAAGTGGACCCCAAAAACCTGAAGCGTCAGGTGGCCGAGGCGGACTGGATCGATTGTTTCGAGCCCGACGACGAGGAACGCGACATTCTCCAGCCTTTGCTGCAGACCGAGGTGCCCGATGCCGACGATGTGGAGGAAATCGAGGCCTCGGCCCGTTGTTTTGTCGACGAAGCCGGCCTGCATGTTCACTCCCTGTTCCTGGTCCAGACCGAAGGCCGCCACAAGACCGTGTCGGTGGCCTGCATTCTGCAGTCCGACCGGCTGATCACCATCAGGGAGGACGAGGTTGTCGATTTCCGCCTGCTTCGCATGCGGGCCCGCAGAGGCCAGGTGGAGTGCCGGGACATCGCCGGCTTGCTGGTCACCCTGCTGGAGCAGAAGGTCGAGAACCTGGCCGATGTGGTGGAGGACATCCACCGTCAGCTGGAGGAGGTCAGTCATCTGGTTCTGGAAGACGAGGACGCCGAACTGGAAGACGCTATCGGCCAGCTCGCCAAACTTGAAGACAGCAACGGCCGAATCCGCCTGTGCCTGATGGACACCCAGCGGGATATTTCATTCCTGCTGAAGCATTTGCGCGAACACCCCGAACTGACCGCGATTTGTCGAGAAGTCATGCGGGACATCGAAACATTGATGTCTCACAGCACCTTCCTGTTCGAGAAAATCAATTTCCTGATGGACTCGACCCAGGGGTTCATCAACATCGAGCAGAATCAGATCATCAAGACCTTCTCCATCGCCGCGGTGGTTTTCCTGCCGCCGACGCTGATTGCCAGCATTTACGGCATGAACTTCAAATACATGCCCGAGCTGGAATGGCTGCTGGGCTATCCGGCCGCCATCTTCCTGATGGTTTGCGCCGGTATCGCGCCTTACTGGTTTTTCAAGCGCAAGGGCTGGCTTTAACAGTCTCAGAAAATCCGCTGAACCCGGTTCATCAACCGCTGCCAGTCGATGGGCAGCTGCTCTTCCAGTACGGCCAACCCCGGGTCTTTTTCCGCCAGGGGTTCAACGTCTTGCCTGCTGGCATAAACCACGTAATTGTTGGTTTTGCTCTTGAACATCTGGACACTGGTGAACAGACGGCGCATGTGCTGGAACAGCGGGCTGGCGAAATCCGGCGGGCGGTGGTAGTTGATGGCCAGCCAGCCCCGGGCACTCAGTACCCGGTCGCACTGGTCGAGGAAGTTGGGCTGGTTCGGGAAGGGGCTCATGCGCTCGGCGTTGTAGAGATCGGTAAGGATCAGGTCGGTGCTGGCATCGGTCATGTCGCTCAGGGCGACCCGGGCGTCAGCAATAGTGATTCTTATGTTGTCCGCCTTGGGCATATCAAAAAACTGCCTTGCCACAATCACCACCTCCCGACGCAATTCCACCGCATGCAGGCCACATTCCGGCAGGAGGTGGTGAAGCGCACTGACCAAAACACCGCCGCCGAGCCCCAGAACCGTGGCGTGCCGGGGTTCCCGGAAGGCCACCGGCAGCAACATGGCGCGGTTGTATTCGTGCACCGGCAAGTAGGGTCTTCGGCGGTCGATCTTGCTTTGCTCAAACAGCGAGTCAAATCTCAGAATGCGGTGTTTGCGCTGGTCGATCACCTGTATGTTGCCGAGCGCGTCCGCGGTCTGGTAAACCGGGTCGCCCCCTAACGGTAGCTTCATGATCGGTTGGAACTCCAAAAATGCATGAGCGCCAGCGTAGCCCGGGCAATCGGGTGCTGGCAGAACGACCTGTTCGTACAGTACCAGTTTACCTCGGATGAGCTGCCGGATTCTCAGTACTTGGTGGCAGTCAGCCCCTCCATGATCCATGGCCTCGCCGGCCACAGCCTGAGAGGCAGTGAAAGTGGCTCACTGTGGGTGGACACTCGCAGCCCGTGGCAAGGCTTTTCTGTCCGTGGCGGGGACTCTGTAAAATTGTGGCATTTGCACGGAATAATGGAACTTATTTCTGTGTTTTCAACTTTTAGCGTGTAGGCTAGACGTTGTAACATCAAGTAACGCGAAGTCGGCTGTGAAATTTGCGCGTGCTTTGATTGTAGGGCTTTACTGCAGTTTTTCTCCCGCAGATTGGTAGTAAGTCGGTCGTACCTGCAGTGATCCACTGGCGTTTGCAGCCAGTATGTTAACGAATGCTACCGACAGCCGGTCTGGCGGCGGCATGGACTCTTTGCGCCAACCCGGATACACGGATTATCCATGCTGCCAATTTTCGCCTTACTCCTGGTTCTGGTCGTTTCCCTCCTGTCTCCCCTGGTGGACGCCGCAGCGTTTGAGTTTGCCGCCGTGGTTGAAAAAGCTCGCACGCTAGCGGCGGAATCTTACAAGGCGCCCACACCGGTACCAGAATTCTTGCGGGAATTGGATTACGACGACTATCGGAATATCCGGTTCAAGCCGGATGCCAGTCTTTGGCGCGGCAGCGAATCCGGTTTTGAGGTCATGCTGGTGGCGCCGGGTAGTTTTTATAAGAGGGCTGTCAAAATCAACGAAATCGATGCGGACGGGGTGCGCCCTGTTGAGTTCGACAAAAGCAAATTTGATTTTTCCAATGACAGTCTCGCCAGACAGATTCCCGCTGATTTGGGCTATGCCGGATTCAAACTGACTTACCCGCTGGAAGCGCCAGAGGTGCAGAACCAGTTCATGGTGTTTGCAGGCGCGAGCTATTTCCGCGGCGTTGGCCAAGGCGATCACTTTGGTATCTCCGCTCGTGGCCTGGCGGTGAACACCGGTTTACGTTCCGGTGAGGAATTCCCGGCATTTGTCGAGTTCTGGCTGGAACGCCCTTCCCCGGATCAGGATTCCATAGTGATGTATGCGCTCCTCGATGGGCCCAGCGTTACCGGTGCTTATCGTTTTGTGATCTCGCCGGGAAAGCTGACGGAAGCAGACGTGACAGCGCAGCTCTTCTTCAGAAAGGATATCGAACTTCTCGGGCTGGCGCCTCTGACCAGCATGTTTTATTACGGTGAAAACACGGCGAGGCCGGTGGGCGAATGGCGCCCCCAGGTTCACGACTCCGACGGCCTTTTGATCCATAACGGCGGCAGTGGGGAATGGTTGTGGCGGCCCGTAATCAACCCTGAAAGTCTGAGGATGAGTTATTTTCAGACCAGTAATGTCCAGGGTTTCGGGCTGATGCAGCGGGACCGGAACTTTCACCAGTTCGAGGATGCTGAGGCCCGTTACGATAACCGTCCCAGTGCCTGGGTTGAAACCGTCGGTGACTGGGGCAAAGGCGAGGTTGTTCTGGTTGAGATACCAACCCGCGATGAGTCCAACGACAACATCGTCGCCTTCTGGCGACCTGAAGAGGACCTCAAAGCCGGTCAGGCAATGTCTCGGCAATACCGCTTGTCTTTCGGCAGGGAAGGACTCACTGATCAACCCTCGGCCCGCGCCACTGGCACTTTCGTTGGCCACGGCAACCGTCTTGGGGGTGGCGCAGAGGAAGGCGCTTATCGCCTGATCGTGGATTTCAAAGGTGGTCCGTTATCCGGTTTGAATTCGTCTGCGGCCGTGGTGAGCAATGCCACCGGCAACGAGCAGGTGGATGTGTTGGAGCAATATGTTGAATACGTGGAGCCCAAGAATGTGTGGCGGCTGTCATTGTTGGTCCGGCCTGAATCAGAGGCCCCCGGTATTTTGAGGGCCTTTCTGGAAGCGAACGGTAAGGCCTTGACCGAAACCTGGACCTACGAACTGTCGCCTGATCGCATTTCCGGAGCTGCAAAGAACTCGAGGTGAGTGTGTCGGAGCCTCTGGTACGGGCGTGAACTCCTAAACAGACGGTAGAAAGTCATGGCGAAAGCAATGTGCCTGTATGCGCTGAACAGAGTAATCGCCTACCTGGAGGGTTATGGCATCGAACCGGAGCATGAGGTCTGCCAGAAAGCCCTTCGATTGGTCGATTGCGTCATGAGCGAAGGCAGCGACCAACTCGTGGAAAGGGCCATTGACCGGATTCCGGATTTTTTTGAGTTGCCGGAGCTCACTGTGCCCGCGCAAAGTCCCCCCATGATCCGAGGCAGCATCGGGTATCATGACCATGCCTGAAGCCCTCGACACGGCTGTTGCTGAGTCTGCTAAGGACGCCTCTTCCGCGACTTATACTTGGCGAGGCATAGCGCTGATCCGTCGTTCATTGCTCATACTCGTCGTACTGATGCAGACAGCGGTGGCCAGCTATTACTTGCTGTGGATATTGCCATACCATGGTGGAACCTGGGTAGAAAAAGCCCTGGTTGCTCTGTTTTCAGTGCTTTATGCCTGGATTTCCGTGGGCTTCTGGACGGCCGTGCTGGGGTTGATTCTGCGTCTGCGCGGTGGCGACCGACACTCGCTCCTCAAGCGCCACAGTGATGAAAAACTGGCGGCCACACCGCTGGCCCGCACCGCCATTGTCATGCCCATTTATCACGAGCCGGTGCAACGCACCTTGCGAGGCTTGCAGGCAATTTACCGTGATCTGGAGCGTTGCGGGCATCTGGAACATTTCGAGTTCTATATTCTCTCCGACAGCCGGGATCCCGATGTCTGGCTGGCGGAGCAGGCCGCCTGGCAGCGCATGTGCGAGCAACTGGACGCTGGCGGTCGTCTTTTTTATCGCCGTCGCACGATCAATCTGAATTACAAAAGCGGCAATATTGCCGATTTTTTACGCCGGTGGGGACGCCGCTACCGCTACATGATCGTTCTGGATGCGGACAGCCTGCTGAGTGGTCAGACATTGCTGAAGATGGTACAGCTCATGCAGTGTGAGCCCCGCACCGGCATACTCCAGACCAACCCCACCGTTGTTAATGCCCAATCGCTGTTTGCCCGCTTGCAGCAGTTTGCCAACAGAATTTATTCGCCTCTGTTTTCAACCGGTTTGGCTGCCATACAAATGGGCGATGCCGCTTTCTGGGGCCATAACGCCATCATCCGTACTGAACCCTTCATGAAGCACTGCGGGCTGCGCAAGCTGCCGGGTTTTGGCATTTTTGGCGGCCCGATCATGAGCCATGACTTTGTTGAGGCGGCTTATATGGGCCGGGGCGGCTACGAAGTCTGGCTTGAACCCGGGCTGGGAGAGAGTTACGAAGAGTCGCCCCCGACCTTAGCGGATGAACTGACACGAGATGAACGTTGGTCTAAAGGTAACCTGCAACATATCTGGGTGATGCTTTTTGGCCGCAATATACGGTTCGCCCATCGCCTGGCTTTTCTGAACGGCGTTATGGCATATCTTGCTTCGCCGTTGTGGCTGACGTTTCTGATCCTGACCACCGTTGAAGCGGCGCAGATCGCGGTAGCCCCCATTGATTATTTTCCCGAGGGCTATGAGGGCCTGTTTCCAGTCTGGCCTGAATGGCGACCGCTACCCGCGGTCATGCTGGTGGCGAGTACCGCAGCCTTGTTGTTTCTGCCTAAATTCCTGGCGATCTTCGATGCAGTGATACATCGCCAGGCACGGGCTTTTGGCGGGTTTGTGAGATTAACTCTGAGTGTGCTGATAGAAATTCTGATCTCTATCCTGCTGGCGCCAATTCGCATGCTCGCTCATAGCCGTTACGTTTTGAGCGGCCTGCTTAACCTCTCTCTGCATTGGGGCGGCCAGAACCGCACCGAAGCCACCTCCTGGCGTCAGGCCTTGCTAACGCATTTGCCGGGAAGTCTGGTAGGGCTGGGTTGGTCAGTTTTTGCCTGGACACTCGACCCGTTATTTTTTCTCTGGTCTCTGCCTATTGCCATACCTTTGGTGCTGGCGGCCCCAACCTCTGTATTGCTTGGCCGCAGCGGGCCGGGAGCCGCCCTGAGGCAGCGCAAACTGTTACTGATTCCGGAAGAAACCGCACCAGAGACATTGCTGGTCGAGACGTCGGATGAGAAGCGCCTGTTGCCGGCGACCGAAACTCTGACCCGTTTTGAAGAGGCGGTGTTATCGCCAAGAGTGAACGCAATGCATCGGAGTCTTGCCAGGCATCATGATGGACGGCTAAGGCGTCAGAACCTGGATCAGTTAGAGAAAAAATGTCTGGAAGAGGGCCCCGGAGCCTTGTCCCGTTCCGAGCTTAGCCATCTGTGCCGGGACAGCAACTCGCTGGCACGCTTGCACCAGAGGGCCTGGCGTTCGAGCCCGGACAGTTACTGGGGGCGCCGATTGGCGGTTCTGGAAGCGCAGGGCTAGAGGACGTTTAGTAAACCAGCGACCACCGAAGCGCACATTTTAATCGGGAGTATGAGGCTCATTACCCTTCATCTGTGGCACGGTCAGCATCAGCAGAAAACCGCCCAGCAGAAACAGCAGAATTGTGGCCATACCCCAGCGCTGGCTGCCGGTCGCGGCGGTCACGGCGCCCACGAGAAGTGGGCCGGCAAAGGCCGTGGCCTTGCCGGAGAATGCGAACAGGCCGAACATCTGGGCCCGCAAGTGCTCCGGCGCCGCCC
>JAGXLV010000034.1 GCA_018334495.1 Oleiphilaceae bacterium
CATGCCGGGCTTGCCAGCGAGCCATCTTCAGCCGCTTGTCAGGGATCGGTGTCTTCCGGACCGCAACTGGCAGAAAACGCGAGAGTGTGAGTTTGAGATCGTAGCGCGGATTGAAGCGGTTTCGTGTCGAATTTACTGACGCCTGCATTGCAGCCATTTTATAGCAGTGTTCCTGCGCTTATCCTCCAATTCAGTCACGGGCCTTGATGGTCGCCAAGACCCTGCCTGGAGCCAGCCCATCATGGAGGCCATCGGCGCGCTAGTTTGAATAGGTGATCGGAATCACCGCAATACGCAGCCGGGAGTAATAAACATGGGGAGGGTCACCCCATGCGGTACGCGCCGCGGCGAGAGAGGGAGGCGGGTAACAGGCTCCGAAAGATGAGGGTGCCCGCGTCAGCGTGGATGCGAATGGATCAATATGGATGTGGCGGGCATAAAAAAGCCCCGTTACCGGGGCTTTAGGGCGTTTCAGTGGATCTCGCTGGACCTCCTGAAACTCTTGGTTGGTGGAGACGGCGGGAATTGAACCCGCGTCCGCCAGTACTCTGCCTTGAGGTCTACATGCTTAGCGTCTCTCTATTAGTTTAAGTTCAAGCGACCCGAGAGTCAGGGTGCAAGAACCGAGTTCTTTGAATCTTAGCTGTTAGTCAGTGAACTCTGACTAACAGAGCAGCCTGTAAGCGATGACGTCCTGAGATGTAGCTTCCGGGTTACAGGCGCCCCGGTCAGGACGACTAGCAGCTTACGCTGCTAGTGCGTAGTTATCGTCGTTTGCGACTATTAATTGCAGCTTTGGATTAACGAGATTGGCTGCCATCTCGACATGCACCCAAGGGTTCGCCACCGGCGTCGAAGCCATGTCGTCCCCTTACGACTAAGTATATGCGGTCGGGTTGGCGTACTTCAAGGCGACTTTGGTCTTCTTTTACGATTTGAGGGTTGGTGAAAACCCTTATCAAGGCCTTGCAGGCCTTGCCCCGCCTTTGTCGGGCTGCGTGTCTTTTCCTATTCGGCGGGCTCGTCTTCGCTTCTTTGCAGCGCATGGTCGCGCAATTCTTCGAAGCTCTCGCGGAAATAGGACATGATGGCCACCGGGTCGGCGTTGATGCCTCTGTCCACTGTAAGCCCAAATTGCACGGTGCCGGCGTAGCTGAAGATGCTCATGCCAATACCGATGTCGCCGGTTTGCGGCACCCAGAACATGGGCTGTTTGAGCTTGACGCCGGCCAGATAAACCGGTTTTTTCGGCCCTGGCACGTTGGTCAGCACCGCTGAGGCCTTGCTGCTGATCAATGCGATCGCCCTGCGCTCCAGAACATCGGGGCCGCGGCCGAATATATCAAGGAGGCTATAGGTGATCTGGGCCTGATAGGACTCTTTCAGGCGGTTCATGTGCTTTTGCACCTGACGGAATCGTGCCAGGGGACTTTCCACCTCGACTGGCAGGGTGACCAGCACCAGGCCGAATTCATTGCCCAGGCTTTCCAGGGGCTGACGGAGGGAGCGCAGGTTGAAGGGCACGGCAACCCTCAGGCCGCGCTGGGGAATGCGCTCTTTGGTGGCGTTGAAATGCCGGCGCAGAGCGCCGGTGGCCACGGCCATGAGAACGTCGTTGGTGGTGCCGCCAAGGGCCCGGGCGCAAAGCTTTACTTCCGCCAGGCTCAGTGGCGGTTCCGCCCAGGCAACTTTTTTACGGCCGGTCAGGGCCTTTTTGAGGCCGGTGTTGGGTTCCGACCGGGCAAATCCGAGACGGGCGCACTCCATGGCAATTTTGCTGGCGGTGTTGGTGAGCTTGAGAGGGTAACTTGGCTGCTTGATGACGGCGTCCCCGAACAGGCGCAACTGATAAACGCTGGCTTGCCCGTATTTCACTGCCCGGTTGATGTATCGGCCAAGCAAGCCCCTCGGCGTAAACTTTATGGCGGGCGCTTTTTGCAGTTTGGGTGCTTTGGCGTCCGGGGACCGGTCGGTCAGCGATAAAAGCACCCGCACCAGTGAGATACCGTCAGCAATGCAATGGTGTATACGAATCACCAGGGCGCAGCCGCCGTCGTAATTATCAATGTAATGTATTTGCCAGAGTGGGCGGCCACTGTGAAGGGGCGTACTGTTCAGGTCGCTGACCATGTTTTGCAGGTCGGTCTGGGTTGCGTTGCCCGGCAGGGATAGCACATGGAAATGGTTGTCCAGATCAAAAAGCGGGTCGTCCCGCCATTCCGCGCTGTCATTATGCTGGATAGCGCGCTGGGTGAACTGGCGAAAACGCAGGAAACGGTCGTTAAGTATTTGCTTGAGTTGCGCGATGTCTATGGGTTCTTCAAACACCAGCACCGACGAAATCATCATGGGGTTTTCCGCGGACTCCATACGTAACCAGGAGCGGTCTACCGCTCTCATGCGTGTTCCACGAGATTTCATTAAGTCCTCCCAGACAATGCATAGGCGAGAAGATGGGTTCCCTGCCGGAAATTTTCATGGCGGAACGCCGGTGCCCACTCGGAGTACGGGAGTCAGACCCGAAAGGCAAAAGTATAAACCTGTCTTTGGGCCGGTGAAAGCCGTTGCCGCTACTACCTATTGCTAAGGGGGTCATTGAGAGTCGTCGGGTCAGGTGCCCGTGGTGGTATGCTCTCGAATGATGCGCTGTTTCTGGCGGTTCCAGTCGCGCTCTTTTTCTGTCGCTCGCTTGTCGAACTGCTTCTTGCCCCGCACCAGCGCAATTTCGCATTTGACCTTGTTTTTCTTCCAGTACAACGCCAGCGGGACGCAGGTGGCGCCAGCCTGATGGACCTTGCCGATGAGTTTGGCGATTTCTTTGGCGTGGAGCAACAATTTGCGGGTTCTGGTCGGGTCCGCGATCACATGGGTCGAGGTCGTGGTGAGGGGCATAAAGTGCGCGCCCAAAAGAAAGGCTTCGCCTCCTTTCAGCAGCACATAGGCGTCAGTGAGCTGGGCTTTGCCGGCACGAAGGGATTTCACTTCCCAGCCCAGCAGTACCAACCCGGCCTCGAAGCGTTCGTCGATGTGGTATTCGTGCTTGGCTTTCTTGTTCAGCGCGATGGTGCTGCTGGTGGTGCCCGGTTTTTTCTTGCTCATGGAGGCCTGGTTTGAACCTTGTTTTAGTCTGTAAAGCGATCCGGCCATTGTAGCGCAGGTGCCCGGTGCCGGTCACGGAATCGCCGGTTTAAGGTCATTAACCGGACTGCCGCTTTAGTCTACACTGTGAGTTCCATTCCGATCAGGGCAATCGATGTTCATTCCCTATGAAACGGCGCTGGGTTCCTGGACCCGGCGGTCGACGTTTTTCTGGGCCGCCACCGGTGCGACGGTAGGCCTCAGCAATCTCTGGAAATTCCCCTACCTTGCGGGAGAGAACGGTGGTGGCCTGTTTGTGCTGCTGTACCTGGCCTGCCTGTTGCTGGTCACGTTACCACTGATGCTCACGGAAACCGCCGTGGGCCGTCATGCGCGCCATGGGGTAGTGCTTGCGGTGGAAGGCCTGGCGCGATCGGACGGGCTCCCGAGGCAATGGGTCTGGCTCGGCCGCCTCACGGTTCTGGCGGGTTTTCTGGTGTTGTCGTTTACGGCCGTGATCGGGGCCATTTGTCTTGCGTACGTGTTTTATGCCGCTTTTGGTTTGTTTGTCGGCGCATCCGAGGCCCAAATCGCGCAGACTCTGACGGATTTGGTGGAAACTTCGTCCGGGCATCGGCATTTCATGGCCTGGCATCTGGGTTTTCTGGGGCTGGTTCTGGCAGTCTCCCTGCAAGGCGTCGTTCATGGCCTGGAGCGCGCTTTCCGGGTTGTCGTGCCGCTTTTTCTTATACTCCTGCTGGCGCTTTTTGCTTACAGTTACGAGTTTGCTGAACTGCAACAGGCCGCCGATTATTTATTGACCCTGCGCCCTCAGGAAATGACTTGGCGGAGCTTCAGGCTTGCTCTCGCCCATGCCTTTTATACGCTGGGTCTGGGCATGGGGGTCTGGGTGGTTTTCGGCGCCTACATGCCTCGCATAACGCCGATGAAACGCTCGGTTTTTGCGGTCGCTCTGATGGATACTCTGATCGCGATTCTGGGGGGACTGGTGATTTATGCCCTGGTCCTGCGCACCGGCACGGAGCCGCCAAACCCGGGGTTTGAACTGGTATTTCTGGCCTTGCCCTCGGGGCTGGCAAACACCATGGGCAGTCAATTTGTCACAACGGCCCTGTTTATTGCGATTGTCCTGGTGGCCTGGACAACGGCTCTCGCCCTGTTCGAGCCCCTGGTCGGCGCATTTCAGGAGTGGACTGCCGCGCCGAGGTCATGGTCGGTGATTATAATCGGCTCGGCTGTTTGGTGCGCGGGCCTGGGTACGCTCTATTCCTTCAATATCTGGTCGGATCTCACGGTGGCGTCCGGCACGGTATTTCACTGGACCGAGTTGATTGCCAGCGGGCTGTTAGTCCCTGCCGTGAGCATAGGGCTGGCGGTGCTGGTGGGGTGGCAGCTGCGCCGCACCCGCGCGCTGGCTCTGATCCGAAAAGCGCCGCCTGCTATCGCCGCCATCTGGATTTGGGCGGTGAAACTGATATTGCCGGTTGTTGTACTCTACATTGGCGGCCAGCATGCTCTGGTGTCATTGCGCGAACTCTGTGATGACCTGGAGCGCGCTGAATGGTGCGCGGTCGTTTCCGCTGATGTTTCCGAGTCGCCGGAGGCCGCTTATGAGTTTTTGGTGGAGGAGGTCAGGATGTCCCCGGGGTCATCGGAGATCGTGACTGAGGAGCAGCAGTCGGACCCGGCGCAGGAAAATGCCCCGAACGGAAAAGCAGAGGCTTCCAGTGGGCAGGATGGGACGATGGCATCTGATGAGTCCTGAGTCCGGCCGGTTGCCAAAAGATGAAGGCGCCGCTTGCAGATCGTAATGACGAAATCCTTTATCATGGCCGGTGATTGACGTCCGCCCTTATGATCAGGAAACCATGGTTTATGCCCCATCGGATAGACAAAAGTGCTTTGGTGATGCACTCCGCCGACCGCATGTTTGCATTGGTAAACGACATTGCCCGTTATCCGGAATTTTTGCCCTGGTGCGCCCGCGCCGAGGTGCATCAGGCCGACCAGAGCTGCCTGACCGCCTCTCTGGAAATAGCTCGGGGTGGCGTTCGCCATCGTTTGACGACCCGGAATGATCTGATCCTGCCCGGTGCCATCGAGATGACCTTAGTGGAGGGGCCATTTCAGAAGCTTCGGGGACGCTGGGATTTCAAGCCACTGGATGAGAATGCCTGCAAGGTGCTTTTGGCTGTGGAGTTTGAGTTTTCGGGCGCCCTGTCACGCATGACTTTTGGTCCCGTGTTTACCCACGCGGCAACTACCATGGTCGATGCGTTCTGTCGGCGGGCCGATGACCTTTACCGTGAGGTGGGCTCATGAAAGTTGAGGTCGCTTACGCTACCCCGGAAAAACAGAGAATCATCACGCTGGAGGTCGCTGAGGGCTCAACGGCGAAACAGGCCGTCCTGCAATCCGCCATCGTTGATGTGTTTCCCGAGATCGATCCGGATCATATCGACATGGGCATTTTCGGCAAGGCGATCAAGATGCCGGAAACACACCAGCTCAGGGAAGGCGATCGTGTTGAGTTGTATCGGCCACTGAAGATCGATCCAAAACAGGCGCGCCTGAATCGCGCGAAAAAGAAACCGTAGTGACCCCCGGAATCATCACCTGACCTCAGGCTCAGTAAGCCGGCGTTTCTTCCAGTAGGTCCGCCTCGTAATGAGAGAACCGGTCATCCTCGTAATGCACAATGGCTTTCTGTTCGCGAATGTCTCCGCCCGCTCTCTGCAAGGTGTAAATATAATAATCCCTGGCGTCGTCCAGAGGGCTTCTCGTCATGGGGGTCCCCAGTCTGGAGTGAACCTGGGCGCGGGTCATGCCGGGATCGAGATTTTCGAGCTCCGCTTCCGAGAGGATGTTGCCCTGCTGCACATTGATTTTGTAAACGCCAGGGAAGGCGCAACCGGCGAGGGCTGTGACGAGCAATAAGGCGGCAAGTTTTTGCATCGGTTAGGAAAATCCTCTATCTTAAATTCGCCTGAGATGGACAGGCACGACACGGAATAGCGGCATGATACCGCAAGCCAATGGTACACCAAAGAGTGAAAAGCAACATGTCATCTGAAAATGCCGAATTACGCAAAGTCGGGCTGAAAGTTACCCTGCCCAGGGTCAAGATATTCAGTATTCTCGAAAGTGCCCAGGAGCACCATTTGAGCGCCGAGGATGTTTACAAAAAACTTCTCGATCAAGGCGACGATGTGGGTCTGGCCACGGTGTACCGGGTGCTGACGCAGTTTGAGGCCGCCGGCCTGGTTTTGCGCCACAACTTCGAAGGTGGGCATGCAGTCTTCGAAATGGCCGGTGACGATCATCACGACCACATGGTCTGCACTGAGACGGGTAAGGTTCTCGAGTTTTTCGACGAGGTAATCGAAGATCGCCAGAAGAAGATCGCTGCTGAGCATGGCTACGAGCTCGTTGACCACAGTCTGATTCTTTACGTCAAGCCCATCAAATCCTGAGTTTGGCCGGCCTTGATCCCGATAAAAAAGGGCAGGCGCCTGGCCTGCCCATAAAGCTCTCGGGTGGAGAGGGACTTCGCTGATTCTTCACAGTGAGCGTTTAGTGATGGGTCGCCTGGCCCTTGACGAACATTTCCCGGGCGTGGGCGAGCGTCTGGTCTGTCATGTCGACACCACCCAGCATGCGGGCCACTTCGCCGATTCGACCCGTGTCATCCAGGGCTTCGATCTTGGAAAAGGTCGAGTCGGCGGTGGTGAATTTGCTCACAAACAAGTGCTGATGGCATTGGGCCGCCACTTGGGGCAGGTGGGTCACACAAAGCACCTGGCCGTCGTCGCCCAAACTCCGCAGTAGCCGGCCTACCACCTCAGCGGTGCCGCCGCCGATGCCGACGTCCACCTCGTCAAACACCAGAGTGGGCGTCGTTGAGGTTTGTGCCACCACAACCTGGATCGCCAAACTGATACGGGACAACTCGCCACCTGAAGCCACTTTGGCCAGAGGGCGAGCCGGTTGCCCCGGGTTTGCGCTAACCAAAAATTCAATATCTTCCTGGCCATTGGGGCCGGGGCTAGCCGTTTCATTTCTGTTCAGGTGCGTTATAAATTGCACGGCGGGCATGCTCAGTTGCGCCAGTTCGGCGGCGATGCGCTGGTCGAGTTCCGCACCGGCTTTCTGCCGGTTGTCGGATAGTCGGTTGGCCAGAGTCTGATATTCGGCCCTTTGGTTCTCCAGCTCCGTCTCGAGTTGTTCCACGCTGCCCTCGCCGTCGTCGAGGGCAGTCAGCTCCTCTCTGAGGCGCTGGTGGCGTTCAGTGAGGTCCTCTGAAGGAATTCTGTGTTTGCGGGCCAGCTGGTAGATCACGCTCAGACGCTCTTCCACTTCGCCCAGGCGATGGGGGTCAGCTTCGTAATCGTCGACGAAGCGCCGCAAGTTGTCACCGGCTTCGGTTACCTGGATATGAGCCTCGGTCAGCATTTGCAGGGTGTCCGTCAGTGCCGGCATGGCAACGGGCATCTGTTCGAGCTGGGTCAGGGCCTGTTTCAGCAATCCGGCGGCGCTGGTGTCGTTTTCCGTGCACAGCTCGGCTGCTTGCTGGCTGCGCAGCATGACATCTTCGGTGTGGCTGAGTTGCTCCTGCTCCTGTTCCAGCTCGAGCTGCTCTCCCGACCGCAATGCCAGCCGGTCAAGCTCTTCGACCTGATAGCGAAGCAACTGAACTTTGGCCTCGTTTTCGTCAGCATTCTGCTGACGCTCGGACAGCTTTTGCCGGGTGTTGTGCCAGGCCTTCCAGGCGGTTCTGGTCTGGCTGGCCAAATCGTCAACGCCGGCAAATTCATCCAGCAATTTGCGGTGGTTGTCTTTTTGCAGCAATGACTGGTGTTCGTGCTGGCTGTGCACATCCATCAACAGGCCGCCCAGCTCTTTCAGGTTATTGAGCGGGCAGGGCTGGCCATTGATATAGGCACGAGAACGGCCGTCCCGGCTGATGGCCCGACGCAGTATGCAGTCGGTGTCATCATCAAGCTGATGGTTTTGAAGCCAGCTGATGGCAGCGGGTATCCGGCTGACATCGAACATCGCCGTTATGTCGGCTCGTTTGGCGCCGTGGCGCACCGCTCCCGCGTCGGCACGACCGCCCATGACCAACCCGAGAGCATCAAGCACAATGGACTTGCCGGCGCCGGTTTCGCCTGTCAGCGCCGTCATTCCCCCGCTGAACTGAAGTTCCACTCTTTCGGCAATGGCGTAATTGGATACGGTCAGTTGAGTGAGCATGTCGGCCTCCTTAAAATGTCCGGTTTGCTGGCCGGTCCCTGGTGTTGGCCTGGCCTGCTCAATCCGGCGAAACGAGCTGTTCGTATATACAGTACATGGGAATATATACAGTAGTTTTTCAATTTGCAACTGTGGCCCGCGTGCAAGAGTTTTCTGTAATAAGTCAACAAAGTGTTCTCAGCGGTTGAAACCGGATAAGCCGGCCCCATATCGCTCACCAGGTTTTTGAATAAGGCGCGCGAATGACGGCGGGCCGTAAACGGACAAGCAGGAGTAGTGCATGAGTGCTGATGAGCATCGCAGTGAACCGCAAGACGAGGAGCTGAAAGGCGAGGACGTTGAGGCTGCCGACGAGGCGGCGCAGGTGCCTGGTGAAGAACCGGATGTGGACACAGCTCTCCGTGAGCAAGCCAAGCAGTTCCAGGAGCAGCTCCTGCGGAGTCAGGCCGAAATGCAGAACGTCCGCCGTCGCGCGGAAATCGATGTGCAGAAGGCTCACAAGTTTGCCCTGGAAAAGTTTGTCAAGGAATTGCTGCCGGTTGCAGACAGCCTGGAGAAGGCTGTGGAAAGCACCGAAGGGCACGAGGCCGAAGGTGAGCTGGTGGCCTCCATCAGGGAGGGTGTGGAAATGACCCTTTCGCTTTTCATGAACAGCCTTGAAAAATTCAACGTCGCTCAGATCAATCCGGTGGGCGAGCCGTTTGATCCGCAGCTTCATGAGGCCTTGTCCATGGTTGTCGCTCCCGACGCCGAACCTAACAGCGTTATTTCTGTGATACAGAAGGGCTACACGCTCAATGAGCGCCTGGTTCGTCCCGCCATGGTGGTTATCGCGAAAGCGGGAAGCGGACCGAAAGTCGACGAGCAGGCTTGAAATGTCGAGTAAAGCGCCAATATAGGCAGTAAACGCGCGGCAAGCCGGCTGACCAGATTCGGTGACAGACCCAGCTTGACCAGAAACAGATTGAACTATGAATCGGAGTTATTAAATGAGCAAGATTATCGGTATTGACCTGGGAACAACCAACTCCTGTGTGGCCATCATGGACGGCGACAAGGTCAAAGTAATTGAAAACGCGGAAGGCGATCGCACGACCCCGTCCATTGTCGCTTATACCGAAGACGGCGAAACCCTGGTTGGCCAGTCTGCCAAGCGTCAGGCAGTCACCAACCCGAACAATACGCTGTACGCCATAAAGCGTCTGATTGGCCGCCGTTTTGACGATCAAGTGGTTCAGAAAGACATCAAAATGGTGCCCTACAAGATCACCAAGGCCGACAACGGCGATGCCTGGGTTGAGGTCAAAGGCGAAAAAATGGCTCCGCCTCAGGTGTCTGCGGAAATCATCAAGAAGATGAAGAAGACCGCTGAAGACTACCTGGGCGAAACAGTTACTGAAGCGGTCATTACTGTTCCCGCTTATTTTAACGACAACCAGCGCCAGGCCACTAAAGATGCCGGTAAAATTGCCGGCCTTGATGTCAAGCGCATCATCAACGAGCCCACAGCTGCAGCCCTCGCCTATGGCATGGACAAGAAAACCGGCGATCGCACCGTAGCGGTTTACGACCTGGGCGGCGGTACCTTCGACATCTCGATCATCGAGATTGCCGATGTGGACGGCGAGCATCAGTTTGAAGTGCTGGCGACCAACGGCGATACCTTCCTGGGTGGCGAAGACTTCGACATGAAACTGATCGAATACCTTGCGGATCAGTTCAAGAAAGACAGCGGCATTGACCTGCGCGGCGACTCCCTGGCCATGCAGCGCCTGAAAGAAGCCGCCGAGAAAGCCAAGATTGAGCTGTCCAGCAGCCAGCAGACAGATGTGAATCTGCCCTATGTTACGGCCGATGCCAGCGGTCCCAAGCACATGAATGTCAAAGTGACCCGTGCCAAGCTTGAGTCGCTGGTGGAAGAGTTGGTCAACCGCAGCATCGAGCCCTGCAAGGTTGCCCTGGAAGATTCCGGCATCAAGCACGCGGACATCGACGAGGTTATCCTGGTCGGCGGCCAGACCCGTATGCCCCTGGTGCAGGAAAAGGTAAAAGCCTTTTTCGGTAAGGAAGCGCGCAAAGACGTTAACCCGGACGAAGCTGTTGCCGTGGGCGCTGCCATCCAGGCGGCTGTGCTGTCAGGCGACGTGAAAGACGTTCTGTTGCTGGACGTTACGCCCCTGACACTGGGCATTGAAACCATGGGTGGTGTGGCGACGCCGGTTATCGAAAAGAACACCACGATTCCGACCAAGAAGTCGCAGACCTTCTCGACGGCTGAAGACAACCAGACGGCCGTGACCATTCACGTGGTACAGGGTGAGCGCAAGCAGGCTAGCCAGAACAAATCTCTGGGCCGTTTTGACCTGGCGGATATTCCGCCCGCGCAGCGCGGTGTGCCGCAAATCGAAGTCACCTTTGACATTGACGCTAACGGTATCCTTAACGTGTCTGCGAAAGACAAGGCAACCGGCAAGGAGCAGTCGATCGTTATTAAGGCGTCCTCCGGTCTGAACGAGGAAGAAATCGAGCAAATGGTTCGCGATGCCGAAGCCAACGCTGATGAGGACCGCAAATTCGAGGAATTGGTGCAGGCGCGCAATCAGGGTGATGCCATGGTTCATGCGGTGCGCAAGACCCTGAGCGAAGCTGGCGACAAGGTCAGCGAGAGCGAGAAAGAGTCTATCGAAGGGTCCATTAAGGACCTTGAGGAAGCGCTTGAAGGCAGTGACAAGGAAGCCATCGAAACCAAGACCCAGAAGTTGACTGAAGTTTCATCCGAGCTGGCGCAGAAGATGTACGCCGAGCAGGGCGAAGCTGGAGCTGAAGAGCCGGCGGGCGAAGAAACCGGTAAAACTTCAGAGGAAGCGGTCGACGCCGAGTTCGAAGAAGTAAAAGACGAAGACAAGCGCTAAACCGAGCGCAAGTGTCTTGTTGATTGAAGCGCGGGGAGTTAAGCTCCCCGCGTTTTTCCGTATGTAGAAAATGATTTGTAGTCTCTCGAGCAGGGGCCTGAAACAGGGTTTTGAGTATGGCCAAGCGTGATTATTACGAGATCCTGGGTGTAGCCCGGGATGCGGATGAAAAAGAAATCAAGCGAGCCTACCGCAAGCTTGCGATGAAGTATCACCCGGACCGTAATTCGGACGATGTTGATGCCGAGAACAAATTCAAGGAGGCCAGTGAAGCCTATGAAATTCTCACCGACGCCGGCAAGCGCGGCGCCTATGACCAGTTCGGTCATGCCGGCGTAGATGGCCAGGCCGGAGGCGGCGGTGGTTTCGGCGGTGGCGGCGGGAGCTTCTCCGATATTTTCGGGGATGTCTTCGGCGACATCTTTGGTGGCGGTGGCCGGGGGCGCAGTACCCGTGGGGCGGACCTGCGCTACACGCTCGAACTCGATCTTGAGCAGGCCGTAAAAGGCACCTCCGTCAAGATTGATGTGCCCGGCCAGGTTGAATGTAACGCCTGTGACGGCTCGGGAGCGGAAGAAGGCTCACGGCCGGAATCCTGTGGGACCTGTAACGGCATGGGCCAGGTTCGCATGCAGCAGGGCTTCTTTACGGTTCAGCAGGCCTGCCCGACCTGTCGTGGCGCCGGTCAGATCATCAAGAATCCATGTAAGGTCTGTCGCGGGGCAGGCCGTGTGGTGGAACAGAAGACGCTGTCGGTCAAAGTGCCGCCGGGGGTTGATACGGGAGACCGGATTCGGCTCTCTGGCGAAGGCGAGATGGGCGTTGATGGCGGTCCGCCAGGTGATCTGTATGTCCAGATTGCCGTGCGCGAGCATTCCATTTTCACCCGTGACGGCCGCAATCTGTATTGCGAAGTCCCGATCAGTGTGGGCGATGCCGCTCTTGGCGGTGAATTGGAAGTGCCGACGTTGGATGGCCGGGTCAAATTGAAAATTCCGCCCGAGACCCAGACCGGTAAATTGTTCCGGCTGCGCAACAAAGGTGTGGCGCCCGTGCGAGGCGGTGCGGCGGGTGACCTCTTGTGCCGCGTGGTCGTTGAGACGCCGGTCCGCCTGACCAAGCACCAGAAAGAGCTGTTGGCGGAGTTTCAGGCAAGCCTTGATGGCTCCAAAAACACCAACCATGGGCCCAGGAAAAGCTCCTGGTTTGAGGGTGTGAAAAGTTTTTTCGATGAAATGAAGTTCTGAGGCCAGCCATGATACGGGTTGCAATTACCGGCGCTGCCGGCCGGATGGGAAAAGTGTTGACAGAAGCCGTGCAAGAGGCAGAAGGCCTGAGCCTTGGCGCCGCCATTGTGCACCCGGAAAGCACGCTGATAGGTGCCGATGCGGGGGAGGTGGCCGGGCTTGGCCGGCTGGGGGTTGCGATCACCGGAAGTCTGGCTGATGTGCTTAACGATTTCGATCTGTTGGTGGACTTTACCTTTCCCGCGCTGACACTGGAAAATCTCGAGCTTTGCAAGCGCAATGGTAAGCGGGTAGTGATCGGCACCACCGGTTTGAACGAGGCCGAGAAAGCGGAGGTGGCGGCCGCGGCTGAGTCGGTTCCAGTGATGTTCGCACCCAATATGAGCGTGGGTGTGAACGTGGCGTTGAATCTTCTTCAGACCGCTGCGGGCGTCCTGGGTGATGATTACGATGTGGAGATCATTGAAACTCATCATCGGCATAAAAAAGATGCGCCCTCCGGCACCGCCTTGCGTATGGGCGAAGTGGTTGCCGATGCGCTGGGCCGCAATCTGAAAGAGTGCGCGGTCTATGGCCGCGAAGGCTTTACCGGTGAACGCTCCAGAACCGAAATAGGATTCGAGACTGTGCGGGCCGGCGATGTTGTCGGTGACCACACGGTCTTGTTCGCCGGCATTGGCGAGCGCATTGAAATCAGCCATAAGGCGAGTAGTCGCATGACGTTTGCCAAAGGCGCCATGCGAGCGGCGACATGGCTCTCCGACAGACCCTCCGGCCTTTACGATATGCAGGATGTGCTGGGGCTCAAATAACGCTTCGCGCTGTGAGTCTTGGCGGCTTTTCTCATGGACAATGAACGCCTTATTTTTTACAATAAGGCGTTTTAATTGCACCAAGCGTAGCCTTACAAATTGGCGGTAACAAAGCGGGACGGAGCGAGTGACTCCCTCTCGCTTTTTTGCGGCCTGAATTTGCGCTTGCGTTACCGTGCGAAGAATCGCAACCGATGAGGATACAAGCCTTGAGTACATCAGCCATTCTTGCACTCGCAGACGGAAGTCTTTTCCACGGTCACGCCGTTGGCGCGGCTGGCGAGACCAGCGGCGAAGTCGTCTTCAACACGGCTATGACCGGCTATCAGGAAATCCTGACCGATCCTTCTTATGTGCGCCAGATCGTCACACTCACCTATCCTCACATCGGTAATACCGGCGTGAACGATGAAGACATTGAGTCGGACCATATTCAGGCCGCTGGCCTTGTGATCAGGGATCTGCCTCTGATGGCCAGTAACTGGCGTAGTCAGAAGCCTCTGGATGAGTATCTCCGGGATAATAATCTGGTGGCCATTGCGGGCATCGATACCCGGCGCCTCACCCGTATTTTGCGGGAAAAAGGCTCCCAGAACGGGGCCATTGTCGCAGGCGAGAATGCCACCGCTGAGCGTGCGCTTGAGTTGGCCAAGGCGTTCCCGGGGCTGAAGGGCATGGATCTGGCGAAGGAGACCGGCGCTAAAGATATCTGGCACTGGCGTGAGGCCGAGTGGGTTTTGGCCAGCGGTTACGGGAAGCAGGCCGAAAGCCGGTTCAAGGTGGTGGCCTGGGATTATGGCATCAAGCTGAATATTCTCCGGATGCTGGCCAGCCGGGGCTGCGACCTAACCGTTGTGCCGGCCACCACACCGGCAGCGGACGTACTGGCGATGTCGCCGGACGGTGTTTTCCTGTCCAATGGCCCCGGTGACCCGGAGCCTTGTGATTACGCTATAAAAGCGATTCAGGATGTGCTGGAAACCGACATTCCCGTTTTTGGTATCTGTCTTGGGCATCAGCTTCTGGCTCTGGCCAGCGGCGGTCGCACGGTCAAGATGGGTCATGGCCATCACGGCGCTAATCATCCGGTTCAGAACGTCGAAGATGGTACCGTCATGATTACCAGTCAAAACCACGGTTTTGCGGTTGATGAGGCGTCGTTGCCGGACAACCTGAAAGTTACGCATAAGTCTTTGTTTGATGGCAGCCTGCAGGGCATCCGCCGCACAGACAAGCCGGCTTTCAGCTTTCAGGGACACCCAGAGGCGAGCCCCGGCCCCAATGATGTGGCGCCACTGTTTGACCAGTTCATCCGTTTGATGGAAGAGCGCGCCGCGCGATGACCCTTTGTTTACCGCTCGCAGAGCCCCGTTTTGCGCTGCTTGAATTTAAAAGTTGCTGACAGGTTACCAACGAAATGCCAAAACGTACCGACATCAAAAGCATCCTGATCCTGGGTGCCGGCCCTATCGTTATCGGCCAGGCATGTGAGTTTGACTATTCTGGCGCGCAGGCCTGCAAAGCTCTGCGCGAGGAGGGTTACCGGGTTATTCTGGTCAACTCCAATCCCGCCACTATCATGACCGACCCGGCGATGGCGGATGCCACCTATATAGAGCCAATCACCTGGAAAACCGTCGCCAAGATCATTGAGCGAGAGCAACCCGATGCGCTGCTGCCGACCATGGGCGGTCAGACCGCTTTGAACTGTGCGCTGGATCTGGAAAAGCACGGTGTGCTCGAAGAACACGGTGTGGAGATGATCGGTGCCAACGCCGATACGATCGATAAGGCCGAAGACCGCGACCGTTTTGACAAGGCCATGAAGGCCATCAATCTTGAGTGTCCCAGGGCTTCCATGGCCCATTCCATGGAAGAAGCCTTCGAAGTGCTGGAAGACATCGGTTTTCCCTGCATTATTCGCCCCTCTTTCACGATGGGCGGCTCGGGCGGCGGTATTGCCTATAACCGGGATGAATTCGAGGAAATCTGCAACCGCGGTCTGGAGCTGTCGCCCACCAAGGAATTGCTGATCGACGAATCGCTGATCGGCTGGAAAGAGTATGAAATGGAAGTGGTGCGGGACCACAAGGACAACTGCATCATTGTCTGCGCCATCGAGAATTTCGATGCTATGGGTGTGCATACCGGCGACTCCATTACTGTCGCCCCGGCCCAGACTCTGACCGATAAAGAATATCAGATTATGCGGAACGCCTCATTGGCGGTGCTGCGTGAGATCGGCGTGGAAACCGGCGGCTCCAACGTTCAGTTTGGTATCGACCCGGATACCGGCCGCATGGTGGTGATCGAGATGAACCCGCGGGTGTCGCGGTCGTCGGCCCTGGCCTCCAAGGCTACCGGCTTTCCCATTGCCAAGGTAGCGGCCAAGCTGGCGGTCGGTTATACCCTGGACGAGTTGCAAAATGATATTACCGGGGGCGCAACGCCCGCGTCCTTCGAGCCGAGCATTGATTACGTCGTCACCAAGATTCCCCGTTTCACTTTTGAAAAATTTCCGCAGGCCGATCGGCGCCTGACGACCCAGATGAAGTCGGTGGGAGAGGTCATGGCGATCGGCCGAACTTTCCAGGAGTCCCTCCAGAAAGCCTTGAGGGGGCTGGAGGTAGGTTCGGAAGGCTTTGAGGAAATGGTCAATCTGAGTACGGCGGATGGCCGCGAAACCCTGATTCATGAGCTTAATGTGCCTGGTGCTGAGCGTATCTGGTACATCGGCGATGCCTTCCGTCAGGGCATGACGGTGGATGAGGTTTTCCGGCATACCCATGTGGACCCCTGGTATCTGGTTCAGATTGAAGATCTGATTCGCGAAGAAGCCACGCTCAAACAGGCTGGCAAGGCGGACATCGATTACGAGACCCTGTTCCGGCTCAAGCGCAAGGGCTTCTCTGATGGCCGGCTGGCCAAATTGCTTAGCATTTCCGAAGTGAGTCTGCGCAAATTGCGACACGAACTGAAAATCCGGCCGGTGTATAAACGGGTCGATACCTGTGCCGCCGAGTTTGCCTCGTCGACAGCCTACATGTACTCCACTTATGAGGAAGAGTGTGAGGCGGCGCCATCGGACCGGCCAAAGATCGTGGTCATCGGTGGGGGCCCCAACCGGATCGGCCAGGGTATCGAGTTTGATTACTGCTGCGTTCACGCCGCGCTCGCCATGCGCGAAGACGGCTATGAAACCATCATGATCAACTGCAACCCGGAAACCGTATCGACGGATTACGATACCTCGGATCGCCTGTATTTCGAGCCCATCACGCTGGAAGACGTCCTGGAAATCATCCACGTCGAAAAACCCACGGGCGTGATTGTCCAGTACGGCGGGCAGACGCCGCTGAAGCTGGCCCGCGGCCTGGAAGCGGCCGGTGTGCCCATTATCGGCACCAGTCCGGACGCTATCGACCGGGCCGAAGACCGGGAGCGGTTTCAGCAGATGATCCGTCGTCTTAACCTGCGCCAGCCTGAGAACACCACAGTGCGAAGCCACGAGGAAGGCATTCTTGAGGCGCGGGCTATTGGTTACCCCCTGGTGGTGCGCCCCTCCTATGTGCTGGGCGGCCGGGCCATGGAAATTGTTTACGATGAAGAAGAGCTGGTGCGCTACATGCGCAACGCGGTACTGGTCTCCAACGACAGCCCGGTGTTGCTGGATCACTTCCTCAATGCGGCCATTGAAGTGGACATTGATGCGATTTGTGATGGCAAGGATGTGGTGATTGGCGGCATCATGCAGCACATCGAGCAGGCCGGCGTGCATTCCGGTGATTCTGCCTGTTCGCTGCCGCCTTATTCCCTGCCGGCGGAGGTTCAGGACGAAATGCGCGAAACCGTGCGCAAAATGGCCCTGGAGCTGGATGTCGTCGGCCTGATGAACGTGCAGCTGGCCTGGCAGGATGACCAGGTTTATGTCATTGAGGTCAATCCCCGCGCCTCACGCACGGTGCCTTTTGTGTCCAAGGCGATCGGCGTGTCTTTGGCCAAGGTGGCCGCGCGCTGCATGGCCGGCACGACTTTGGTAGAACAGGGGTTCACGCAAGAGATTGTGCCGACCTACTATGCCGTGAAGGAGTCGGTGTTTCCGTTCAACAAGTTTCCCGCAGTGGACCCCATCCTCGGGCCCGAGATGAAGTCTACCGGTGAAGTCATGGGGCTGGGCGACAGTTTCGATGAAGCCTTCGCCAAAGCCGCGTTGGCGGCCGGCGAGCAGTTGCCGACGGAGGGCACGGCCTTCATCTCGGTGCGGGAAATGGACAAGTCGGGCGCGGTTTCATTGGCCCGCGACCTGGTGGCGGCGGGCTTCAAGCTGGTCGCCACCACAGGCACCGCAAAGGTGTTGACCGAGGCGGGTATTGAAGTGAAGCGCGTCAACAAGGTCCGTGAGGGGCGTCCTCATGTGGTGGATGCCATCAAGAACGGCCAGGTTCAGCTGATTATCAATACGACCGAAGGGCGCAAAGCCATTTCCGATTCGGCACAGATTCGCCAATCGGCACTGCGTCACAAGGTTACTTACACCACAACGCTGGCAGGCGGTGAAGCCTTCTGCCGGGCGATCAAATTTGGTCCTGAGCGGACGGTGCGCCGTCTCCAGGAGTTGCACGCAGGGAAAAACACATTATGACAAACCGAGTACCCATGACGGTCAACGGTGAGGCGAGCCTGCGGGATGAGCTCAAGCAGCTCAAGTCAGTTGAGCGACCGCGCGTCATCCAGGCCATTGCCGAAGCCCGTGAACATGGCGATCTTAAAGAGAACGCCGAGTATCACGCCGCCCGGGACCAGCAAAGTTTTATTGAAGGCCGGATTCAGGAAATCGAATCCAAGTTGTCAATGGCGCAGGTTATCGACGTCACTAAAATCGAGAATACCGGCAAGGTGATTTTTGGCGTTACGGTAAAGCTGCTCAATGTTGAAAATGACGAGCAGGTCACCTACAAAATCGTGGGTGAAGACGAGGCCGACATCAAAGCCGGCAAACTGTCCGTGTCGTCGCCGATTGCGCGGGCGCTGGTTGGTAAAAGCGAGGGTGATGTTGTGGCTATTCGTGTCCCTTCAGGCACCGTCGAGTATGAAATTGAGTCGGTAGAGCACCTGTAAGGCGATTGGTGCGCAAAAAGCCGGCCTCAGATCACTTGGCCGGCTTTTGGGCTTGCGAACGACGCGGTTAAGTCGCAGATGCTGGGTTTCAGCCTTTAAAGCGTTGCAGATTGGAAAGCTTGGGGTTGGGCTTGGCGGCGCGGCGCAGAATAACGGCGGTTTTGCCGATATTTTGCACCAGCTGTGCCCCGGAATTTTGGCAGAGCGCGTCGACAGCCTCCTGCCGTTGCTCCCGATCAGGACTGGCGATTTTGATCTTGATCAGTTCATGGTCGTTGAGGGCCCGCTCCAGCTCCTCCTGGAGACCTTCGGTCAGGCCCTTGTCGCCGACGATGATGACGGGCTTCAGGTGATGGGCAATGCCGCGATATTCGCGGCGCTGTTCAGGCGACAGGTTCATAATGCAATCTCTTAATGGCGTCGATATGTTGAGGCCCGGGGCACTTCAGCAAGGCCCCGGTATACAATAATGTTATTGTATCAGGTTCCGTGCGCTGGTTAATCGCCGATATCACTTACGGCACCGGCGTAAGGCGCCTGTCGATTTTCAGTAGGGCGAGTCAGTCTCGCAGGGGGAGCGGTTTGGCACGTTCAAAAACCAGTGATCGCTGGCTCAAGGAACATTTCGATGATTCCTGGGTCAAAAAGTCACAGATAGACGGCTACCGGTCACGGGCCAGCTACAAGCTGATTGAGCTGGATAAACGCGACCGGCTGTTCCGCTCCGGCCAGGTGGTTGTCGACCTGGGAGCGGCGCCGGGGGGCTGGTCTCAGGTCGCCGTTGAGCGCGTGGGCGACCCGGGTACAGTGATCGCAAGCGACATCCTCGAGATGAACCCGATCGCGGGCGTGGACTTCGTTCAGGGCGATTTCAGCGAACAGGCCGTGCTCGACGAACTGCTGAACTTACTGGGCGATCGTCGTGCAGACGTTGTAATTTCGGATATGGCGCCCAATATGAGTGGTGTGGCCGCCGTTGATATTCCCAGGGCCATGGGGTTGATCGAGCTGGCGCTGGATATGGCGCAGCAGGTGCTCCGGCCGGGCGGCGTATTCGTTGCCAAGGTGTTTCAGGGTGAAGGCTTTGAAGCGCTTCTGAGCGATATGCGCCGATCGTTTGCCAGTGTGGTGAGCAGGAAGCCGGATTCGTCCAGGTCCCGCTCAAGAGAGGTTTATCAAGTGTGCAAAGGCTTCCGGGGATGACTCACGTAATCTGAGTGGCCCGGTGAGCTGTTTCTGGTGGGCAGACGTACATTTGGTGTAAAGTATTATCAAGGCCCTGCGGTAGCGCGGCCTTCCAATCCACAGGTGATGACCCTTGAACAATATGGCAAAAAATCTGGTTTTATGGCTAATTATAGCCGCCGTTCTGCTGATGGTGTTTCAGAACTTTTCACCAACACCCAGCGGTCAGCAAGTCAATTACTCCCAGTTTGTAGAGTTGGTGCAACAGGGGCAGGTTCGGGAGGTGACCATCGATGGTCTCCAGATCGAGGGTACGCGAATGGACAATTCGCGTTTCGAGACCGTTCGTCCTCAAGTGCCTGACAACAAGCTGATGGACGATCTCCTGGCCAACGATGTCGAGATTGTCGGCAAGGAGCCGGAGAGCCAGAGCATCTGGACGCAGCTTCTTGTGGCCGCCTTCCCGATACTTATCATTATCGCGCTGTTCGTCTTTTTCATGCGCCAGATGCAGGGCGGCGGTGGTGGCAAAGGGCCCATGTCCTTTGGCAAGAGCAAAGCGCGGCTGATGAGTGAGGACCAGATCAAGACGACGTTCAACGATGTGGCCGGCGTTGATGAGGCCAAGGAAGACGTCAAGGAGATCGTCGATTTCCTGCGTGACCCCACCAAGTTTCAGCGTCTGGGCGGTCACATTCCCAAGGGCGTGCTGATGGTCGGCCCTCCGGGCACGGGCAAGACATTGCTTGCCAAAGCCATTGCCGGTGAGGCCAAGGTGCCCTTCTTCTCGATTTCAGGGTCCGACTTCGTGGAAATGTTTGTGGGCGTGGGTGCTTCCCGGGTTCGCGACATGTTCGAGCAGGCCAAAAAACAAAGCCCCTGTATCATCTTCATTGACGAGATCGATGCGGTGGGTCGTCACCGTGGCGGCGGCATGGGCGGTGGTCACGACGAGCGCGAGCAGACCCTGAACGCGCTCCTGGTGGAAATGGACGGTTTCGAGGGCACTGAAGGCGTTATCGTCATTGCCGCGACCAACCGGCCGGACGTTCTCGACCAGGCGTTGTTGCGCCCGGGCCGTTTCGACCGCCAGGTGGTTGTAGGCTTGCCAGACATTATCGGCCGTGAGCAGATTCTCAAGGTGCACATGAAGCAGGTGCCTCTGGCGGATGGTATCGATCCCCGGGTGATTGCCCGCGGGACGCCGGGCTTTTCCGGCGCCGATCTGGCCAACCTGATCAACGAGGCGGCCCTGTTTGCGGCGCGCCGTAACCAGCGGCTGGTCTCGATGGAAGAACTGGAGCTGGCGAAAGACAAGATCATGATGGGTGCCGAGCGCAAGTCCATGGTGATGAGTGAAAAGGAAAAGCTGAACACGGCTTATCACGAGTCCGGCCACGCAATCATTGGCCGCCTGATGCCGGAACATGACCCGGTCTATAAGGTCAGCATCATTCCCCGTGGCCGCGCCCTGGGTGTGACCATGTTCTTGCCGGAAGAGGACAAGTACAGTCACAGCAAGCGGTTCCTGATCAGTTCAATCTGCAGCCTGTTTGGTGGGCGTATCGCTGAAGAGCTCACGCTCGGCTTCGACGGCGTCACCACGGGTGCCTCGAACGACATCAAACGGGCCACCGAGTTGGCTCGTAACATGGTCACGCGTTGGGGACTGTCCGAAAAACTGGGCCCGCTGCTTTATGGGTCCGATCAGGACGATCCGATGGCCCAGGGCCAGCAAAATGCGCTGTCTCCGGATACGGCCAAGCGTATTGACGAGGAAGTGCGCTCGATTATTGACAGCTGTTACGAGAAGGCTCGGCAGTTGCTCGAGGAAAACCGGCCGACGCTGGATTTGATGGCCGATTCCTTGATGCGCTATGAAACCATCGACCGCTACATGATCGATGACATCATGGAAGGCAAATCGCCCCGACCGCCGAAGGGCTGGAGCGACAACACGCCAAGTGGCGGTGCATCAGCCAGTAGCGATGAGGCAGAGCCGGCCCCGGGCAGTGACAGTGATGACGGTCGCCAGAGCGGCGGCGTCGGGCGCCCGGCGGGCGAACACTAAGCCACCTCGACCTGACCGTTAAAACAACGCCGTCCTGAAAGGGGCGGCGTTTTTTTGTTACCAACCGCCTACTTTCGACAGGCTGAGAGAAGGACGATCAGAGAAAACCATGCAGATGGATTTTGCCAATCACCGTCTAGATATGTCCCGTTGCCACGTAATGGGTGTGCTTAATGCCACGCCGGATTCATTTTCCGACGGTGGCCGTTTCAGCCGACTCGATGCCGCCCTTGGCCATGCGCTGCAGATGGTCTCTGAGGGTGCTGCCTTCATCGATGTGGGTGGTGAATCAACCCGGCCGGGTGCACAGCCAGTTCCCTTGCAGGAAGAGCTGGACCGGGTCTGTCCGGTCATCGAAGCCATTCACGCCGAGATGGATGTGGCGATTTCGGTGGATACCAGCGCTCCGGAGGTCATGGAGGAGGCCGTACGCCTTGGGGCCGGGCTGATTAATGACGTCAGGGCCCTGCGCCAGCCCGGCGCCCTGGAGGCTGCCGTGGCAAGCGGCGTGCCGGTCTGTCTGATGCACATGCAGGGCCAACCCGGTACGATGCAGGCGCAGCCCCTTTACAGCAGCGTGAGCCGCGAAGTCGGTGTATTTTTGATGGAACGGGTGCGGCTGCTGGAAGAGGCGGGTATGCCGCCGGACCGCATCTTGTTGGACCCCGGCTTTGGCTTTGGTAAATCGCTTGCCCACAACCTGGAGTTACTGGATTCGCTCGAGCAATTGCAAACGCTCGGTTACCCCTTGTTGGTGGGTATGTCACGCAAAAGCATGCTCGGTCACATTACCGGTCGTGACGTCTTGGAAAGGTTGCCTGCGGGTCTCGCAGCCGCGACAATAGCCGCCATGAAGGGCGCATCCATTATTCGCGTTCACGACGTTAAAGAAACTGTCGACGCCGTCAAAGTGGTGTCGGCCATGAAAGAGGCACGGGCATGACCGAACGGAAATATTTCGGCACGGACGGGATTCGTGGGCGTGTGGGCGAATCGCCGATCACGCCCGATTTTATGCTGCATCTGGGCTGGGCGGTCGGCCAGGCGTTCAAGCGAGACGGCCAGCCTAACAGCGTGTTGATCGGCAAGGACACGCGGTTGTCAGGCTATATGTTCGAGTCGGCGCTTGAGTCCGGCTTGTCTGCGGCCGGCGTGGATGTGAAGCTCCTCGGCCCCATGCCGACACCGGCTATTGCCTACCTGACCCGGACTTTTCGGGCGTCGGCCGGGATTGTGATCAGCGCTTCCCACAATCCTCACGAAGATAATGGCATCAAATTCTTTTCCGCCGCTGGAACCAAGCTCAATGACGGCCTGGAAACCGAGATCGAGCGCTGGCTAGACAAGCCTGTTCAGGTCTGTGAGCCGTCCGCGCTTGGCAAAGCCTTTCGCGTTGATGATGCCCCCGGGCGCTATGTCGAGTTTTGCAAGAGCACCGTGCCCAACGAGTTCACCCTGGAAGGCATGCACATAGTGCTGGACTGCGCCCACGGCGCCACCTACCAGGTTGCCCCCAAAGTCTTCCATGAACTGGGTGCGAGGGTTTCCGTTATTGGCGCCGACCCTGATGGCCTTAATATCAACCTCAATGTCGGCTCCACCCATCTTGATGCCCTCCGCCGCGCTGTGGCCGAAAAAGGCGCCGATCTTGGTATCGCTTTCGACGGCGACGGCGACAGGGTGTTGATGATAGACCGGGATGGCACTGAAGTGGATGGCGATGAACTTTTGTTCGTGATCGCTTCGCAGCGCCATAGAGCCGGCACGCTCAAGGGCGGCGTCGTGGGAACCCTTATGACCAATCTGGGCGTTGAACTGGCCCTGCTGGACCAGGGTATCGAATTTGAGCGGGTCAAGGTGGGCGACCGTTATGTGATGGAGCGCCTGGTCCAAAATGGCTGGATGCTGGGGGGCGAGGGCTCCGGTCACCTGGTGCTTCGCGATTGTACATCCACCGGCGATGGCATCGTATCCGCCCTCCAGGTCCTGCTGGCGGTCCGGCAATCAGGCAAGACTCTGACGGACTTGCGGTCGGCCATGACCAAGTTGCCGCAAACAATGATCAATGTCAGAGTTGGCGACCGGTTTGACCCTTTTTCACGGCCGGACCTGGCTGCCGCCGTTGATCGGGCGGAGGCCAAGCTCGGTACGACCGGTCGCGTGCTGTTGCGCGCCTCCGGCACGGAGCCGCTGATCCGGGTAATGGCAGAGGGGCAGGACGAAGCGATGATCCGGCAGGTGGCTGAAGAGCTGGCAGAGAAGGTGTCTTTGTCGCGGCCATGAGTTGGTTGTCTACAGGGCGGGATTTCGGTATAGTTCCGCCTCCCGCAAATAAGGGAGTTTATTATGCGTCGTAAAATTGTAGCCGGAAACTGGAAGATGAACGGCTCGTCAGAGCTTGTCACAAAGCTGATTGGTGGTGTCAAGTCAGAGCTTTCCGCGGTTGATAAAGGGGTTGAGGTTGTTATTATACCTCCCGCGCTTTATCTCCGTGACGTGCAGCAGGAAGCGGGTGATTCCGGGCTCAAGCTGGGTGTGCAAAATGTTTCCCAGTATGAGTCGGGCGCCTACACCGGTGAAATTTCCCCCGCCATGGTGGCGGACGTCGGCGCCGAGTTTGCGCTGATTGGTCATTCCGAGCGCCGTGCGCTTTTCTCGGAAACGGACGAAACCATTGCAGCCAAGGTGCAATGTGCTTTGACACACAAGCTGACGGCACTGCTTTGTGTTGGCGAAACGCTGGACGAGCGTGACGCAGGCCAGGCAGAGACCGTTGTTTGCGGCCAGGTCGAGCGGGCATTGGCGGGCGTTTCCGGAGATAGCTGGAAGCAGGTCGTCATTGCCTATGAGCCGGTCTGGGCGATAGGTACGGGCAAAACTGCGACGGCCGACGATGCTCAGCAGATGCACAAAACCATCCGTTCGCTGCTGGAAAAGCTTGATGCGCCCGCTGACACGATTTCTTTACTTTACGGCGGCAGTGTAAAGGCTGATAATGCCGCGCAAATGTTCTCCCAGCCCGATATCGATGGTGGCCTTATTGGTGGCGCCTCGTTGAAAGCCGACGATTTTGCTCGTATTTTCAAGGCAATCTGAACGGGCGCGGACGCAGAACATTTAACGTTCAAGCAAGATTTAAGAGAGTTGATATGGATTGGATCGAAACACTGGTAGTGGTTGCACACGTCGTGATTGCCGTCGCGCTGGTAGGTCTTGTTCTTATCCAGCAGGGTAAGGGTGCCGACGCGGGCGCGGCCTTCGGCGGTGGCGGAGCGTCCCAGACGGTGTTCGGCAGTCAGGGCAGCGGAAGTTTTCTGACACGCACGACCACCCTGCTGGCGATCCTGTTCTTTATCACGAGTTTTTCTCTGGCGGTGTTTGCCAAGCAGCGCGCCGAGGTTGCCGGTCAGGCGGGTGTTCCGAGCGTTCAGGAGTCCTCGGCGCCGGCGACAGAGCAGGTGCCTGTTGAAGAGGGCACCGAAGACAAAGAAGAGGGCGGGGATGATCAATCCATCCCCGAACTCGAGTGAGGGTTATTGCCGAAGTGGTGGAACTGGTAGACACGCTATCTTGAGGGGGTAGTGGCGAAAGCCGTGCCGGTTCGAGTCCGGCCTTCGGCACCATTATTGTACGGCTTGGAAATCCAAGCCGTTTTTTTGGTCAGTCCTTGACCAGTGCCGCCGGCATCCTTATACTGCCGCGGTTAATGAGGTCGGTTCGGTTTGATTGACCGGATCAAGACAGGCCAGGTGTCTGTCGCAGAGGTTTGTACTGGCGCCTCTGTACGTTCTTGCTACAAAAGGCCCCGCGAAGGCCGTCATGCAGCGCTGAGTTTTCGCGTGGCAGGCGGTGCAGGATTTCAGGGCTTTTTGATTACGGGGCCTGGCGCAGCAGGTCCTGGTGCATTAAAGGGCTGATTTGCAGCCCTTTTTTTGTTTGTGCAATCAACAAATTCAACGACGGAGACGATAGTTACTTGTCAGCAAAGTTGCAGCAACTTGAAACAATCCTGAGGCCGGTCATTGAAGGCCTGGGTTATGAATACTGGGGACTTGAGTTTCGCGCCCAGGGTCATCTGTCCCTGCTCCGGGTCTATATCGATGATGCTGACAACGGCATCAGCGTGGACGATTGCGCCAAGGTAAGCCGACAGATCAGTGGCGTTCTGGACGTCGAAGATCCGGTTCAGAGCGAATACACGCTGGAAGTGTCATCGCCTGGCATGGATCGCCCGCTGTTCCGGCTCGAACAATACCAGGAATTTGCAGGCCATCAGGTCCAGTTGCGTCTCCGCATGGCGTTCGAAGGACGTCGCAAATTTCAGGGGCTGCTTAAAGGCGTTGAAGAGGACGATGTGGTTTTGGTGGTTGATGACCACGAATACCTGTTGCCATTTGACAGTATCGATCGCGCGAACATCGTTCCGGTATTCGAGTAATTCGTTTGACTGCGAGTTTAATTATCAAAGGCAGGGCAATCCAATGAGTAAAGAGATTTTGCTGGTAGTCGAGGCCGTCTCTAACGAGAAAGGTGTTGATAAGGAAGTTATTTTCGAGGCAATCGAACTGGCGCTCGCGACTGCAGCCAAGAAACGGTACGAAGACGAGGAGGCGGACATCCGCGTCTCCATTGACCGACGTACGGGCGAATACGAAACCTTTCGCCGTTGGCTGGTTGTGGATAACGAGGCGGTGCCGGCGTTGGGCAGCGAATTGACGTTTCAGGAGGCCGAGGAAATTGATCCCGAGCTTCGCCCTGGCGATATTCATGAAGAGAAGGTCGAATCCGTTGCCTTCGGTCGCATCGGGGCCCAGGCCGCGAAGCAGATTATTTTTCAGAAGGTTCGGGAAGCCGAGCGCGCCAAAATTGTGGACAGCTACCGGGACCGTGTCGGCGAGTTGGTGTCCGGCATTGTCAAGAAAGTCACCCGCGACAATGTGATCGTCGATCTTGGCGCCAATGCGGAAGCACTTTTGCCGAGAGAGCATCTGATTCCCCGCGAAACCTTTCGTATGGGGGATCGGGTACGTTCACTGCTGCTGGAAATCCGCACCGACCATCGCGGCCCGCAGCTTATTTTGAGCCGCACCAGTTCGGCCATGCTCGTTGAGCTGTTCCGCATTGAAGTCCCGGAAATTGCCGAAGACCTTATCGAGATCCGTGGCGCTGCCCGTGACCCGGGGTCCCGGGCTAAAATCGCGGTCAAGACCAACGATCGTCGCATCGACCCTGTGGGAGCCTGCGTGGGCATGCGCGGCTCACGTGTGCAGGCCGTGTCCAACGAATTGAACGGCGAACGGGTCGATATAGTGCTGTGGGACGATAACCCTGCTCAGCTGGTCATCAACGCCATGGCGCCTGCGGAAGTGGCGTCCATTGTGATGGACGAAGACGGCCACACCATGGAAGTGGCGGTTGCCGAAGACAACCTGGCCCAGGCCATCGGCCGCAACGGCCAGAATGTTCGTCTTGCCAGTGAGCTGACGGGCTGGACGCTTAACGTGATGACCGAGGAAGAAGCAGGTGAGCGCCAGGAAGAGGAGCAGAATCGTCTGCTTGAATACTTCACCGGTCACCTGGATGTTGACGAAGACTTTGCGGCGGTATTGATTGACGAGGGTTTCACCTCGATCGAGGAAGTTGCCTATATACCCATGGACGAAATGCTTGCTATAGAGGGCTTTGACGAAGACACAGTGACTGAGCTCCGTCGTCGTGCCAAAGATGCGCTGCTTAACAAGGCGCTGGCCAGTGAAGAGGCTCTTGAAGGCAGCGAGCCGGCAGAGGATCTTCTGACCATGCAAGGTATGGATCGTTCGCTGGCCTTCAAGCTGGCCGGGATAGGTATCCGCACAATGGAAGATCTTGCTGAGCAGTCCGTGGACGATCTGCTCGAAATTGATGGAATGGACGACGAACGTGCAGGCCAACTTATTATGACTGCACGTGCCCCCTGGTTTCAGGACCAGGCTTAATCGGGAGGAGGACCAGTATGGCAGATGTAACGGTAAAACAACTGGCCAATGATGTAGGCGCTCCCGTGGATCGTTTGCTGCGTCAGATGGTCGAGGCTGGCCTGAAAGCCCGCTCGGAAAATGATTCTGTAACCAACGACGAAAAGCAGCAGCTGCTGACCTATCTGCGAAAGAATCATGGCGAATCTGACGCTGAACCGCAGAAGATTACACTGAAGCGCAAAACCACGACGACATTGAAGGCCGGCAGTGGCGCCAGCCGTGCCAAGACGGTCAATGTTGAAGTGCGTAAGAAGCGGACCTATGTCAAGCGCGCAGAAACCCAGCCCGAGGCTGAACCGGAAGAAGTAGCGCCGCAAGCGGCTGAAGCCCCGCCGGAACCGGCTGCGCCGCCGGTCCAGCCCGTGGAAGAACCGTCTCCGGTCAAGTTCGAGGAATCTCAGCAGGTGGCGCCAGAAGGTGAACCGGGTGTTCAGGCTGTCACTGGCGACTCAGCGACACCGACATCGCCGCCCGAGCCAGCACCAGAGCCGGCGGCGCCGGAAGCGAGTGACGTGATTGACCCGGCTGACATGCCGATTCCGCCACCGGATCCTGAGAACGCCAAGGACAAGGATCGCAAGCCCAAGAAGAAAAAAGAAAAGGTTCGCGAGCGCGCGCCTGAGGAGCCCGGCGAAGGCAAGCCCAAGAAAAAGTCCGCCGGTCATCGTGGGCCCCGTAACCGACCAGTTGAAGAGCCGGTCGTTATCTCGGAAGACGACGAAGACACCACGCTTCGTAAGCCGTTGCGGGCCAAGAAAAAGCCCAAGGAAAAACGCCATGCTTTTGAAAGGCCGACGAAACCGATGGTAAGAGAAGTTGAAATTCCCGAAATTATCACGGTGGGCGACCTTGCCCAGCGCATGG